>DOPG01000108.1 GCA_003513555.1 Rhodopirellula sp. | reverse complement strand
TCCCTGACTGAATTTCACGATAGTCATCGGTGGCGGTGTCTGGCTTATTCGTTCGGTTGGCGTAAACGCCATCGTATTGAGCTGCGTAGACCATCATCTTCAAATTGCATCTCAAGACGCAAGAAATCAATCTGATTCATCAACCCGAATGGTTTTTGTGGGTCGAAAGCAGGCTGGCGTTGCCGCAGAGGCTCACCATAATCGGCACTGATGAGGCGCTGGTGTTGCCATGCCAGCTGATCTCCGAGAACAGTCTTTGGAAAGAACCCCAACAGTCGTTGATGTTCTTTCATGGCTTCCTCGACGCTGATGTTTTTGCCGACCATGAATGGCATTAAACGTCCTAGCCCTGACATTGCCACCCGAGAGTTAGCATCCGATGCCGCTGCAAAGAGGCCCGGTAATTGCTCAAGGCAGGCTCCGGGATTAACTAGTAGCGATGCTGCGTTTAACTCTGCTGATTCGACTTTTATGATCTTTTCCTTTGTCGACCAGGGAATGTTTCGAACCACGATGTAGTCATCGACGATCTCAACTCCATAACGCAGTTTGACCATTCCCATGATGTCCAGCATCCAGACCCATTTCTGTTCGTCACCTACTTGGAAAATTTGTGCTTGAAACTCATCGTTTGCATTCTGTTTGGCATCAAATGCCGTTGCCGCCTGCCGGAGTAGCTGTGCAGTTCTTGCTGGATTTCGTGTTTCAATAAAAATACTGCAGGGGCGGGTGAACATGGACAAGGCGATCGGTATCATAGCCATGTCGGTGTTCATTCCACTCATCGATGAGCCAAATGCTCCAAATACGTCACCGCTGCCCAGAGCAATGATCGGGTCAGAATCAAAGATGGCAAGGTGCATGCTGGGGCCAAGATCATCAAGCACAGCAGCATTGGTACCTGTGTACCGCGTGAACAAATCTGAAAACGTTTCCGCGATGTTCTGCCACGTCACTTCCGACAAATTCAACGAAAGCTTGACAACGGGCGTGGGTTTGATTTCCGGTACGGCGAGTGCGTCCGCTGTTCGATCCGTCTCCAAAGCCATACGTAATGAGTTGTAAATGGTGTTGTCAACGAGCGGCAGAATGAACGTTGAGACCTCCAGTTGCTGGGGCGCTGATTCATTCAGGCGAATTGCAATCGGGTCAAAGAAACGTCGCCAGTAATTGGAATAGTTCCTTAGGTATTCTGCGTAGGCTTGTGCCTCCTTGGTGGTGATCGTCTCAACAGGCGAGCCGATCAGGGTCCGCATTTCGTTCAGAGTTCCATACGCTTTGGAATGAACGATCCCGGTTTCATCGAGATCGTACTCTTGGCTGTGCCAGTCTTTTGGGACGTATCCACTCGCTCTTAGTCGCTCGATGTTCAGCGTTGCCTCAGGATCATCAATTCGGGCTAACATGCCGCGTGCTGTAAGACCTTCCATTTGCCTCTTGGCAAGAATCCGTCGCAATTGACCGATCTTCACTTTGGGACCAACCAAACGTCGAACGAAGGGGTCCGAAAAGTAGGCGTAGCCCCTTGTTTTGTCAGTGATGCCCAGTTTGGTCAGCATGTAACGAAACTCGTCGCTCTGGCCCAAACTGTTCTTCCCGTCGTTTGCCTGTAGCTTCAGCGATTGTTCCAACTCACTACGATTGGTTGCGAGGAAAAGCAAGTTGCCTCGCAGGGCGACATAGGCCGACGAATTTGCTCCTGGCATTTCCATGATTGCATCAGAGAGTTGGCCTTGAGGATTCAGTAGTTTGAAAAGGCCATTGAGCAATCTTGGTTGTTCGACTTTGGCGATGACCGTTAGGTCGGTGCCATCGATAAAGAAAAGGTCCGGGCAGAAGAGTGCCATTTCCTGGACAAGCCCAGATTTCAGAATTGTATGAAGTTGCTCGCGTTGCATTCCCAGACGATTGAGATAACGCCTCTCAAGCCCATAGTTAAGTGAATTGCCGGTAAAGGCAGAGCCTACCGAGGCGATGAAAGGAGCACCTGCGTCCAGCATTCTTTCTAAGGTCGCAGGTTTGCCCAGATAGACGAAAAACCTGTCGTGAGGCGTGTAATTGGCAAGTTCCAATTGTCCGCCGCGTTGGCCCCCCAGCATTTTCTTGAAGGGGTGAGATCGGACTTGAACACCTGTAACTGAGTTGATTTCGATGGCCGCGTTGCCTGTCGACAATGCTTCTGTCGGGCTTTGATTTGTGTTGAGGACCTGCATTTGCAAGGTCTCCTCGACTGCAGCCCGGCCTCCTAGAACTGAAAAAGCGGAAGTGGTGCGGCCTCTGCGGGCATTCGCCACGCCAACGTTCGCATGACCACTCCAATGTCGCAGTACATGACCAGCACCCTGTTGCAAATAGGGCCCCCAACTTGTGAGGCGTGCTTTCATGATTGTTTCACGCGGATTGTGAAGTTCATGCTTCTCCGTGTGGAGCGACCATGTGATTTTTTGTGTTTCGTTCAGGATGTGGTTGTGAATCTTGATGTTGAGAGTTTGGGCCAGTCGGTCGTCGGTAAGCGCGATGACCTGGTACGGGATTGTTTTTCGTTCGTTGGCTACTTTGCGTTCCTGTTTGTTGATCAGTGGGGAGATGGTTTGTCCTGTTTTCTTAAGTAGTTCATTGTCGATCAGAACACGTTCCGAGAAACCATCGGTGTAAAGAACCCAGTGCTTTCCATCATCTACCACGGGACGAATTTCGAATGCCAGCAGCCGACGTTTTTCTTTGGGCACACTCCAACGGACCGGTGCCCGGTAGCCATTTTTGGCACGTTCTATCTCATCAGGGCGGAGTGGTTGTTTGACCAGTTCGAATTTGACATCAGGAATGAGGTGGATCACCGGCCCTTCAATGTTTTTGTCAAAGAGGTCAGTCAAGTTCCGAGCTCTTTGGTGGATTTGAGTCCATGCACGGCTACGTTCTTTCGATTCCTCGAAAACAGCCAGTTCTTTCATCGACGACGGACCGCGTCGAACGCCCTCAAGGGCAAATTCCTTGCAGGGGTGGTAACCTTCTTGGAGGTGCCAGCCGCCGCTTTGAATCGCTTCCTTTTCCAACGCTGCGTACACGCGTTTTCCCAGTTGTCTTGCATTCCATGGGCTCGAGGGAACCAAGTAGACTTCTCGGACGGAATCGGTTTTTCCTTGATCCCGGGTCTGCCAAAGCCCTTCTGCTGGTAGGTTTACTATGCCCGCATATACCACGCTTGAGCCAAGTTCCAAACGTCCAGAAACGCTTTTTTCAACCTCCGTTTTTGCAGTGACATTTGTGGTTGCAAAAACAATCGCGGCAATCGTGTACAACGAACGCATAGTGACCTGTTCTTCAAGGTTGGAATTTCGTTGGGCTCAGTCGCCTCATGAAGCAAAAAAAGAAATTTTGCTGGCGTGTGGCAGTGAAATACGCAACAGATTGCGAAAGCAGTACCTGTCGCATGGAAATGTCAGCGCAAAGCTTGTGAATTATTTTAAAATATTTGTGCTTCGTGCCCTCATCATTGTTTGCATTCGACTGCGTGATGTCAAAGCGGGTTTGAACCTCAGTATTGCTGGCCGCGAAGTGGCCGAAGAAATAGGGAATCGTGTCAACTGGTTAAGAGAGCAGGTCGTGCACCACTTTCCCGTGCACGTCTGTTAACCTGAAATCTCGGCCTTGGTGCCTGTAGGTAAGTTGCTCGTGATTGATTCCAAGGCAATGCAACATCGTCGCGTTGAGGTCATGGATGTGTACTGGTTTGTCGATAACGTTGTAGCTGAAATCATCGGTTTCACCGTAGACGACGCCTGGCTTCACGCCACCGCCAGCCATCCATTTGGTGTAGCAACGGGGATGGTGGTCTCGTCCGTAATTGGTTTTCGTCAAACCGCCTTGGCAATAGATCGTTCGCCCAAATTCTCCGCCCCAGATCACCAGAGTGTCGTCAAGCATTCCACGCTGCTTGAGATCGTTCAGCAGTCCGGCGCACGGTTGATCGATAATGCCACATTGCCGTCTTATATCTTTGGGGAGGTTGCCGTGCTGGTCCCATTGGCGGATGAACACTTGGGTGAATCGCACGCCACGTTCCGCCATGCGGCGGGCCAACAGGCAATTGGCAGCAAAAGTACCCGGTGTTTTTACATCGGTGCCATACATGTCCAGAATATGTTGCGGCTCATCGGAGATGTCAGCCAATTCCGGAACGGAGGTCTGCATGCGATAGGCCATCTCGTACTGGGCGATACGTGATTGGATTTCCGGATCACCCACTTCCTTGTAGCGATGACGATTTAGTTTGGCTAATTCATCGAGCATGCGACGTCGCATGCCTTCGCTCATGCCTTCTGGGTTGGACAGATAGAGCACCGGATCACCGGTGGAGCGTAGGCTGACGCCCTGATGACGCGTGGACAGAAAGCCCGCTCCCCAAAGTCGAGCGTAGAGTGCTTGCCCACCGAATCCACCATTGACCGTGGAATGCAAAACAACAAAGCAGGGCAGATTCTCGTTCATACTGCCCAGACCGTATGACAGCCATGCTCCGGTGCTTGGGCGTCCTGGCAGTTGACTACCTGTCTGAATGTAAGTGATCGCGGGGTCGTGGTTGATCGCTTCTGTATTTACCGTTTTGATCACCGCCAAGTCGTCGACCACCTTAGCCGTGTGGGGTAGCAATTCGCTAATCCAGACCCCTTCTTTCCCGTGCTGAGAAAACTTGAACGTTGACGGCGCGATTGGAAAACGCTTTTGACCGGAAGTCATCGTCGTGATGCGTTGACCATTACGGATGGAATCTGGCAGATCCTTGTCATACCAATCGTTCATCTTGGGCTTGTAGTCCCACATGTCCAATTGGCTCGGAGCCCCCGACATGAACAGATAGATAACGCGTTTTGCTTTGGCTGGAAAGTGAGGTACACCCGCAATGCCACCCAGTTCACTTTTTGTGTCGCCGGCGGATGTTGTCCCGCTGGCATTCTCGTTTAACAGCGACGCGAGGGCAGCCGTGCCGATTCCACCAGCGGTACGGCCGAAAAAGTGACGCCGTGTTTCAATCAGTTTGGATTCGCGAAGCGGATTCATGATGATTTCAGTTCTGGGTTACAGTTTCACTAAGATTTAAAAGTAAGTGACAGATCATGGTCCAAGCAGCGAGGTCTGCTGAAGGCAGATTCGTGTCACGGGCGGATTCCCCAGCGGACAAGAGCTTTTCAGCATCTTCTGGCTTGCTTTGGAATTCTTGACGGTATTCCTTGTGCAGCAGCATCAGTGAATCCCGCTCGTATGGTTCTGGGAATCTGGAGGTGGTGGTTCGGAAGGCAAACACCAACTGTTCGGCTGGTGTGGGGCCTCCTTCCAGCAGGACTCGTTCGGCGAATTTTCGGGCTGCTTCAACAAACTGGACGTCATTCATCAGCACCAATGATTGCAGCGGTGTATTGGTTCGCGCTCGGCGAACCTGGCAGGTTTCGCGATCGGGAGCATCGAAAGTCGACATTGAAGGTGGGGGTGAAGTCCGCTTCCAAAAGGTATACATGCTCCGGCGGTACAGCTTTTCGCCTTTGTCCTGAGCGAAGACGGATGTATTGCTGCCACCGAAGCCAACGGCTTTCCAGAGTCCGGATGGTTGGTAGGGGCGAACACTCTTTCCACCCACGTCACGCACCAGCAAACCACTTGTTGCCAGCGCGTTGTCGCGGATGACTTCAGCATCAAGGCGGAATCGGGGGCCGCGGGAAAGCAATCGGTTCTCTGGATCTTTTTGTAGTTGCTGTGGTGTCACTTTGGATGACTGTTGATAGGTTGCAGACATCATGATCAGCTTGTGAAGTTGTTTTATGTTCCAACCGCTTTGGATGAATTCAAGTGCCAGCCAATCCAGCAATTCGGGGTGGGATGGCTGTTCACCTTGGATGCCAAAGTCCTCCGCGGTCTTAACCAATCCCGTTCCAAAATGTTGCAACCAAAAACGATTCACAGTAACGCGGGCAGTCAATGGATTTTCCGGACTTACAAGCCATGATGCGAGTCCAAGGCGGTTGTTGGGAACACCTTCGGGAAGCGGAGCGATCCACTGGGGAACCGCCGATGACACGGCATCCCGTTTCTCGGTGTATTGCCCGCGTTCCAAGACATGTGCCTGTCGTGGTTCCTTGCGGTCTTCCATCACCAAGGTGGCAGGAATGGACTTTTCAACGTCAGCCAATGCTTTATTGGTGTCGTCGAGATCCTTGCGCATCTTCGCAAACGAATCCGCATGCTCGGGGTGAATGTTCTGCAGGTAGTATTCTTCAATTTTGCGCTGCTGCTCTTCGGTTTGTTTTTCCGGTTCCAAATCCAGGATCCTCTGGATTTCGGTGGGAATGGGCGGTGAAGTGACCTTCTTGCGATATTGTTTCCACAGGTTCAGGGACGCCAGTTTTTCGGGTGGAAGTGATTGCAGGGAGACAACGCCAGCAGCGTCCCAATGCACGGTACCGCCTACTTGGGTGAATGCCCATCCATTGATTTCTGATTCCGGTTTCAGGCCAACGGATGCCGCGTCAATTTCCAGACGTATCCATTTTCCGGTATCAGGAAGTTCACCAGCATGGAAGTTTGCTGCCCCCGTTTGCCCTGCCCCGTGTGCTTTATCAGCACCCCAGTAAGCACGGTGATTCCAAGAACCATCGTTGAACTGCAATTGAATGGTCTCTGGCGGATTCTCAGGGTCCAGGTAGACATAAGCAAACAGGCGTCCGGGGTTGCCCAGTTTGAGTTTTGGATTAGCACCATCAAAAAAGTGTTGGGTCAGCCCGGTGCCAGTGCGAACGCTTGAGTTTTTGCCGCTGTGGACCGGATGTTCCGGGGCAGTCACAAATTTCCATTGATAGGGGCCATCACCTTGCGGTTTCGCTCCAGGTGGCAATGCATCGTCAAACCATATGGCATCACCTTGTTCGAGTTCACCCAGCGTTGCATCAGCCAACGCATCCTCGTATTCGATGTTGTCAAGACGCTCTTTCATACCGCTATTCAGGTCAGTCACTTTCTGTTGGTACTTTGTTTTCAGTGCGGTCTGCTCATCGCTGGGGACTTTGACGACTGGCGGTGGCAGCAGATTGTTTCCATCCATTGCCCTTTCCGTCAAACTGAAAAAGTAGGAGAACATCTGATAGAACTCCTTTTGTGTCAGCGGATCAAATTTATGGTCATGGCAAGCAGCACAACCGGACGTTAAGCCAAGCCAAACGGTGGACGTTGTCTCAACACGGTCGACCGCATAGCGAACATAGTATTCGTCGTCGATCGAACCACCTTCGCTGGTGGTCACGTTGCAACGGTTGAAACCCGTTGCAATCCGCTGTTGCAGGGTTGGTTCAGGCAGCAGGTCACCGGCAATCTGTTCAACCGTGAATTGATCAAAAGGCATGTTGTTCTTGAATGCATCAATCACCCAGTCTCGATAAGGCCAAATGGATCGTTCGTTGTCCAGGTGCAAGCCATGGGTGTCGGCGTAACGGGCAGCGTCAAGCCAGATTCTTGTCATGTGCTCTGCATAGGCAGGTGATTCCATCACGCGGTCAAGTACACGTTCAAATGCGTCCGGTGAATCGTCTGCAAGGAACTGATCGATTTCTGCAATGGTGGGAGGCAGTCCGGTTAAGTCCAGTGTTGCTCGACGAATCAAGGTTTCTTTGCTGGCCTGTGCTGAGGGTGATAAACCTGATTCCTTCATGCGGTCCTGAATGAAAAGATCAATCGAGTTGTTGTGTTTCCATTTTTTATCAGCGGCCGGTATCTCAATGGTTTGGGGCTTCTCGTACGCCCAATGCACTGACCACTTTGCTCCGGTGTTGATCCATCGCTTAAGTCGTTCGATGTCCGTGGTAGATAACTTCTTGCCTGATTCTGGCGGAGGCATCAAGAGATCCGGGTCATCGCTGATAATGCGTCGTACGAGTTCGCTGGTCTCTGCTGAATCAGGAATCACTGCTGCAACACCGGAATCGGATTCTGCCAGAATTCCGTCGCGTTGGTCCAAACGAAGGCCAGCTTCGCGAGTCGCTTCGTCGGGCCCGTGGCACTGAAAGCAGTTCTCTGAAAGCAATGGCAGAATGTCCCGACTGAAATCGACTTGTGGTGACGCCTCCTCTGCGTTGATTGGAGCAAGCGAAAAGACGAGCAGGGCCAATGCCAAAATGCTTTCCAGGGCTTGAAACCATTGACGGTTAGCAGGCGTCATCAGATTCATTGAGTTTGGGTGGGGTTGGGACGTGGCGGGTGTTCAACAGCAGGGCGTACCATGCAGGTCACTCCCTTTTTATATTCTATCCGCTGTACCGTCACCGTCTTGTCGCTGTCACCCGAAATATTGCACAGATGCCGCAAGTTTGTTCATTCTTCCTGCATTTCTGCGTTCAAAGTCCGTTGCGGTGTCACCCGGGAACAGTTTGCAAGCGTCGAGAATCAACCGTGGGCAGGATGGCGGGATTTCCATTCATGATTGCAGTGGCGCACCGCAGACAGAGGGTTTGTCGGAGCTCCCTGCTTGCAAACGCTCAGTGCGGGTTAAGAGAGTAAGTTCGGGACAACTTTGCCATGAACATCTGTCAGCCTGAAATCACGACCCGCGTGCCGATACGTTAGTTTTTCATGATCCATGCCGAGGAGATGTAGAATCGTCGCCTGCAGATCGTGAACATTGACTTCATCGTCACCAAGCTGATCGCCCAATTCATCGCTGCTGCCGTGGACGATACCGCCTTTGACACCTGCTCCTGCAAGCCATGTGCTGTAGACGCGCGAGTGGTGACCTCGACCATCTGTTCCCGGAGATGCTACGAATGGACTGCGGCCGAACTCCGTGGTGAATACCACCAATGTGTCGTCAAACATGCCCCTGAGTTTCAAGTCTTGTAGTAGTGCGGCGATGGGACGGTCCACGTTTCTGGCCAAACGATCGTATTTGCTGAGCTCGGCATGTGCATCCCAGTTGCGGTCCACACCACTGTCACCATCAATCAGTTCTACAAACCTGACGCCGCGTTCTACCATGCGGCGGCCAACAAGGCATTGCCAGGCAAAGCTGGAGGTGTCATCAGGATCGAGGCCGTAGAGATCAAGCGTCGACTGTGACTCCTGGCGGACATCAAACAAATCAGGTGCCTCCAGTTGCATGCCGGCGGCTGTTTCAAACGATTTAATCCGTGAACTAAGTTGTGAGTCACCTTGGCGGTCTTGGAGGTGCTGTTGGTTGAAGTAGGAGAGCATGTCCAACTCGGTCCGCTGCAATTCTGCTGTTTCAAGGCGGCGGTGCATGTTGGCAATCGGTTCGCTTCCGGGAATGACCCTTGTACCTTGGTGTACCGCTGGTAGAAAGTCGGATCCCCAAACTTGGCCTCCCGCGTAGGGCAGGCCTGCTGAGATCACCATGAAAGCTGGCAGATTCGCATTTTCAGTACCCAAACCGTAGCTGATCCATGATCCCATGCTCGGTCGATTGAACGTTGCTGAGCCTGTATGGACTCCGATGGTGGCACCAAAATGATCACCGTTGAGATTCGTCATGGAGCGAATCATGCAACTGTCATCAACTTGGCTGCCGATGTTCGGGAACAGATCACTGACCTCCGTTCCGCATTCGCCATATGGGCGAAACTTCCACCCGGTTCCTTTATAAAAGTTACGGGCCCGATGTTGCTCGTCGTGTTTTGCATTCAGGATGGGCTTGGGATCAAAGGTGTCAACGTGAGAAACTCCACCTGTCATGAACAGGAAAATTACTCGCTTGGCCTTGGCGGCGAAGTGCGGCACTTTGGGTGCTAGCGGATCGATTGCAGGTGCTGTTTCCGCAGCCATGATTTCTGACAGCATCCCCGGCAGCAAAAGACCACCAGCTGCCAAAGATCGTAAGAAGCGACGTCGATGGATTGACATGTTGTTTTAATCCACGAAAAGGAATTCATTACTCGAAAGCATTGCACGAATGAGGCTTGACCACGCGGTTTCCTCTCCGGAATTCGTGCTGGCTTGTACTAGTAAGTTCTGCGTTTGTTGGATTTCTGAACTGCTCGGCGGCCTGCCGAGGAGTGTTCGGTAACACCAAGTAATTCGACTTGTGAAATCTGAATTACTGGAGAACATGCGTGACGTAATCCACTTTGCTTGGTTCTGCACGAATGCTGAGTTCATGAAGTACAGGGATTGCAAACTGGTAGTGGTGGGACGCCGCACTCCTACATGCAGGTTGCCGTCGGGCGCATCAAAGGTGTCAAGGAAGGTGTTTTTGCGAATTCTTTGGCGGAAAAGATAAACGGTGCGCCGGTCACTATCAAAGTTCCCCACGTACGGTTCGTGTTGCCGAAAGTAATATGTCAGATAGTGCGGCAGGGGATGGGCACCCGCGGAGCTCGTGTCAAGTCTGCCGCTGATGGCGAGGACTGAGTCTCTCAGTTGTTCTGCATCGAGACGGCGTCGATTTGCTCGCCACAGGTAGATATTGTCAGGATCGATTGCTGCACTTTCGGGAGCGTGTTGACTGTCGCGTTGGTAGGTATCTGAAGTGATGATCAGTCGGTGTAATGCTTTAATCGACCAGTTTTTCTCTATCAGGTAGGCTGCAAGAAAGTCAAGCAGCTTAGGGTGGGAAGGCTCGCTTCCACGCACACCAAAATCACTTGTTGAGCTCACAATTCCTCGACCAAAATGATGGTGCCAGATGCGATTGGCAATCACCCGCGCGGTTAGGGGATTTTTGGGGTCTGCGATCCAGTCTGCCAATTGGAGTCGGCCGCTCTGATCATTCGATTCCTCTAATGTCTGACCGCCAAGAACTTGCAGGAATCCCCGCTGTACCATTGGCCCCAAGTTTTTTGGATTCCCTTGTTTTTGGATGGCTGCATTGCCACTGTCTCCTTCCCTGACCGCATAAGCCGTTTCCAGCGAAGGAAATGTTGTTGCGAGCCTTGCAATTTGGTCTCGCAGTTCCAGCACCTCCTTCCAGGCAATGTCGCGGTTGTAGCCCGGAATGTTAATCGGCTCGGTTTGGAAGGAACGGTAACGCTGGAAGGCCGCTCTTTCCTGCTTTCGGAGTTTGTCCAGTTCCTTGCGGAAAACGCCCAGAGTCTCTTGTGCTTTCTTATCACCAATCCGATAGACAAAATTTTCCCGGTAAGGTTTGTGTTCGGCCCCCGCATGCGGATAGATCGTGCTTGAAAAAATTCCGTACAACGCGTAGTAATCGGCTGTCGGGATAGGATCGAATTTGTGGTCATGGCAGCGGGCACAACCAATCGAAAGGCCAAGGAACGTTTTGCCTAGATTATTCAGCGTGTCTTCGATGGTGATGTGCTGTTGATTCTGAGGGCTTACGCCAATGCGACGTGAGATTGTCAGGTAGCCGGTGGCGATGGTTTGTTCCCAGCGTTCGTCCTCATGGCCCGATGGAAGAAGATCACCTGCGATCTGCTCTCTGATGAATTGGTTATAAGGCTTATCTGCATTGAATGCGTCAATCACATAGTTGCGATATTTGTGGGCCTCCGGAATTGGGAAGTCAGCTGCGTCACCGGCTGTGTCGGCATAGCGGACTAGATCCAGCCAGTGTTGACCCCAACGTTCGCCGTAATGGGGCGACGACAACAAGCGATTGACAAGTGCTTTGACTGCAAGTTTCGTATCTTTGGTTGCATCAGCTTCGAAATGAATGCTCTCTTGCGGTGTGACAGGCAAGCCTGTCAGGTCGTAAGTGATGCGACGGATCAATGTATCCGGTTTGGCCACTCCAGCAGCATTGAGGCCATGTTCCAAGTGGGCAGCTGTGATATACGCATCGATTGGGTTTTGGGCTGCATCCCGAACCGAGGTGGCTTGCCGTTTTGCATTTTCCATTTCAGCCTGACTTAGGGCTTGGAAGGACCAAAAATTGCGTTCTTCATCGGTGATACCATGTTCGTCCGGTCCCCCGTGTTGGGCAGGGCCGATTTTGGATGAGCGAAGTGGTTTCGGCCACGCCGCGCCATCTGCAATCCACTTTTGAAAAGCAATGACCTCGCCCTGTTTCAGCGGCGCGGAGGGTGGCATGGTGATTTCACGATGTTGCTTTGCTACGACCTGCCACAGTAGGCTTTGCTCGGGCTTACCTGGAATGATAGCCGGACCGGAGATCCCGCCGGCAAGCATGTCTTTGAGAGAATCCAATCGTAAGCCACCCTCGGCCTTTCGCCGGTGGCACTCGTAGCACTTGCGGGCGAGGAGTGGGCGAATGCGAGATTCGAAGAAATCTTCCTGCTCCGTCGCAGAGGCCAACGGATTCGTGCAAGGCAGTAGCATGCAGGAAAGCAGAACACTCCACGAGAGCAACCGGTAGGAAAGGTTTCGAACCCGCATGGCGCCAAGGTAAACAAGGGACGAAATGTGACCAAATGAATGTTAAGCTGTCAGCTCGATCTATCGAAGCATGACCCTAGTTTACCCTGTTGCGAGACGGCTTGCCCATTGCAACTCATGTGTGAGGCCGCGGTGGGATTGTGCATGACACTTGACACGGAATGAAAAAAATGAACGTTCCACAACTGAATCAGGATCCATCGCAATATGATTCACTCGGTTATTGCGTATTTCGGGGTGTACTGGATGCTGACGCCATCGCGTCTGTGCAGCAGGACTTGGAAAAAGTTCTGGAGGCAATACCGGCCAAGATGATGGTTTACAAAGATGGGCAGCAGGTTGAGGCTGATGGACGTCCAGAGTTGGTGGGACGCAGCTTCACGTTGACGAATTCGTCGAAGGTCAATCCGATACTCATTCAAACTCTCCATAGCAGAACGAAACGACGGGAAAACGCTGCAAGTCGAAACTCTTACTCCAATGCCGAAGCTGAATTCGTAATGACAAAACGAAAATTTCCTACTTCAAGCCTGCTGCCTACCCAATGAACTTTCGCCGGGCAAATTAGGTGCCTAGTTCTCTACACTGCGCGAATGCCAAAACAAGA
>DOPG01000110.1 GCA_003513555.1 Rhodopirellula sp. | reverse complement strand
GCAGATGTCTTCTACACGCCCAAAAGCACCGATAGATTGCGGCTTTGATGACCTGCGTCCAACAATCGAGCAGGCCCTTGAGCAGGCTTGCGAATTCGGAAGCGGCTGTCCGTCTCGGCTGAGCGAGGCAATGGGCTATGCCCTTCTTGCGCCGGGCAAGCGTTTGCGACCTGCTTTAGTGATGATGGCGGCTGAATGTTGCGGAGGATCCATGGAAGACGCCCTTCCTGGGGCCGTCGCTGTTGAAATGATACACGCCTATTCGCTCATCCACGACGATTTACCCGCCATGGACGACGACGATCTGCGACGAGGTAGGCCGACCGTTCACATAAAATACGACGAAGCCACCGCAATTCTGGCCGGTGATGGGCTGCTAACCCAAGCATTTGCCCATCTCAGTCAGCACGTTCCGGAACCCAGCAAAGCGATTTCCGCAATCCGGGCGCTTTCGGTGGCCGCTGGAGCGTCCCGCCTTGTTGGTGGTCAAGCCGATGACCTCGCCGCTGAGCAGGACACCAGGCTCGCTGAGCCTTCCCACGCCAAAACGGCGGGTTGTCAGGACGACACACTGGATTGGAGCGATTTGATTGATTCTCCCCGGATCCAGCAACTGGAATCGATCCATCGCAGGAAGACCGGCGCATTATTTTCTGTCTCACTCGATTTAGGGGCGATTTTGGCCGATGCGAATGAGAAGCAGCGAGATCTGTTGAGCCGTTACTCGGCAGCCATCGGGTTGGCCTTCCAAGTCGTCGATGACTTGCTTGATTACACGGCGGAAGCGACCACACTAGGAAAACGGAATGGTAAAGATGCTGATCGTGGCAAGCTAACCTACCCCGGCCTGCTCGGGCTTGATGGGGCAAGACAGAAGGCACGGGAACTGATCGCGTCGGCCCGACGCGACGCCGAGCAATTCGGGGACTCCGGTCGACGATTGAGATTGTTGGCTGATTTTGTACTGGAGCGTTCACATTGAGTAAGAAGACAACAGGCGGCGACCATCACACGCTGGGCCAGCATCCGCTGCTCGCCAGCCTTGATGACGCCACACCACTTCACGATTTCTCGCCACAACAGCTTGTGCAGGCTGCGGCCGAGATTCGAGATGTGCTTTGCAATTTACTCGCAACTCGAACTGCTCATTTCGCATCAAATCTCGGAGTCGTCGAACTGTGCCTGGCTCTGCACAGTGAATTCGATTTCCGAACCGACCGCTTGATTTGGGATACAGGACACCAAGTTTACCCCCATAAGCTGGTGACTGGCCGGTACAAGGATTTCGCCGGCATCCGCACCGCGGGCGGCTTGATGGGCTATCCCAACCCCGCTGAGAGTGTCTACGACCTGTTCATGACCGGACACGCAGGGTGCAGCGTTAGCACGGCGGTAGGCTTGCGCAGTGGCGATGTGGTGGGTGGACAGCAGGAACGACGAACCGTCGCTGTCATAGGCGATGGAGCGTTTCCCAGTGGTATCGTATTTGAAGCTCTGAACAATGCGGGCGAACTCGGTGACGACCTGACTATCGTCCTGAACGACAACAAAATGTCAATCTGCCCGAGAGTGGGGGCAGTCGCCAACTATCTGGATCGCCTGCGATCCAACCCATTCTACACAGGTCTCAAGAGCGAGGTTGTGCGTCTGCTGGACCACGTGCCAATGTTCGGCGACCCCACAGAACGGTTCCTCGCCCAGATGAAAGAGGGAGTGAAAGCAGGGCTGCTGGGTGGAATGCTGTTTGAAGAACTGAACATTCGATACCTTGGCCCCATTGATGGGCATGATATGGCACTTACCAGAAAATATCTGGGGATGGCCAAGGAGATCAAAGGTCCAGTTCTGCTCCACGTGGTGACGGAGAAAGGGCACGGCTACAAGCCCGCCGCCGAGGATCCTGTCTTTTTTCACACGCCACCTGTCTTCACGGACGACGATGGCAAAGCAATCACGCAAAAGAGCGAAGGCTTACCTCCTTACACACTACATGCTCGCGAAGCGATCCGAAAACAAATGGCTGCAGATCCCCGTGTGACAGTCATCACCGCGGCGATGTGCCAAGGAAACAAACTGGAACCACTTCGTGAAGAATACCCGAAAAGATTTTTCGACGTGGGCATCTGTGAATCTCATGCGGTTGCATTTGCTGCGGGGCAGTGCAAAACGGGGCTACGGCCAATCGTTGATATCTACAGCACATTTTTGCAAAGAAGCTACGACCAGATTTTCCAGGAAGCTGCTCTGCAAAATCTGCCCGTGGTGTTCATGCTTGATCGGGCGGGTCTGACCGGCCCCGACGGCCCAACTCACCATGGTCTCTTTGACATCGGGTACATGCGACTGTTCCCGAATATGGTGTGCATGGCACCTGGATACGCCAGCGAAGTCGATGTGATGTTGGCTGCCGCTCTGGCACACGATCAACCGTGCAGCATCCGATACCCCAAAGCGTCGGCTCTACAACTCGAACGCCCCCCCACTCCAGTCATAATCGGAAAGAGCGAAACGATTCGAGAGGGAAGCGACGGCACCATCATCGCTTTTGGTGCTATGCTCGAACAGGCAATTGCCGCTGCAGATGCCCTCGAAGGCGAATTGGATGTCTCGGTCATCAATGCGCGTTTCGTGAAACCAATGGATCTCGAAATGGTTCGAGCTTCACTTACAGACGGTAAGTTCGTAGTAACCATCGAGGAAGGTGCGAAGATGGGCGGCTTCGGATCAGCTTTCATCGAATGCGCTGTAGCAGAAAATCTTGACACCCGTTCAATTCGGGTACTCGCACTGCCAGATGAGTTCATTGAGCATGGCGATCGCGGAGATTTGTTTCACCAACACGGGTTAAGCGTACCTAGAATCGAAGAAACATGTCGCGAAATGGCCAGCTCAATTTTGCGTTCAGGAAACTAGTCCAGCCAGGTGGAAGCCCCGGAACAGCAATGCGACCGTAGCACAGCGTCGACATTACCGAACGAGTGGCATTTCCAAAGGCAGTCACATTCATGAATGAACGATACGATGTGGTAGACAATTGGACACTCAGGACATGTCCAATTTGCCACCCATCTACCCACCCCCAAGTCTTGCGTTGATCGGAAACTAGAATTCATGTCCGTCGAACCGGCCTACACTTGGATCAACGATCATTCCCAAAAGCCAAAGGTGGTGATTCTGGGTGTTCCCGAGCGTGAGACCGTGCGTGCTGCATTGGAACGCTTGAGGCCGGCGATCGCTGAGCATGCCGAGATCATCGCCGAAGACTTGGACTTCAGTTACGACTTTTCAAAGGCAAAGCCCGACCTTGTCATCGTCCTTGGTGGTGATGGCTCCATCCTGCAAACGGCTCGCCAAATGGGGCCGCAGCAGTCACCTGTGCTCGGTATCAATTGCGGTCGCCTTGGCTTTCTTGCCGCCTTATCACCCGATGATTTCCTGAATGCTTGGCCCGAAGTTTCCCGCGGTGGTTTTAAAGTTGTCGATCACCTCATGCTACAAACATCACTGATCAGAGGTGGGCATGTGATCTCACAGCAACTTGCCCTGAATGAGGCCGCTGTTCTTGGGGGCCCCCCTTATCGAATTCTCGATATTGATCTTTTTGCTGACGGTGCTCTGGCAACACGATACCGGTGCGACGGCCTGATCGTAGCGACTCCTATTGGTTCAACAGCACACAATTTATCTGCGGGTGGCCCCATTCTCAGAAGGCAACTGCAAGCGATTGTCATATCACCGATCAGCCCCCACACATTGACCTACCGCCCCTTGGTCGACTCAGCTGACACGGTACTGGAACTGACAGTCGCGGATCCCAACGCATCAACGAGCATCGTGGTAGATGGACGTATCTTGAGCTGTTTGCTTCCTGGTGACCGAGTGCGGATCGCGCGGGCTGAGCAGACGTTTCAAATGCTAGCAGTCAGTGGCCATGACGATTATCGAGCTCTTCGGGACAAACTCGGCTGGGGCGGATCGGTGCCAGTGAAACGATCGCCGCTGCAGTGAAGACGCGACCGAACTGCCCCCCACATTCTCTCTTGCCCTGAGAGACGCGATCTGCCAAGTTTTCAGGCCCGTGAAACACAACTCGTTTGCCGCGTACGGAGACCGCAATCGTGAATCGCCTTATTGTCCCTGCTGCGATCTTGACCAGTTGCTTATCTGCCCTTGGACTACCTGCAACTGGGGAAGATACAAAGAGCAACAACGATTCACCCAAATATCTGCTGAGATACGCTCTGAACGTGGGCGAGGACCTGCATTATGAGGTAACTCACGTCGCCAAAACAAAAACCCGAATCCGAGGTGCCGAAGAGATATCCCAAGTACACACAATCAGCCAAAGACACTGGGCGGTCAAGAAAACAAATGACGAGGAAATGACATTTGATCATGTCGTCGATGCCGTAGAGATGACCCAGCAGCAAGGAGACTCGAAGGAGATTCGCTGGGATAGCGACAGCGGGGAAAAACCTCCCGCACTCTTCAAGCGCGTTTCAGATCAAATTGGGGAGACGATTTCTACAATCACGATTTCCGCTCAGGGCAAAGAGACGCGTCGTGAAAACAACATTGGTAGCAAGGCTTCGCTTGGCATGGGAACACTTGCAGTAGCTTTCCCTGAAAAGCCAATTGCAGTTGGTGAATCATGGTCGATTCCGCGGGACGTCAAAACACGAACCGAAAATGGTGAGATCAAAGTCATCAAAATTCGGGAGCTATACACACTGGAGAAAGTCAAAACAGGTGTCGCGACACTTTCAGTCCGCAGCCAACCTTTAACGCCATTGAATGAAGAATCAATCCGAGCACAGGTTGTGCAACAGATGAGCAATGGTGAAATACGTTTTGACCTGGATAATGGTTACATGCTGAGCAAGCAACTTGACTGGGATGAAACGATCGTTGGTTTTCAGGGTGCAAACAGCCTGATGGAATACCGAGCGAGATTCAGCGAAAAGCTTGTGGATGGCGTCCCTAAGACTGCCCGTCGCTAAGTTCAGCACCATTGAGTAATGAGGGCTCACTCACGATCACCGGTCGTTGTTGTTTACGTACAGAATGCCTTTCGAATAGCAAGACTACGCCCACCGCAGAGAGTTGAAACAACGCAAACCCCCAGGGTGGCACGCGACGCGCTTGTGCCAGCGACTGTTGAAGCCAATCTGACTCCCGCTCCTGCTGCTGACGGACAATGTCTCCTAAAGAGGGTAAGGAAGTTTGCCAGTTCGCTGTATTTTCCCAACCGTTTCGAGTTCTTCTCCAACCTGTCGGTTGTACCGCTCTGCTGTGATCACGAGCTCTTGGCTTCTTCAAGACGTTGGTTGTCAAAAGAGGCTTGGGCTCAACAGCATTGACTTGATTCCCCGCTAAATCCATACGCTTTGTGGCCTGCGGACCGTTTTCCACCCACCCTCTCCCCTGCTCCTGAGCCGCCATCGATACAGTCGGTTCGAAGCCTCCCTGGTCAAGCCTGAATGGGACCTTGTGGGACTCATTCACCCTAATTGCTGGGGTCTCTGCTTTGGGCCAGGCGTTCAAAATCAACCAAAAGCAAAGAATCAAAGTGACGAGCAATGCATGCTTCACCAGCAAGCATTTCAGCAAATCACGATCATCTGGGCTCAGATAAAAAAAGTTCATGGTCGGAAGGGTATGCACGTGCCGGTCCAGCCCACCAACACATGACTTCATCCTGACACAAGTCTCGCAACAGCATGGATTTAGGAAAAACACATTTAATCCCATCTGCAATCCAGGGTTGTTTTTTTGCAACACCGCGAGGCACTTCATGGTGACGTTGGACAACACGAGGTAAAAAAACAACCCGCAAAACCGGACCAAGGCATAGGCAGACGAGTCTTTAAGTTTGGAAAAGGTCCAATGGTGACGGGCAAGCAAGGTAGGTTCTTAGCAATGGCACGGTCTGCAGACGCTGCCTTGTCGCGATTCAAACTCGCCTTGATGACATGAAACCCTCTGCATTACAAAACATGACGACGATCACAACCCAACTCGAAGACGTTTTTCACGCTGACGTGCTTCCCGCACTGCCCCACAGCGCGATCACTTTGCTGCAGCTTTCGCAAAATCCAGAATCCGGACCAGCAGATTTTTCGAAACCGATCGAAGCCGATCCTGGGTTGATGGGGCAGGTACTTAAATTCGTCAACAGCTCATACTTTGGGTTCAGTCGCGAGATCATGAGCGTCCAACAAGGACTGACGCTAGTGGGCACCCGAGCGGTTACCAACTTCGCGTTGTGGAACGCCGTCTTTAGCGTTATGCCTAATCCGAAGTTTGGCCCTTTCGATCTAAAGGCTCTTTGGCAGGACTCCCTTCGCCGAGCACTTTTTGCACGCGAATTGGGACACACGCTGAAACTTGAGAACGCCGAAGACTTGTTCGCAGGTGCGTTGCTGCAAGACATGGCGATTCCTCTTCTGCTCAAAGAACTCCCTGAACAATACAAAATTCTCGTCGAACGACGTGCTGAAGAAGGTCGTCGTTTGAGTGGCTTGGAAAAGGAAATATTCGGATGGGACCACGCTGACGCCTCTGCCATGCTCGCTCAACAGTGGAATCTACCAGAAGAATTCGTTGCCTTGATCGCACAACACACGAAACTGGACGAACTGCTTGAATCTGGCCCAGAAAAGCAAGGTCCCGCATGTGTGGCGTTGGCGTCGTTACTGCCTTCCTGTAGCGATGATGGCTGGGATGAGTACAGAATGTTCATCAGTGGATTCAGTGAACTGACAGACCTTACTCCTGACGTGCTACGGGAAGTATTCCAAACAGTGGACGCCGACACCACAGAATTCGCGCCTATCCTGAGTCTTCCCCTCCCGAAAAGGACTCTTGTAGACTACCTGCAAGACTGATGGAATTTCGCCGCCGGAACTAACTGAGCAGCGCAGTCAAGCCTCAAACGGATTGGTTGGTTTAAGAGTTCCCGAACGGATGCCGTCATGCTTTCCCGCAACACCGGGACTTATCCACGCCCGCCCTCGCAACAAGTCTCACAAATGGTGTGACATCGTTCACATTGCAGCTTGCCACGTATTTCGATCAATGTCTCCCCACGGCATACCGGACAGACACGAGTCCCCTCGGCACCTCGATCACATGCTGACTCGATCCTGTCCTCCCGATCTGTCTTCTGATCACTCATATGAAATCCCTAGAAACGTCAGTAACTCTCTGGTTGCTTCAACGACATAGCAAACACATTCTTCTGCTCGGTACTGTCAAGCGATCGGCACTCTTCTGCTTTCCACCCAAGCAGCAAGTTTAATATTCATCTACGAATCTCGCGTTATCATCGTTTCGCCCCATCACAATCACAAGCTCTCTGGCTGAAAATTTTTCTGTCGTGTCAGGCTTGAATCGTAGTTCTCCAGATGCAGACCGGACAGCAACGACAAATCCGCCTAGCCGAATTCGCTGCAATGGTGTTCGCGTATCACCATACCAGTTTCCTGAGGCAGAAATAACAACCGTTTACGAACCGTCAACACTAGCAAAAGTCAACGGAGATGATCAATCATCGTTACTGCATCGAACACAAGAGCATGCGGCTCCAAGGAATGGCGTTCTGACGCGTTTACGAAAATATGCTTGATGGTATCAACGGCCAAGCATGAAACGCACGATCACCCAGCGATTAGCTCGACACCAAAATAACAAACACCTGCTTTGCAGCAGGTGTTCTAAAATTCTTCAGCAACTCTTAACTGCCATGAATGCTCAAGCATCAAACAGAACATGGAGAGTTGAACGCGTGGAATGCTCTTACTTGTGGCTGTTGTGACAAGCTTTGCAATTCGCAGCTTTTTTCAACATACCGCCAGCCTTTGCATCACCTTTAACAGCAGCTTCGCTGGCCTTCACCAAAGCACCAGTCAGTTTTTTCCAACTCTCAGCATCGCCTTTCTTTGGTTTGTTTTTGCTTAGTGCAACCAACATCCCATGTAGCTCTTTCTTCTCTGCTTCCGAAGCACCGCCACTGGCGACCTTCTTCAGCAGAGGCCCCTTGAAGGCCTTCTTCATGACATCCTTGGTACTGTACTTCGCAGCTGAATCATCGTCAGCAGCACGCGTGGGCAAGGCAACGAGGCAAACCATAACCAAAGCCCCGGAGAAAAGGGCAGCAACTCTTGCAGTCATAACTGAGCTCTTGTGTTCGTCTAGTGGAAGTGATCAACGGCCGAAACTGACGACCGCAAGCGTGATAAGATAATGCATCACCAAGCAGCCTGCCACAGTGTAAGATCACTCGCAGTAAAAAGCACATCGCAGGCAAATAAGCAGTTCACGCACCAGTTTTTGACGCCCAAACAATGGATTCAGCCGTAGAAAAACTCATGAAAAACACTATCCTCACGGGCGAAAGGGGTCAGCAGCCCCCCACTACCTTGGACCATGAATGCCCCGCCTGCATTCGCCCAAAATTCTTGTAGGTCGGTAACAAACAGAGTCAGACAAGCACGATTCAGCCGCTAGCGACAAGCGAAGCTGCTAGTCGAAATTAAAAATCATCATCCAGCAGTAGACTGGCAAGGTGTTTTCCGCTGGTTCGAAGACGACGGGCGACGGTGCGATCACTCAATGACATCCGCTTACTGATCTCATTTACCGTGAACCCCTGAATACGCAACAATAAAATCTCACGATCTGAAGGCCTTAATTTCTGCAGGGTGTCACGAATGCAGATATTCAAGAATTCATCTGTCGAAACATCCATCGCTTCACCGTCGGCGACCGTCTGCAATGAAACCAGACGCTCACTATCGCGACGTTGAGCATTTTGATGCAGAGCTCTTCTGCGCAGCTTGCTCAAGGAGATCACAGCGAGAAGATTCCACAAGGTGGATCCAGGCTCTACCTCGTAATTGCCTGCCTGAACGCCACGAAACATGCTTCGAAAAACAGACTGGACAATATCTTCGGCATCTGTCGAAGCACGCAACTTGGCCCCCAATTTCGAATCCACGAAGCCAAAAACCCTTTGAGCATAACGTTTGTAGAGAACGTGCGCCGCATCCTGATCTCCATCTTTCACTCGTGATGCAAGTGAGTGATCAGTGGAACTGAGCTTGCCAGCCCAAGAGTTACTGTTACTTGAAGTCACAATTCGTCACGCAGGTATGGAAGTACATGAAAGGACGATTCCGTTCACACAGTCATTCCGGGCACAACCCAAACACCTCGGTTGTTTCGGGAAGTGAGACTACACCGGCATCGCTGGCCACCAGCGTCGTGCTGATCACCTTCAAGCAGCACCGACAGGAACGCTTTGATACATACCCGCGTGAACATCAGCATCTTGACCTGAACATCCAACTTTCCGAGCATCTGCATTCAGCCATCAGTAATGAAAAACGCGCAGAGAACATCAAAACACACCCGCACGGGCATTGTGGTGTGGAGGCCGCACCAAATAGGTTGAGTACAATTCGAGTACAAAACCGGACAGCCAACTTGAAATTTTCGAAAAAAAAATTTCGCTCCCACTGTTTTTGCCACCCAGACCAACTAGATCTTAATGGACCTGCGGCAATCCGTGCATCAGCTTTCAAGATACGCATCGGTCATTGCTTTGGCTGGAGTGCCGAGGCACTGACGGCACCCACTAAAGGCTCGAAATGATTACAATAGGTTCCCTGCCACGACGCCCGATTGGGCCCCATCCTACCCAGCGTCTTCCCCTGTCCGAATTTCCTTGTGCCGAAGCCTGCTCATGAACGACAAGCATCCCCAAAGCTCCATCTCTCGTAGAAGATTCAACACAACAGCCAGCGCTGCGATGGGTGCCCTCGCTGGCTTCCACTTTTTCCCTGCGTTATCAGACAACAAATTGGGAAAGCCAACGGTGGTCGGAATTGGTGCCGGGGGGAAGGGTACAGCTGACATCAACGGTGCCAGCAAGGCTGGGTTTCATGTCATTGGTTTGGTTGATGTGATCGACTCCACCAAGCTCACAAAACTCGAAGGTCGCCTTCGCAAGATGGGGCAAACGAGGCAACAATTTCCAGACGCAAGATTCTTCACAGACTATCGCGAAATGTTCTCGGAGGTGGGCGATCAAGTCGATG
>DOPG01000307.1 GCA_003513555.1 Rhodopirellula sp. | reverse complement strand
AGTTCTCGTTGAGGTTCAAAGTGACGATCCCAAACAACGGTTCCGAGCATCATTTCAGTGAGAGCAAATGACTAACTCAGCTACACATACGATTCTGGTTGTGGATGATGAACCATCGATCTGCTGGGGATTCGAACGCTTGCTTTCCGAGCAGGGGCACGTTGTATTGACAGCTTCCTCGGCCGAAGAAGGTTTGGAGAAAGCTGAGGAGCAGCGGATCGATCTGCTGGTGCTAGACGTGCGTTTGCCGGGTGAGGACGGGATCAGTGCTCTTCCCCGTTTTCGCAACGCAATCGGCGACGCACCTGTGGTGATCATGACTGCATTTGGTGATCTAGAAACAGCAGTCGCCGCTATTCATGGTGGGGCCAATGATTACCTTACCAAGCCATTTAAACTTGAGGATGCGTCTCGTGTTTGCGAGGCGATGCTGTTGCAATCACGGCAATCAGGACGTCCCGATTTTGACACTGCTGATCTAGAGCCTGCGGATGCCGCAATGTTGGTGGGACGCTCACCCGCCATGCAACAGGTGTTCCGTAGAATTGCGCTGGTTGCAGACAGTGAACTGTCAGTGTTGATCACCGGTGAAACCGGGACGGGCAAGGAATTGGTAGCTGCTGCGATTCACCGGCACAGTCGTCGCCGAGATGAATCGTATGTTCCAATCGCGCCAGTGTCCCTTAGTGAATCGGTGATCGAAAGTGAATTATTTGGGCATGTGAAAGGCGCGTTTACCGGCGCCGCTGATGCCAGAAAAGGTTTGTTTGAACTAGCTGATGGTGGGTCAGTCTTCTTGGATGAAATCGGCGACCTTCCCATGGCAACCCAAGTTAAGTTGTTGCGAGTCATTGAGCAGGGGGAATTTACTGCCGTTGGTGATTTGCGGTGCAGGAAATGTGATGTGCGCGTCATCGCTGCGACAAATCGCAATTTAAAGGTTGGAGTCGAGGATAAGACGTTTCGCGAGGATCTGTTGTATCGGTTGAGTGCGGTCGCTATCGAGTTGCCTCCTTTGCGGAAACGCAAAGAGGATATCCCCCTGCTTTGTGAGTACTTCTTGCGGCGTTTGGGTTATCCGTGTGCTGCTACCGCGATTTCGCCTCCACTGATGGAGCAATTGCAGGGACGGAAGTGGTTCGGAAACGTGCGGGAATTGCGTAACGCAGTCGAGCATGCTTCTGTGATGGCTCGTGGACGCATCTTTGAGTTGAACGACTTTCCTGTGCCGCCACAGCGCTCGCGCAATGGAGGTGGTGAGCAAGTTGCGTCACTTGATGCTCTGGTTGAGACGTGGGCCCGTGAGCAATTGACAGTCGCTGCAGATGGATCCCCGGATGATTTGTATGACCGAATGGTCAGTGCGACTGAACCAGCACTATTGCGAGTGGTTCTAGAGCATACAGGTGGCAATCGCGCAGCGGCCGCTCAGTTGCTTGGTATGCACCGAGGTACACTCAGAGACAGGATCAGACGGTATGAGTCAGATGAGAGCAGGGATGACGAGACTCGCGGATAATTTATTCTGAGACCCAAGCCGTCTTTTCTGCCTTCTTCTGTGAGAACCCAACGATTTCTAAATCGGCTTTCCCCGCGATGACTGAGTTGTCATCCATACTGGCCTCGTCAAATTGCACTGAGCCGCCGATGAGCTTCATTGCCCCCGGGTTGATCGCAAGCATGGTGAAGAATGCAATCATGCTTCCTTCGATCAGAACACCGGTTACCGGCACTTCCTTTTTTGAAGCTTGGAATTGTTCCGGTTTGACTTTAGCAATGAATGTGAATGTCTGGCCGTCGCTCTTCCGCACACCAGTGAAGATGATCGTGGGGGTAACGATGCCATCTCGCGTTTGATCGTTGTAGTGATCACTGAGCTTCGTTGTGACCCCCAGGGTGCTGAAGACGAGTTCGTCACTTCCGAAACTGGCTTTTGCGTCTGTGACGCCTTCCGATTCCATGTTTTTGGGCGAGCGTTTGGTCCATTTCGTTCGGAACCTGCCTTTGAGTGTTCCGTGCTGGACCACGAGCCCTGGAACCCGAGGACCTGTCGCGAGCCGGATTGGCCATTCCTCAAGTTTATATTCGATGGCTTTACGGCGGGTCTTGATAAAACCGCGGATTCGGTCTGCTCCGCCATATAGCTTGCGCTTGCTCAGGACGTGTTCGGACAACATTGCTTCAACTCGATCTACCTCATCAAGCAGGGCCGCTTCGTCCCATTGGTTCGCCAAAATCGTTTTCAAAGTTTCCAGATAACGCCTTCGCATTTGGGGATTGTGATACAGGCGATTTGCGACCGCTGAGTTGGTATGTACTGACAGGTTCTTAATCGGATCAATGATCCGAGGGACGTAGGTCGTCCATGCCGAGTCAGTGCCCCATGGCATGAAACACAGACGGGAATCTTCTGGGTTCTGGTACACAAAGAAGTTGTTCTGGTTGTGTGTGTATCCATCCCAGAAACCAATGAGGCTTTCGGTTGCCCAGAATCGCATGAATGCGTTAATGTTGAGGACTTGTTCCAGTTCCGGCAGGTTCAGTTCTGGCGATTCCAATAACTCTGACAACTTGTTGATGCCTGTGTTTTTGCCGGGCTTGGTCTTGTATTCAAACCTGTTCTTGGCAGAGGGCAAGGTGTCGGCCAGAGTGCCTTCAGCCAGTAAGCCTGTACCGTCGCCAAAGACACGCTTTAGCATTGGCGGTTTGACGGACTCTACATTTGAATAGATACCCAGATTTTCTCCGTTGACTTTAACACTTGCAAAATTGCAGCGAGGTGCAGGTACACCATTGTCCGCAAACACCTTGTAAGACAGATACTGACTCAGTTTTGAGTCGTCTTGCTTGTTGTTGTTGAGCGTAAGACGGGTGAGTGCGCCGAAGGGGTGTTGGTCTTGGTATTTGTCGAAACGTATCTTTAAGGACGGACGGGCCTCGTCGAGTGAACCCAAGAAGCCTTTTTTGCGGATGCCTACATTGAGAATGCGTTTTCCGTTGATCGTGATATCGCCTTTTACATATTTGAATGGTGATTCAGGCGGTGTGTCCTCTCGCAGAGAGGAAAAGAGGTCGCGCGAAACTTCCTTGAGTTCGTCCCATTCTTTGGGATCGAGCTCGATCCGGATGTCCAGCACACGGGACGGGTCAAACAGCGCGTCTGCAACCGCATAGTTTTCGCTGTCGCCCTGTGCATAATTGTCATAGCACGCGATGACACAAAAGACGAGGGCAAGGATTGAAACGAAGGCAGGCTTGTGCGAGCATGCATTGTGGGAGCAGGCTGGTTGGGGCATTGACGTAGGCTAGCGTATGAGTTGAGGTTGCCAAAAAAGTAAGACACTTAGTGCCCCGGTGTTGGCGTGCCCCGGTGTTGGCTCAAATGTGATGAGGGAATTTTAGGAAGTAAAAGGAGTTCGTGACAGAGCTGGGTGCGACGTTCGATGTTGATTCAGTCGAAGCATGAATCATGCTGGGCGGAGTAAAAACCAGAAAGATCAGACCAGCGAAAACCTTCTTGGCCTAATAGTAGGGCAAAACTGGAGGGCAGTGGTGCCGTTGCCCTAGGTCGTTGCACACTGTTACGAAGAAGCAACCATTGCATGTCGGAACGAGGTGCCGTGGGGACTTGGTGCGGCAAAAATTTGGAATTTGATTCGGTTACCGTGTCCAGGAGCGGGCTGTGTTGGCTGACTCTGTTTGCTTGCATTGCTGCTCTTGGTGGATGCAACTTGGGGAGCCTCTGGCGAGATGCGCAGTGGTCTGAATGTTGATTGAGGTCGATTCCTCTTGTATGGAAGTGAGTGCGTGTTGAAGAGCTGGCGGTACATGGGAGGCGGGCGTATTGCGTTTCAGCTTAACGAACTGAGC
>DOPG01000332.1:5248-13896 GCA_003513555.1 Rhodopirellula sp. | reverse complement strand
AGGGGAGACAAAAGCAGATTGTACTTGGGTTAACGCCGTTGTTTCCCCCGCCTTGATGTTCATTGCAACTCGGAAATCTCAGAATGCAAAAGCCGCGAAAGTGATTCGCATGCTGATCGACGCCGGGGCGAGGCCAGAAATGATCGATCAGGCAGGGCGAACAGCCGTGCAGCTGGCCAAGCAGAATCTGGCGTTTGATAAATCTGTAGTTGAGAAGGCATTTCGGCCTCTACCGCAATGAGAACCGATTGCGTTCTTGCTGTTTCTCGTTTTAACGTCCGACCGTACTTTCTGCCGAGTACGATGGATTTTGGATGTCTGATCAGTTTGGCTTAACCTGCAAGGTTGCCGACGAGCAGGAAGCTGAACGTCTTCGGTGAGTTGCAGCACTAGCCTTTTAGCATGACGTAACAGATCCACGTGTAGGCCAGTGCTTCCTCCCAAAAGACGGGATGGTTGTCCTTGGCGGTTGCCGGCAGGACTGGTTCTGGGGTCGCGTATTTTGTCCCGGTCCACTTGTCTCCCCAACGCGTTTCATCGCGTTTGAATAACGGGGGGAATTCTCTGTAGACCTCGACGTTCCGTCTCAATGCTGCAGCATCGTGCTGGTTGGGCGATATCTGAACTCGATTGTATTGGGGAGTGAGCGTTGGGAGAAGATTCAGCTTTCTCGCAAGTTTCTGGCCTGCTGTTTCCTTATGTCGACCGCTTCCCAACGGCTCAAATCCTGCTCCCGAAAACGCTTGTTTGATGCTGTAGCAGTCGCCTTGAGTTGCTGGATAGTTATCTTCGAAAATGACATGGCGGAAGCCAAACCATTTGCAAAGTTGTAGGCGTGAATAGGCATTTTGATGGTCGTCGAAGAATGCCAATGCTGAAGAAGTGTCGATGCCGGACCAATCAATGTCTGCAAAGTCGCGATCAAAGTAGGTCGCGCGTTCGGAAACGTACTCGCGTTGTGACAAATTCAAATCAATTGAAATGATCTTGGCATCCGGGCAGGCTTGCTCCAATAACCATGTGCTTTGGCCCTTGAAAATACCGCTTTCGACAATCACAGAGGGAGACAAATGTTTGGCCATGAACCAGGTGGCAAACATGTGCGGTGATTTCATGCCACCACTATTGTCCTGGATAGGCCGTGTCTGATACAGCGCCTCAAATGTTGAAACGGCATGCGTGATCTGCTCACGACTCCAAGGTGCAGTTCCGATCGAAGTTAATCCATCCATTTCAATTACGCTCCCAACGGAATCAATGTAATGGTGAAAAGGATTGAGTCTCTGTGCCACCAACAGAAACAAATGCAACATTTCACCAGCGTGAAAAAGAATGCCAATCCCTTCAGGTTTTTATTAGCTTGACTTTATCGCAAATCGCAGCCTCCAAACAAACCCCAAATGAGTGAATGGATTTGGCTTGCTGACCTCAAACGCGGGGAGTCATGGGTGTTTACTGCGACGCTGGCAGCTGGGTTCAGGGATGTGGGTGTAGGTGCTTTTCGTTGTTTTTAGACGGTTGTGCGTGAAAGTCCTGGTAACAAGCATGAGGCCTACCTGTGTTTTTTATGTTGTTTAGCTTAACAGTTGCCATTCACAACCTCCCTGCTGCAGCAGTCATGTGCTGTCAGGGATGTCTGGCTCGATGCGTTCGGCGTGGCAGACTTCACGTCGATGCTCAGGAGTGTGACTGTTCCGCAAGGCTAGTCCTTCGCTGTCATTGCCGCGATGCGGATGGAGGAATAAATGCTGTGTGTTCAGTAGTGATAGTATCGATTAGACGATAGGCTCGTTGAACCGTTCTATCCGTTTCTTGAGGAAAAGCACCGGTTGTTTTGGTTGAGAGCTAGACTCACATTGCGAAAGATTGAGATTCCAGAGAGGGTGGAAGGTCGTCGATTGAAGAGGACGATTGTTTGGAATGGAAACTGTCCGAAGTCGATTTTGAGGCGGCTTTCGCCAGGCATCCTGAGGTCAGGATATGAGATTAAACTCTTTGAAAAGGGCGGGTAGAACATGGTTGAAGCATCCGAACGGGTTCATGTGTTTTCGTTACCCAGGTGTTTGTCTGTGGCGTGTTTGTTTGGATTGTTGGTCCGACCTGTGTTTTATCAAGGTTGGTTGCTGTCGCTGTTCGACGCTTACTCAGCCTTTTTCGTCATGGGCGGGACGGCCGCAATTTTGTTGTATAGTTTCGAGGGAGCCTTCGTCCGGTTTATCCCCCGTTCTCTTTCGCTTGTGTTTTGTAAAAACAAAGTAGCGAATTCTGAATTTGCAACGATCGCTAAAGCTGGGTCGCGTTATGTGAATGCGATCGGTTCGGTTGGATCGATCATCGGTTTTGTTGCAATGCTGCAGAACCTGTCAGATCCATCCCATTTGGGAAAAGGGATGGCCGTGGTGGTTCTTGCATTACTTTACGGTGTCGTTCTGTCTGAGCTTGTGTTCATTCCGTTGGCGAAGGCATATTCGGAATCGCAGGCCGGCGTGACGCCTGCTTGGCGGAACTTTGGCGTTGGCGTGACCTCGCTGTCGGTGCTGTTCTTGTGCTTTGTTGTATTGATAGTCAGCCTGCGTTGATCTGGTTAGGTGGTCACCAGTTCAATGGGTTGATCAGCGAACAAGGTGGGATGGATCACTTGGGCATGGCGCGATTAGGGTTAGAAGAAACACGCCATAACAAGAGACGGGTGCACTTGTCGAGGAAGCACTCCCTGCAACCTTCCGGGGAATGAAGAACACGCATGATGCTCAATCAGCGTGAAGATTCGATGGACTCCGGATCTAGAACGCCGTCGTAGATGGTGACAGACTTGATGCTGCCGTTGAAAAGATACAGCTCGTCATTGTCTTTGTACGCCCCTACCGTGAGCCAACTCTTTTCGTCTACGTAAAGGCCGCCTTTTTGTGTCTCACTGGTGGCAACCTGCTTTCCATCAACATACAAACGCATCACCTGTCCGTCGTAAGTACCGACCAGATGTGTTGATTTTCCTTGGACGATGGGGTCAGGTGACTTTAAATAGGTGAGCACATCTTTTTGTGCTGAGGCTAACGAAAAGAAAAAGTGATTGTCGTTGATTCCCAGCATGCAGCCGCGCTCGTAGCTGCCATTGTCTTGCACAGCACCGACAATTCCGGACCATTCAGGTGCGGAGTCAATGGTGACCTGAGTTTCGAGTGTGATCGTTTCGGGCATTGTTGGCAGTCTCGGGTGTTCCAGATTGTTTGAGAGCCATTGAGTGCCGTTGAGCGTTACGCCATCGCGTGTGAATGCGAGCTCTTCATGCGCCTGTAAGTTGACGGAGCCCAGCGTAGGCTTGACTGATTGCTCAGCCACTGAGTTTTCGTCGAACTGCCACGCATAAAGAGGCGTGGCTGGTCTGGCCGAAACCTCAGGAAATACATCCGCCAAAAAGGGTATCGCTGGAATTTTGCCCTGCTTTGAAATTGGTGCGAATGCCATCGAGGTTTGCAGCGAGTAATGACAGACACAGCTGGAACTGCCCTCTGGTATCAATAATCGGCCGCCTGCGGGAATCATGTTGATCCAACACCCAGCCCTAGTGGGGGCGAGAGCGGTGAAAGTGGAGGTATCCAAATTCAATACCGTGGGGTTGCCCGCTCGAAAAAACAAACAGTGTCCGGCACCCGAAAGCGTGCCACAGCTGTGTCCGGGACGATTGAGTGCCCAGTTAGCTGATTGATTTGGCGGTGCAGTGCGATCTCCGGTCTCGAGATCATATAGAAAAGGCTCCGCTACAACACAGACTTTGCCGTCTGCCTGTTTCAACGCAACGGGGTGATGGACTTGCTCACCATGGAACAGACCGTTCTTTACATGCCCATGTTCCGCCTGCCAGTGTGGTGACCCATCTTGTGCGTTGATCACCTTGAGCATGTAGTGCGCTTTGTCGTTTCGACTTTCAGACGTGGTGAGAATTATTTTTTGATCCACCAACTGCGCGAATAGCATGTTTCGGGAAGAACTCCATTTCAGAGGGACTTGCCAGTGAAGTTCACCTGTCTCGGGCGAGATTGAGATCAAATAGGCATCTTCGAGCAGAGTGGGCGCCGGGATGCGGTCCGTTGCGTGTTGCAAACACTTTTCTGAGCGTGATTCCACAAACACGATACGGTCGGCATCCAACGCAATCGTTCCGTTAACGATCACCCCTTTTGAGCGAAACGACCACCTCTGGGTGCCATCGGATTCGAGGCTGTGCAATTCACGGCTTGTGACGAGAGGTCTTTCAGAGTTGTAGTCGGATTCGACATAGGAATAACGGGTTTCCTTGTCGATTGCTGTTCGGGCGGCAGAGCCTTTCATCACCGACGCGATGACATTACCGTTGGATTCTGCGATATATCCCCAGCGGGCTCCCTCGGTCTGAACTGGTGTGCGATGAATGACCTGTCCGCTGTAAGAGTCGACATGCCAGATTTCCTGATTGGCCGCGACAAACAACGAGTTGCCATCGCGACTCAGGCATGCGTACCCACAATCGAATGGTGTCACGTAACGCATTGCGAAGGCCGGTAGTTTTAATTCCCAGCGTTCTGTTCCATTGGCAGGGTCAATCCCGATCAGGATTCCATCGCCCTGAACAATCGTGGCTCCGCCAGCCGTGAGTGGTGCCGGACCTCTCAGGTGTCGATCGGGGATACGGTTGGGGCCTACGCCACCGAACCACAGTAAACGAAAAGCTGTCGCGGTTCCGACTAACTTGTCGTCCGTGGCGGAAGTGTTGGCAGGGTTGGCATATTGATGTCGCCACACCCCGGCAGATTCGATTGCTGCTGGGTAAATTGGAGACTCGGCGTGTGCTCGCCAGACAAAACCAGTTTCTGGTGCAGCGAGATCTAGGAGCTCGTTTGTGTCATGTTTGGTTGCGGTCGCTTCCACGACCGCATTAAAGATGCCGTGTGAGAATGGAAGGGGTCTGCCTTGTTCGTGTTGCCACACCGTCACGCGGTGGCCGTACGTGCCTTCCTGCATGAACTGGTTTTGCAATGGCGTCACAGCAGATTCATCGTTGTGTAAGCTGATGATCCGCAACTCAGTTGTTGTCAACAGGTCACGTACCAAGGAGCCGTCCTTATCGCCAAGTACCAACGCCCAGCCTCGGGGGGACTTGAGAGCGTCCCGAACCTCGGGGTGACGCGTTGTTGGTGCTCGGGCTGCTGTTGGGGGATTGCGTGGCAATGCTGCGTGTTGCCAGTCCTGTGGTTCTGGTGAGTCGCTTCCCCGCCATGCAAACACCTCTCCCGAAGTTGTCGTTGCTACCAGGATTTCAGAATTGTGTTTCCCAACCGGACTCACTGCCATGTATTGGATCTCTAAATTTGGGTTGTCCAAACTCAACTGTCCTCGTAACTCACCGGTGTTGGCTGCGTGGTACTGCAGTTTTTGCCCGCCCGCCAGAAAGAGTGTCTGGTTTTCTCCCTTGCCCGAGACAATCAGTGAATGATGTAGCGGGCAGTCGACTGACCACGCGGTTGCCGCCTCTGGTTTTGACGCCGTTTGTGTACGGTGGGCGACCAGTTCGGTTCCGCTGGCACTCCAGATCAGTCCGTTTCCAGCGGCGAATTGCTTTCCGGGATAGGACAACATCTTTGCGCCCGGTTGGCTGGTCTGGCCTTCGATCACGGACGTGTTTCCCGGCCCAGACAGGATGGCATCAGGGGTGAGGATGCAAAAGGTGCCCCCGGGGGATTTCAGCTCAAACATAAAACGGCCATCACTCTGCTTTATCGCGAATGGTTTGCTGCGACCGGTGGGTATGAATATTTTGTCAGAGTCTGCCAGCAAGTAGCCTTGAGGTGACTGTGGAATCTTTCTACGCCAAAGCGGTTCGCCTGACGCCAGGTCTAATCCAACGGCGTACACACCCTGGCTTGGAAACAGTCCAGCGGTGGCAAAGATTTTGCCTTTGTGGACAAGGACGGAAGTTCTGATTGGGTGTGAACTTACGAGGCGATCATTCCCAACCACCCAAGGCATATCCGGGCCAATGCGAGTTTGCCAGACCAGTTTGCCGTTTGCGATATCAATCGCTCGTACGAGTCCGTCGTCAGCACCCAGATAGGCGATCCCGTTGAAAATGGAGGGTGCGTACCGGACAGGGGCCCGTGTGACGAACTGCCATTGCTCCTTGCCCGTTTCGGGGTCGAGCGAAAGTAAACGGTCATTTGCAGAGGATGTGATCAAGACGTGGGTTCGTCCCGTTGCATCATTCACGATCAAGGGGACGTCTGCACGATCATCTGTTACTCTCGCAGGCAGGGTGTCCAGCTTTTGCCAAAGGCTACCCTTGGCAGGCTGTGGCCACGCTGGTTGCGGTGCGCTGAGTTGTGTGAACTTCCACAGGGGCACCCAGTGTTTCGATTTGAGTGCTTGTTCATGGAATCCACTGCGTTGGGGATTCCCTCTGTGCTCAGGCCAGTCAGCCCGTCCGGGAGAGCATGATAGTATAAGAGAAATTGCAAGAGCGAGACTGGGAAATAGGTTGTTCATCACATGCATCGTAGTCGAAATGACAAAGAGCAAATCTTGATCATAACCCATTGCACGGTCATATGTCTGCTTCTTGTGAAAGCTCGCGGTCTTGCGCCAATAGAGATTGAGACTGCAGAGACCTGAGGCGCGGTGATTGAAAGGAAAGTTGGTCGGAGGGCCAGCCTAGGGAGTCGAAAGTCGGTCAAGAAAGTCCTTTAGATCGACCGTGAAAGAGAACGACAGTTCGTTTGTCTTGTCACGCTGTTCCTGGCTGAGTGATTGTGCTTCCAACTTGGCGTCATTTTTACGGGGCACCACGACGGTGGGCATGGCGGGGAATTGCGCGACAATTGCTTTGACTTTATCCGTAAACTGAACGTAAACCTGCTTCAGCGTTGGATCTGCTTTGATGGTGCCGAGGTGATGATTCTCAAACAGAATCATTTGGTTCTTTCCTCGGTTGACGAAGTCCGCAAGCATGGCGTGGGTTTGGGCGAGTCTCTGTCTTTCCGTGTTGAAAACGATCAGCCGTTGTCTTGCTTCGAAGAGTGCTCGGTTTTGTTCGCGGAGATAGAAGTTTGCACGATCCAGAGCTTCCTGTTGGTAACGGATCTCAGCATCGGTGGGGTCTTCTCCCAGGTCCCGGTTGGCAATGATGGTCCATTCAACATTGCTACGTCTGCAATCCCGTACTCGCTGTTCGGTTTTCTGTAAATTTTGACTAGCTTCACTTGTAAGGACTTGTTGGCGATCGAAATTTTCCATGCCGGATTCCCATTGTTTATCGTAGGATTGCATGAACCGGTCGAGTAAGTCGCGGCATTCGCGGATGCGTTTGTCCAATGCCAGTTGCTTGATGCGTTGCGCGTCAGCTTCGGCATCACGACGCTGTTTTTCAATGCCGAGACGTCGGTTTTCTGCTTGCTCCAATACCGCATCTGGAATCTTGCTGCTCTTGATGAGTCTCTTTATCGCGGTGCTGATTTGAATCTGCTTGAGACGCTTCACTTCCGACTCGTTTGCCAGACCAGAGCTTTCAACGAGTTTTACGGTTTCTCTAAGCCACAGTGCAGCATGGCCAGCTTTCTCAAGAGCCAGAGGGTTGGGCTTTTCAGCCTCTCGGTTTTGATAGTTGCCGAGTTCCGCGAGATATTGGTCCATTACCTGCATGGAATCGCTGATGTTCTCGCGGTACCTTAACGAAAAGATCACTGCGGATTGCCATGCGATCCAGAAGTCGCGTGAGTCTTTTGCAATCAGGTAGATTTCTCCGTATTTGTTTGCTCCGTACTCGCCTTCGAGGTACGAAAGGGTAAAGCGAACCGCCCAGTCGGAGGTTGCATCGGGGCCAAGCTCATTTTTGTATTCACGTAGTTCCGATAAGTACTGTTCTTTTTCGACGGGGTCAACTTGGTCGATCGGTCCAAGTTCCGCGTGCTCAGTTGCCAAGGCAATGAGACGCTTTTGATGTTTCAGGAAGAAATCCGATGGCTTGTCAGTGGCCTGTTTGGTTCCCCGTTCCCCTTTTCTGGTTCGAACGACAAAGTTCGTAATCGCTGTTCGCGTTTTATCGGATAACGTTGAAAGCTGAATCGGAGGGGTTGTGGTGCCGTCCTGCCGTTTGATCACAACTTGCGTATCAGGGGTGAGCGATCGAGGCAGTTTTGTTGCATCCCCATTGGCGTTCACGAAGGAGGCAATCGTTCCGCGTGTTGTGTGCTTGCCGTCCTTTGTCGTGAATTCGATTTCCTGGGCGGATAGCGTGAACGAAACCAGAATGCTGCCGACTAGCAAAATTGCATTTGCAAGCATTTTTGGTGTGTCGAATATTGTGCAAAGACGGGAGGTCGACATGCAAAGTCGTTGGATTTCGAGTTCTAGAAAAAGGGTGACTCTTGGAAACGCTGTGGGTCACCAAATCAGCGACATTATCTTAACGGGAAACAATCCGAAGTGTCGAATTTCAATCATGGAATGCGGGTTGCCGTGGTTTGGGAGGAGTGGCTGGAGGAGGCTGAAGCATCAAGTGTTGTGGATCAGGAGGGTACCGTGGTGAGGCGGTCTATTTGCCGATTTGTGCTTGAAAACGTGTCCCGTCGGGTTAATTAGGGACAGTCCGTTAGTTCGGTTGTTCACCTTCTCGCATCTTT
>DOPG01000332.1:0-4897 GCA_003513555.1 Rhodopirellula sp. | reverse complement strand
GATTACGGGCGTGCTACTAGTTGGGTTGTGCGTGCCCGATGTTTCGTATTGCGACGACGGAAGCTTTCAGTGTTGTCGAGAAGTACGAAGCAGCGATCTTTGTTCCGCGGTTTGTGTTAACAATCCTTGGCGGGGCTACGTCGATACGCTTTTTCTGGGCCGTAGCCAGCCGTACTCTAATAATTTGGCGATGCAGTCAGGTTCACGGATAACCGTCGCCCTAAGTGAATCGGATTTGGATTTTGATTCTGCGACAGGGGTTCGGGCGGGGTTCAGCCGGAGTCTTCGTTGTCGTCGTGAGCTTGAGTTGTTGTTCACGGGGATGTGTGATTGGTCGCTAGCCGGTGAATATCAACTGAATGCAGGATCTGATTTTCGGATCATGCGGAAGAAGCTGTAGAGTCCGATGGCAAAGAAGATGAGCACCAGGACTGCAAAGACGATTGCTGTAATCAGAAAGGCGAACGCTTCGGAACGTGCAGCCCGCACCGTTTCCTCAGAGTGATCACGCAGTTTCCGCGAAAACACTTGTAGGCCGTGTTCGTAATCTCGTTTTTTCAACTGATAAGTGTCGCTGCTGATAAGACTCCATGCCTCGGTTGATCTGCCCTCCTTGACGAGAGCAAAAGCATTGGCTTCCAACTCAATCAGTTGCCCATTTGCATCATTGACTTTGTCGAGCTCGGACTTTGCGTCTGGGACGAGTGCCACGGCTTCGTCGATGGATGCGGTCAGTTCGGGTTCATATTGTTGATACCGTTCCGCCCATTTTGGATCGTCGGTTAATGTGGCGAGTGCACAGGAGTTGGTTAGCACTTCGTCGAGGTAAAGGATCTTTCCTCTCAGTTCCTCGACTCTCATGTCTCGTATTTCGATCGTCTGGATCACAGATTGATTACGGTGCGCGATCCAAGCGAAACTCGCGGAAAGAATCGCAAGCATCAAGACACTCGCAATCGCCACGGTGGTAGGTAGGGGATTACGTCGGCACCATGAAAATAATTGCTCATAGGTGGTCGAAGGGCGGGCATGGATAGGCTCGCCCTTCATGTACCGTGTTAGGTCATGGTGAAAATCTCGTGAAGTGGGATATCGGTCGCTTGGTAATTTGTTGAGGCACTTCAGTGAGATCGTTTCGAGATCCGGTGGGCAAGTTGGATTGGTGCGGCGAATCGGGATAGGTTCTCCATCCATGACAAGGTTCAACGTCTCGATAGCATTGGATCCTTGGAAGGGTGGATGGCCTGCCAGCAGACTGTACAGGATAGCGCCCATTGCATAGACGTCTGTTTGGCTATTTGTATTTGCGTTCTGACCACTTGCCTGCTCTGGGGACATGTAGCCGAGGCTGCCCATGATGGCACCGGTACGAGTGTGTCCTTCGTCTTCATCAAGCTTTTTCGCCAACCCAAAGTCCGCAATTTTTGGCGTGCCGTCTGCATCGAACAGGACATTCGCTGGCTTCAGGTCACGATGGACAACGCCAGCGAGGTGTGAGTGTTCCATGGCGTCAGATAGAGAGGCGACCAACGCTGCGGCTTCGCGGGGCGAGGGACGCTTTCCTTTCAACCGATCAGCCAATGAGCCTCCGGAGCAGTATTCCAAGGCGAGAAAAGGGTGTCCTTCAGATTCCCCAACTTCATACACTTGGACAATGTTCTGATGTTTCAGCCTCGCAACCGATTCAGCCTCAGTCTGGAACCGCTTGCGTTCGCTGTCTGCTGCGTGGGTGCCAGCGAGGATCACTTTGAGAGCAACGGTTCGCTTCAGACGGAGATCGCGGGCCTTGTAAACAACTCCCATGCCACCCCGACCCAGTTCCGCGACGATCTCATAAGAACCAATCTTGGCCGGCAGGTCTGTTGATTTGCGTGATTCCTCAGTGGTTGCTCGTTGAGTACCAGTGCTTGCTGCTTGAGTACTAGTGGTTGACGGCTCTTTGTGTTCTCGTGAAACGTGGATCGTCTCGTTCTCAAACGTATCTTGTAAGCCGTTACAAGTGTGGGCGATGTCCTGCATCGCGTTGTTGGTGTCGTCATCAGCATGCTGCGTGACTTTCTCATCAGGGTCTTGCTCTGATTGCATTGATGCGGAGCCTTGGTTGAGTTGTCAGTGCGTCTTAGGAACTGATGGGGCTGGGGGGCAAAGGTCACGTTGCAGAGACCGCTGGTTCGCTACCGGCCAAATCGCTAGCCATGAACGTCCGAGGTGGGCTTGCTTGCTTATCAAATGATAGTGGTGGGATCATATCAGTACCAGTTGCGATAAAAGGTATCGCTAGGGAGTGTCGACGAACACGCGGGGACCGCAAAGCTACTGTTTTCGGGAGTCCGCAAGTTGGACTTGAAGCGACGGAACGGTTGAGTTCGACAAAACCGAAACGAGCGATGTTTATCTTGCCAGGGAGGAATGAATTCGAGCCCACAACATGAGGGCCTCGTGGATAGGCGGTGGTGTAGGTAGATCCGATTTTACATGGTTTTCTCTGGTTTTAGAGGAGTCGGCGATGCTCTAGGCGTTGCATGAATAGGACTGAATATTGGTGGCTAACAGATCGGTCTGCAACGAGACAACGGTGCATGTGGGGTTGTACTGTGAATGAGTGAAACTGAAGAGGTGTTGTAGATCTCTGGGTCTTCGACCATAGCACTGGAAATTGCACGAACCACTCGTGACAGTGTTCCGTAATGAAACAGTGTCGCGGTTGAGGGACGACAGTTTTTTCTCCGTGGCCGCGGCAGAAGTATTCGAATTTGCAAAGTGGCATGTAATGGTTGCTAATCGTCTCATAACCGTTGCAGCAGGACTTGCTGCGTTGTGTTGTCCGACATGGGCAAATGCTTCTTTGTGTCACCGAAATGATTGCCGCACGGGGCGATGCTTCCGCGTGCCACGAGGGTGCGACGACCGCAGTGCATGCGGCGCGAACCAAAGACGAGCAGTTTTATGTGATTCTGTCACGGGCGGGAGTGCACATCGATGCGGGTGCGTTTTTTGTGGTTACCCGATCGATGGCTCCGTGAATGCGTTTGTGCTCAGTGGGGATCAGGGACAAGCTGTGAATCTTCAGTGCAACCTGTGTTCTCAATCAGTTTTCAAAAAGCAGGTGGGCCAAGTTGAGAAAAGTTCGGTTCCCAGTCACAACCGACGGCAAGCGTGTTTGGGAGTTTGGCTGAAATAGGGTTGCTATGTGATTCTTTTCAATGATTAAGACATTAAAGATTACTTCTTGATGGAGACGGAAAGATGAGTGAAGAAACTCGAGAGGCATGCATTAGCAGTTCTGTTCACGATAAGTATTGTTGCTGCGGAAAGTTCTGTTCGTGTGATGACTGCGTCGGTGGTGGTGATGATCGTTCATGCAACTGCGGTCGTGGTTGATTAAACGATGCTTGTTCGTTGTTACACGAGATGCTTTTGTTTTCGTGTATGGAAAAGGGCCGTTCAATCCATTTGATTGGGCGGTTTTTTTTGGGTCGATGCGGAACAAGAGGGCGCGGTGTGTGACTTGTCTGTCTGGACTGGGAACCGATGAACCGGCGTTTAGTGCGGCGGGGCAAAATGCTTGATATCGGTGGAAAGTGAGTCTGTATTGCTTTCATTTTGCGTAGTTGTGTGTAGAGTGCCATGGTTTTCAGGACGGGCTATCACACTTCGTTTGAACGTGGACTGTCCGACAGTAGAAGTTGAAGCGGTTTGCAGGGGGGATCCTTTGATAAAAGGCGAAGCCCCTGTCATGCGTTAACGAACGCAGTTGCGTCGGAATCTGGTGTTGATGCCGTCATGCGTGTTTGTACTCTCGCCGGTGTTGGGAATTCAGAGTGCGTTTCAATGTGATTTGATCATGTGGGGTGAACTGGATTGATGCTTCCGCGCCGACGCATACGAAACGTACTGTTGCTGACCCTGTTTGTTTGTGGATCATCGGTTGCGGCGATCTCATGGCGCGTCGGTGGACAATTGGTCTCGCCGAACAAGTGTGTGGTGGGGCCGATTCCTGTAGGGATGTCCGGAGCGTCAATCAGCTTGGACACGGACATTGGGATGAAGGTGAAGGGATGGCACATGCGGTCGGTTGATGCCACCGCTACCGTCATATTGCTACATCCGATTCGAGGGGATCGCCGATCAATGCTGGGGCGAGCTGCCATGTTGGGCAAGGCCGGCTATTCAACCTTATTGATCGATTTGCCATCGCATGGGGAATCAGACGGTGCGATGATCACGGCGGGTTGGCGAGAACGACACGCGGTATCCGCAGCTGTTCACTTTGTCAAAGAACAGAATCCCAAGCATCGGGTTGCTATTGTTGGGTGGTCACTCGGAGGAGCAGCAGCGCTGTTCGCGTCTCCCTTGGACGTGGATGCAATGGTTGTGGAATCCGTTTATTCGAATGTGACAGAGGCTGTTCATAATCGTGTAAGCCTGAGGCTTGGTTGGCTGCATCACGTGGTAGCACCCTGTTTGACGAGCCAGTTTTATCTAAGGCTTGGTATCACCGCGGCGGAGCTGAGCCCGATTGACTATGTTCCGGATATCGATTGCCCGTTATTGGTGCTTGCGGGAGACGAGGACGCTCACACCACGCTCGCGGAATCAAAGCGAATGTATGCTGCTGCCGTTGAGCCACGGCAAATGTTTCTCTTTAAAGGTGCGGCCCACCAGGACCTGCACAAGTACGACCCTGACGCCTACGAAGAAACGGTTGTTGCGTTTTTGAATAAGTGGCTTGGTAGATAGGTTTTCGGAACTGCCCTAGGATCCGTCTTTGCCGCAGGTGCGGTGATACCTCAGGGATGCATGTGGGCATAGGGACACGTCTGCCTAGCGCATGAGAGCTGGTCAATCTGTTGTGTGCTTGCGTTGGTCTGTTGTGTGCTTGCGTTGGTCTGGTGTG
>DOPG01000044.1:2759-2950 GCA_003513555.1 Rhodopirellula sp. | reverse complement strand
ACCGTTGGCGTACCTTCGCCTGTCACAGTTTCAATAAGAGTTGCTGCTTGTTTCCTTTTCGCCACTTACCTGCATGTCTGTGTATAGCATCGTTGCTGTTTAGCAATGTCGCAGGTTGGTTGCATATTGGTTGTGCCGAATCTGCCGCGGGATGCTGCGGTGATAAGCCCGGCGAGGTGTGCGGTGATAGG
>DOPG01000044.1:0-2497 GCA_003513555.1 Rhodopirellula sp. | reverse complement strand
GTGCGGTGATAGGCCCGGCGAGGTGATTGAGCAGCAAGATGGGCACCATGGTTGCTGCGGCCACGTTCACCATCAATTAAACTCTGATTGGGATACTGGGAAGGACGCGCAGGGTTCGGAAACGCATCCAGTGAACGAGGATTGTCCTGAGAGGCATGACTCTGAACGCTGCAGTATCTGCCAGAGTTTCTTTTCTTTGCGTAATGCCTCGAGCAATGTTGGGCCGTTGCCAGCAGTTTCCAGCGTTACAGTGGAGGTCAACACCTTCATCGCGGTCCGCGTCGGAAAACGGACCATCTTCTTGGACAGCATCTCTGTGCGAGGTCCGCCACGAGTTTGACCACTCGTTGCGTCTGAATCCTTTCACATTATTCTGTACCCAGAGGTGCAATCCGTGGATACGTTCCATGAATTGGCTGACAGCAAAAGCTGGGCTGCCCGTCTGCTCACCACAGATTTTTGCCCATGGGCGAATCGATTTGTGTATTGGCTTAAAGAGCCAGTGGGCTGGTTTGTTCTCGCAACTGCCATCAGCGTCATGATCGGCCTTTATTTCGCTCCGATTGGCTGGACGCTTGCCGCAGCTTTAACATCGGTGATCGCTGTTGGAATGGTATGGCCCGCGATTGCAGTTCGTGCGGTAACTTGCTCGCTTCGCCCCAAACAACAACAGGTCCATGAGGAAGATCCATGCGAACTCGAATTCACGGTACGTAACTGGTTGCCCATGCCGGTGTGGGGCTTGTCGGTTGAGGGTTTTTTGGACCGATCCTGCAAATATGTTGACACGGAAAAGCTTCCAACCGTTGCACTGGCATTTCTCCGTTCGCTGACCACGTCCACTTATCGTTTTTCAATTCAGCCAGATTTCAGGGGTTGCTATCCTGATGGTGATGCCACGCTGACTTGTTCCTTCCCTTTTGGGATCTGGACAGCAAAACGCAAGCTTGCCGATGTGACGCCCGTTACTGTTTGGCCCAAGGTGTTTCCGATCACCGGGCAGGCAGTTCTTCAAGGCCGCAATCCTGCTGAGATCGGTGAGGGTGAACGAAGTGGTCGCGCCGGTAACTTCATTGGGATTCGTGATTATCGCAACGGGGACAGCCTCCGGGATGTTAATTGGATCGCTACGGCAAGATATGGAGACTTGGTTGTTACAGAACGAAGCGCGGCTCAGTCCTGCAATGTGGAAGTGATTATCGATGTGGGAGCTTTTGAAGACCGCGAAAAACTCGCAAAACGGATTCGGGTAGCAGCAAGTGTGCTAGCAAACCTTCATTATTCGTCAATTCCGTTGACCGTTCGAATTGGAAAGCAGGTGATACATGCGATGGGAGGTCGGAATGGGTTTGTGCAGATGATGGACGCTTTAGCCAAGGTCCCAGCAGAAGGGCTTGGAGAGAAGCGACCTGAATTGTATTTGCTCGATCGTTTGTCCGTCACAATCTCATCGCATCAGAGCGGCGATATTGTTGTATGTGTAGCGGACCCCGATGCCAACCGACGCCTAGCACAAAATCATATGCATTGTGTCCTTTCTGCTGAACAGGATTTAGCATCACAACTTCTTTCGCTCTGGCCTGAGGTACGAGATGCAAACCTGGTCTCGTAGACGGATCGAAACGACTCTGCTGGCGCTACTTGGCATTGCAGCGGTAATACCGTTCCGGTTTTACCCCGAATCCCGTGGATGGTTTCTGGCGGAGATGATTTCCTTGGTCCTGTTTTTTGCGCTAGCAGTCTTTCTGCAAGTGTTGGGTTCGGGCTTTCGTCCAGCGGGTGTAGTGACCAGGATTTGTTTGGGTTGTCTGTTGACTACCCCGATCTTGTTTGCATTTCTTGCTCGCGCTTTTGGAGCGGCGATTCCGTTCGAGATGTCCGCGCTGACTACGTTTGGCGCGGGATCTTTGGGCATGGCCATCGCCGACTCCAGGAAGCGGATATGGGCTCTGTCCTTGGTGACTAGTGGTTTTCTGGTTCTGTTCTGTGCTGCGATTTCTGACGCTCAGTTTGCAGTATCTCTGCCATTGCTTTGGATGCTCGTTTGTGTCTGGCATCTGGTGGCAAATCGCTGGGAAAGGCTCGACCTGGCGATGCCCGAATCGGTGGAGCGCACATGGTCACTGCGACCTCGGATTGTCCTTATTGCCCTGATTGTTTTGGTTATCGGGGTTTATGCAATTCGAGGACGAACACCGGGTTCGAAGCCGTTTCAGTTTGGGTTCATGCCCACCAGTGGTGGTACGGGTTGGTCTGACCCCGCTGCTCGCAGCGGGGTCGGAACCGGCGATGAGGCAATCGCTGCGAAAGACCACGCTGAGTCTTTCGGCGCCGTTGACTCTGAAATCTTTCTGGAGTCCACGGAATCGACGTTGTTCGATATGTTCAACGATTCTCTTGGGCCGCCAAAGAAAAAGAAGAATGTGTGGGAGCGACGGCAGGGGATGGCCAACGAGAATGTCATACCCATGCACGAGAAAGCCGCAAGAACGGATCA
>DOPG01000056.1 GCA_003513555.1 Rhodopirellula sp. | reverse complement strand
GTCAACATCCCGCAGCCTGCAGCAGCAGCTTTAAGAATGGAGCGTCGAGACGCGATTTCGGCTGAAGTTTTCATGGCTTGAAACTTATAAAGATTAGGTGGAAGTAGGAACGCTTTGGAAAAGGGCGGCAACCCTCCCGAGTTGCCGATTGTTGTTCATCGGTCATACGGCTGGCCTGAAACGAGCCCTCGATTGGTTGAGGCTACTTTTGGACTCAGCGGTATTGTTCTTCGATCGGACTTTAGTTCTCGATCGCACTTTATTCCTCAATCGCACAGTCTGGCGACACCAGAACCGCGAGTAACAACTCCTCTAATCGCATCTCATTTTCATTTTCTGCGGTGCTTTCAGAGGTGATCGCGTTAATGATACTTGTTTTGGTCTCCTCACTCAGGCTGCCATGGCACAGCAACAGGTCGAAGCGACGCAGTATTTCGGGAAGATTCGCATTGTTCTTGGCTAGCTCCAATTCCGGTGACAAATCAAATGAGATGGTAAGCACGGCACCATCTCGCATGGTGTAACGTACGTTGCGACTTCGCGTCCAGTAACTGAACCGATTCATCAGCCGATTGCTGGTCACCGCGGTCATCACCTGGAACTCAGGTGCGAAAAGAGCTTCTCTTGGAATGCGTTGGGACGGACGATAGCCAATCACTTCGCCAGGGGGCTGGTAATCGGGGACGTAAAAGTTAAACACGCTGGGTGCGCGAAACGGCATTTGCCCCAAGTCGTCTCGAAGTCCGCCCACCAGAGCCATGTAGGGGACTCCGGTTTGAGGATCCGATTTGGCATAGTTGCTACTCGGCCGTAAAGCGCGAATCAGCGAAGTAACTCGCTGGATCGGTTCACGCAGACGACTATGTTCGGTACCGCGGGTCACCACTTCGACGCGGAGTGGCTCGCTTTTTCGCAGGGCACGCTGGCCTCGTACCGCTTCCGGGTCAAGCAGAATCGCTTTGATGACCGCTTTCATGTCACCACGGACTCCCTGGCCATTATCACGGAATTTTCGGGTCACTCGGCGAGTGTAGCCGCGTGAGGGATTTGATTTGACCAAACGCTGGATTAGCAAGCGACAAATGAAGGGGGGAACATTGCTATGGCCGGCAATTACATCGAGTCCCTGATTCACCTCAGCCAAAGCAGCCTGGTTAGTCAGCGGATCTGGGAGTGCATTGAGCGTTGTTCCAAACAGTGTCTTGCTGCCAACATTATTACCGTACCCCGGTTCACCAATGACATCGGAGTATCCCTTATTGTTGTCATGTTCTTGATGGTGCATCTGCATGGGAGCACCATAATTACGACCGGCGTAGAAGCTCGTGCTGGTGTTGTGCTTTGATTTGAATCCAGTGAACAGCCGTGCTAATTCGGTGATCCCCTCATTGTCATAGGTGGGAATCAATTCGCCTTGTTCATTGACTTTCATGCGACCGTCGTTCTTGAGTTCATACAAGCCGATCGAAAACAACTGCATGATCTCGCGAGCGTAGTTCTCGTCTGGCCATCGACCTTTCGTCAGATCTGCTTTGCGGTTGCGATAGGCACTAAGGTACACCCCCATGCACTCGTGAAAGGTCACGTCGCCTAACAGGTCGCGGTAATTTCCATCCGCGTGATTGACCAGCATGTCGTAGTAATTACTCATGCCAAGCCAATCGGGAAGCGACTGTTCGTCGTTACCAATGTTTCGTGATGTGTTGTTGTTAAAGCCCGTACCGCTGTCACTAATCACAAAGATCTGCGAAAGAGCGTACGCCACCTTCTGACGCAACTGGTCTTCGCGGGTCAACGCAATGTGCCACCAAGCCTGATAACGGTAGTTAGCAATTCCAATCCCCGCTTCTGTCAGACTTCGGCCATCTGCGGCAACCATGTCCCGAGCAACCTGCTCGTGCGATGAGGGTTGGATGGTGAATTGTTGATCGATCCATTCGCCACAGGCGCGGCGATAGCCAACTTGTCGAATCCGGGTCGACAAGCTGTCAATCATCTCCTGGGTCGGGCCAAAGGTTGCCTTGGATAGAAACTGCGATGCCCTTAGGTCGCTGCGGATTTTTCGGACATCACTCCGGTTCTCAGCTTCAAACGTTCCGCCGTGAGACGGACTCGATGAACTGATCAAAACCAAAAGGGTGCCAAGACAAACCGCCTTACTTGTACTGTAGCCGTGCAGGCCAGAAATCAAAGAACGCAGGTAACGCATTGTTTACCGCCGATTTTTGCTGAGAAAAGTTGGCACAACATCCGGTTGTGCAGATAGGGGATGAGCTGGCACAAACGCCGTGCGTGCTGGACCAGTGCTACAAAGCATAATGGTGTTGATTCCCTCAATCAAACCGAGAAAAGGGGAAAATACTCAGCTGTGCCTCTGCGGGGGGGGGGGGCTCGATCCAACGCTCCACAATCACGTGCATTCTGTCGGTCCAGCAAGCTCTCTGCTATTCACGGTCTTCACCAATCAGATGGGTAGCTGGGCCCCGCCGAGTCTGCGGTGGGGCTGCATGAGACTTGCGATCGAAAATGATAGATCGGGGGTTTGCGGGGTATGGGTCATCTAGTGCGAGATAGGCGTGTAAGTCGGGCTCCGGTATTTGCATTTTCGTTTTGAGTTGGCGTCTCGGTTCGTATTCGAATTCCGGCGCGGTGTAATTGCCATTCGCTTGGAGAAAGAGTCTGGCGTGACAACAAGCTCACTCCCAGCATCTCTCGCCCAGCACGGCGTTCGCTTGACCTGTGATTTGGGCGGGCTTGGGGAGAATGTGTGAGGGTCGCACGGGGCAACACCATTTGTTCCGGGAACTTGGTTCGCTTGAGTCCAGCGTGGCCTCCACGTCCGTAGGGGGCACAAACCGACTTGCTGAGTGTGATTTGGACGGCGAGTGTTTGAAACGTGGAAATAAATCGTCTGCAGTGTGGTGCCAAGGTCTGCTTTGCCTCTGGCGGTAGGCTCTCAATCATCCATCGCAGGTCTTTTACCAATGCCTGGATGTCTGACCAAGTTTGTCGGAACTCAGGCGAGAGAGTGCCAGCAGCGTTGAAAGGGCCGGCCAGAGCTGCCGCATAAAGTTGATGGCTAGAATGAATCAGCCGATTCAAAAACCGTTGGTGCGGTGGTGCCAGGTTAGCGTGGTTGCTCAGCACACGAGACAGATATTGAGTGGCATCACGATATTCTCGCGTGGCGTGAAAAAGCGGTGTTGTATGAGCGGCTTGAACCCGCATCTGCGGAAAGCACAGAGCGGTCGTGATTAGCGAGAGCATGGCGGCAAAAAACTTTTGCATGAAACATCTCCGTGAGTTCGTTGGGGGTCGAAGAACCGGATCGTTCATGACGCATTCACCATGCCATGTCTTGAAAGATGTTGCGGTCCACGCGCTTCTTCAAGTGATACTGGGTGCGTTTTTTACGTGTTCCGCGTGGTCCAGATGAGAAGGTGCGTACGTAGTTTGCAGGACCATTCACCATATTGAGCAGTGTCATTCTGACGACATTGCAAGTCATGGGTGTCGTCAATTTCAACACCGGCTTCCGTGAAACACGAAGGCTTGAGGAAAAGAACGGAAATTTCTACCAATTCGATTCAATCCTCCTAACCGGAAAAGTCGATACCTGCACTGGAGAGAGGATCTGCTTGGTTGGTGCGCCAGCCACTTCCGGTGGTTGCCCCGTTTCCTTTTTCGCTGCTCCCCAACATTGCTATGAAGTCCATCACTGAAAGATACAGATGTCGAAGCATGCCCTCAAAATTTTCCAAAGCCACGATAGCACCGACCGTCGCGAACGCGAACTGGATCGCATTGCTGGCGCAGCAGAGCCCAAAACGGTTGCTGTTCCTTTGGGAAAGGTCGTTCCATTATTGATGGACGCAGTTGCGAATGACCGGGCGTGGCTGAATGACTTTGCGGAAGACACGGTGAGAATTGATGCCGACTTGTTTGACGTTTTGTTGGCATATCAGCAAATTCATAGTCGTGCTGCCTGAATGAAGCGTTGTGATGCGTGACGCTAGAGTCGCCATGCAGTCGCCAATTGTCCAATTAAGGAAGAACCATGCGTTCCATTGCGGTGATCAATCAGAAAGGTGGTGTCGGGAAGACAACGAGTTCCGTCAATCTTGCAGCAGCGCTTGCTGAGGCAGGGCGGCGGGTGTGTCTTCTAGATCTTGACCCGCAGGCTCACGCTTCGCTGCACCTCGGCATTACTGCCGTGGATGGTGAAGCCAGCATGTATGAGGTTCTTTGTGGAAATGCTTCGCTCGAGCAGGCGAGGAGAGTGATCCATGAAAATCTGTCGGTCGTTCCTTCAAACCTCGATCTTGCCGCAGCGGAACTTGAGCTTGCTGGGGAAGTTGGTCGTGAAATGATCCTCCGCGACCGAATGCAGGAAGAAGAGAACTCTGACTACGATTATCTGATTCTGGACTGCCCTCCGAGTCTTGGTGTGCTGACCGTGAACGCTCTGGTGGCGGTGAGCGAAGTGTTCTTGCCCCTACAGCCCCATTTTCTTGCGTTGCATGGGCTCAGTAAATTATTACGCACGATCGAGGTCGTCTCACGTCGTTTGAACGGAAACTTGCGATTGTCGGGAGTCATGCTGTGCATGTACGACTCGAACACCCGCCTGGCTGCAGAAGTAACAACCGATATCGAGGAGTTTTTCCAAGCCAGCAAAGGTGGACGCGAATTCTTCCGACAAGCCAAATTCTTCGATACACGAATCCGAAGAAATATTCGATTGGCTGAAGCTCCCAGCTTTGGCAAATCGATTTTTCAGTATGCACCGCAGAGCAATGGTGCAGCAGATTATCAGGGCCTCGCAGAGGAAGTGCTCGAACAGGAAGCTTGTTACGAGGCTTACCAGCGGCAGGCGGCTGCCTGAATCAGTTGAATGAACTAGCCCTGTTGCGATCGTCTGAAAAAATGACGATGCACAGACAAAGACCACGGGGTTGCCGCGAAGACATGCATCCGAGCTTGATCTGTACGAACTGCTGTCGCGTTCAGGGCGTCGAAGCAATTGCTCCCCAGCCATGCGGGTTCTTAAAAGTGTGAACGAAGGGGCTGCCGATAGGGTAGGTCCAAGCATCAATTGTCCACGAGATGTGTGCTCGAAGTTCTTGAGCTTTCTGATTAGGTGTCTGGTCTAGTCGGGAGACTTCGACTCATCGCGTTGCCCAAGGGGGCCGGCTTTTTGAGATGTGCGATTGGTCCACTGCTGTTCCACTGTTGTTCCACTGTTGTTCCACTGTTGTTCCACTGTTGTTCCACTGTGCGAGTTGCGATCGGCGAAGTGAGTAGCCGAGATCAGGCGGTCGAAATCGGATGAGCTCGACAGGCCTGGCTGAGTGACTGGCGGTGAAGAGCAAAAAAATGAGGCGATTTTCGCTATTTCTGAAGGGGATTACACGATTAGCTGTCCCAACGATTTGATCACCCCTTTCTGTCCGGTTTACGGGGCTCTAGCGTGTTAAGGTAAGAGGTCGCAATCTGCGGCTTTTCGACACTAAAAGAGGAAGCTTGGCAAAGGGCATGGCGACAACGGAAATCAAGGTCAAAGGTGCCCGAGAACACAACCTGCGCGATGTGAATGTGACGCTGCCACGAGGCCAGCTGATTTGCTTTTCGGGCGTCTCAGGCAGTGGCAAGTCCTCGCTTGCTTTCGACACGCTGTACGCTGAAGGACAACGACGTTACGTAGAAAGCCTCAGCCACTACGCGCGGCAATTCATGGGGCAAATGCCAAAGCCCGATGTGGACCTGGTGAGCGGGCTCAGTCCATCCATTTCGATCAGCCAGAAATCGACAGGGAATAATCCGCGGAGTACGGTCGGCACGATCACCGAGATTTATGACTTTCTTCGTGTCCTGTTTGCAAGAGTCGGAACCGGACATTGTCCCGAGTGTGGGACTGTGATTTCAGCGCAGGCGAGGGATGCAATCGCTTCTCGGATCCTCGGATTGCCCCAAGACGCAACGTTGTGGTTGATGGCACCGGTTGTGCGTGGCCAGAAAGGTGAATTTCGTGACCTGTTTGAGGATCTTCGGAAACAGGGTTTTTTGAGAGCGCGAGTCGATGGTGAGACCGTGCGTCTGTCGGACCCGCCGCCACTTGATCGCCAGCACCGACATCATGTCGAGGTGGTGGTGGATAGGATTGATCCGGATTCTCGAGACCGTGGCCGTATCAATGAAGCTGTGGAGTCCGCCTTGCGGATGGGGGAAGCGACGTTGCTTGTGTCGCTTTCCGAAGAAAATGATGATCAGGCTGGGAAGCCCAAGCAAGACATCCTTTTCTCGTCGCAGTATGCCTGTGGTGGCTGTGGACGCAGTTTCAAACCGCCAAGCCCACAATTATTCAGCTTCAATAGCCCACAGGGGATGTGCGAAGGTTGCGATGGCTTGGGACGACTCTACACGTTCGTGCCCGAATTGCTGGTGCCTGATGAAAAACTATCCATCCGAAAGGGCGCTATCAAACTACTGGGCAAATGGGGCGATCTTGGCCGCTATCGGCGTCACATTTATCGCGGTGTTGCGGATGCGATTGATCAGGCGATGGAACTGAGACCGGGTACCATGCTGGAAGGACAATGGCAGGACCTGCCCGATCAGGCAAAACAGATTTGGTTGTGGGGAACCGATGACTCCGTTGAGTTCACTTGGCGAGCTGGACAGAAGTCGCGAAAATATTCGGGGGCTTTTGATGGTTTCATACCCGAACTTTTGAGCAGATACCGCAACACCCGAAACAAGATGCAGTTGCGACAGTTCGAAAAGTATATGGACACGATGGATTGTCCCGACTGTCACGGACGCAGACTTAACCCTCAGGCATCGGCTGTCACGATCAAGACGGGAACCAGTCAGTTCTTGGCAGAGGAGGATGCAAAAGCGGATTTTTCGTTGCCAGAACTTTGTGAGCTGTCGATTGAACGGCTCAATTCGTTTTTCGAAACCATTCGATTAGGTGATACCGAGGCGGTCATTGCGGCTGAGGCGCTCAAAGAAATCCGACAACGGATTGGATTTCTGCTTGGCGTTGGGCTCGATTATCTTACGCTGTCGCGGACCGCGCCAACACTGTCGGGTGGCGAGTCCCAACGGATCAGGCTCGCAGGCCAGATCGGCAGTGGATTGGTCGGTGTCCTTTATATTCTCGATGAGCCATCGATTGGCCTGCACCCGCGAGATAACGATCGCTTGATCGAAACCCTGCTCCGCTTGCCG
>DOPG01000085.1 GCA_003513555.1 Rhodopirellula sp. | reverse complement strand
AAAGTTCCAGCCTTCATTGGTCTGGTATTTGCTTTTTTCTCGATGTTGGTGCCGTGTGGGTTTGTTGGCTTGTTGTGCTTCATGTTGCCACCGGAGGTGCCAATGATGCCAATGCTCCTGGTAGCCGGTGGTTTTTTTTTGGTGTTGTTTTTGCCGATTATCGCTTACGTATTGTGGAAGTCACTGCTGATTCTACTTGGTGCAAAACGAATTGTGATCGATGATCAATCTCTGCGGGTTGTCACTCAATTTGGACCTCTTCGGTCAACTGTCAAATGTCAATTGTCAGAGCTTGGCGGTTTTCGAATTGAAGATCCGCAAGGGCAACGCTACCAGATAAATTTTGAGTACTCCAATCTTTGGGCGGTGCAACACGGTGGTAGGGCGGTTCCCTTACTCCGCATGTTTGCAAATGAAATTGTTGCCCAGCTTGTTGAAGAATTGCCGCATAAGATTGAGCAAGTGACCGGGAAATCCCGCAATCCGGGATCGCGAGCGATTCAGGCAGGCGATCTGACCGCTGAACTTTCTGCAGCAGACCCATTCAGGATTCAGGATAGAAACGCGAAGCCCATTGGAAGTGAAATTTCCGTCGAGGCAGAAGGACAAGACCTGTTGATTAACATCCCAGCGTTGGGATTCAGGAAGTCGACATCACGAATCTCAGCTTTCGTGTGTTTTGGATTTCTGTTTTGTGAGTTGTTTGTGTTAGCAGTGTTGGTGCCAGCATTGTTGGCAGGCAAGGTTGGGGGGCAGCCGGCAGCTGGATGGTTCATGGTAGCCGTCTTTACCGTAGTCGTGGTTGGCATGCTGCTTTATCGTGTGAATGCAGCAATTCAATGCGGGGCGGTCCGGGTTCGTCGAGATTCACTCAGTTTTCGTGAGCATGCATTGTTTGGGAAACAACATCAAGAATGGAAACGTGAAGCAATTGAGTCAGTGCGGGTCGAGGTTGAAGAATATCGAACGAGTGAATCTATCAGTTTCGAGCACTTTATCAGCGTAAAACCTGTCTCCGAGTCTGAACGGCAATGGTTCAGCCATCTGGCTAAAGACGATCTCGAGTGGATGGTCGCAAGTATTCAGAAACATCTTGCTCTGGATGCCAGTGAGCAATGATTGGGAAACGCATTGAAGTGCCGCTGCGTTACCTGAAATGGTGCAGCATGTCCGGTGTTGGTGGCGGCTTGCCCGTTGCCCGATTGTGCGTCCGGGATCAGTCGCGCGTGTGCCTGTTCCTGACTTAGGGGCTTCGCTCCGTAAGTTTGTCTTGAATGCCGTGGATTTGTGAGAGGTACGCAGGCTGGCAGCTTCACGGTGATCATTTGTGAAAATTGCTCGATTTTGCAGGAAATATGCTTGCATCGGGTAGTGTGTAGTATATGGTACACGGATGGAAGGTTTTGGAGACTATTTACGCAAAGTTCGTGAGCAACGGCGGTCCAGTGATGCCACCTTTTCGGTTCGGCAGTTGGCTTCGCGTGTTGGGGTGGAGCCGTCGTACCTCAGTAAAGTCGAACGCGGGCAGCAACCTCCGCCTTCGGAAAAGACGATTGCAGCTCTGGCGAGCGAGTTGGATGAGGATGCTGACGTGCTGTTGGCATTGGCGGGCAAAGTATCGGGTGATTTGCAGTCCATTATCCGTCGTCGACCCAAGCTGTTTGCTGATTTGATCAGGCAACTCAAGGACATGCCTGACCACGCTGTGTTACGTCTGGTGCGTGAGGTTCGAGATGGCGAATGGTAAGTACATTTTTTCCCCGTCAGATAAAGGGTCAAGTGAGTGATTGAGTTAGTGAGCAACCAACTAAAGTTTTCTTTTCCGGACGTTCATCCTGATGCCGAATTGACGATTGAATTCCAGCGGACGCTGCGGATCCCTGATGATGGACAGAGTTATCCGCTGCCCCCCGGGTTGGGAACCTTCCCGGTTCGGCATGTTGATGATCACGCTGCCAGCGTCCCATCGAAGTGGTTGCAGCACGGGGGTGTGATGCTGCCAATGTTTCAATCAGAAGCCATGTGGTTGAACTTTGATTTAGGGTGGGTCGATCGTCATGACGTGTCTTACCCCTTTGCGATCAAGGTCGCGGCTGGCAAGCAATGTGCTGTCAGCGGTGAGTCGTGGGCAGAGGGCGTGACGCGGAATCCGCAAAATTACATGGTCGCGCCTGAGCAGCCGTGGTTGGACGGATTTGTTGTCGAGAAAGGCTCTGTTCGGCAGTTCGTTGCAATGCCATTGGGTTCAGGTTATTCCGCCGAAGAGCAGATCACAGGTGAAGCCGAGCACGGGGGGCTGCAGTTAGCGGTTTATCCGATGAAGCGGGATGTGTTTGAGCGGCGTTACCCAAAATCCAAGCCAATGATCGAGCCAATGCGAGAAATGTTGTGTATGTCGATGCAATGTGAGGCGGCGCCCGATATGGGACTTGCGCCCGGCGGGCGGATGAAGCAGGAAATTTACAATGATCCGTATGATTTAAGAGACTGGCAGATTGATGGTGGCGGGCGTTGTTTTGTCCACCTGTGCAACTCCATGGTTTGGAAATCGATGACAGGCTCGATGCCACCCCATCCAGCGCCAACTGCCAAAAAGTACACCGATTC
>DOPG01000245.1 GCA_003513555.1 Rhodopirellula sp. | reverse complement strand
GTCGCGTAGCCTGCCGACTGCAGGAGTTCACCAATGGTGATTTCCGATGCAGGGATCGATCGAATATTGCGGGGTTCGATCATCTTGTGGCCCGTTTGCGCAGGGGCTGCCTTGGTCCAATGCATGGCTGCCGAACTTTTCCCTGTCTGCAGACTGATACGAGTAGGTGAACACACCGACGCAGGCGCGTAGGCTGCTGAGAACCGCATCCCCTGCGCAGCCAACTTTTCGAGATTCGGCGTGTCGACGATCGAACTCTTCGACCAATCAAGATCGGGGTGCATGGGAACAGAAAGCCCATTCCAAGCCTGGTCATCAGACATCATGAACACAATGTTGGGACGCTCTGACGCGTATGCAGCAGCGGAAACCATGAGTCCTAAGATCGCAATGTAGAAATGAATTTTCATTCTGCCTTTCCGTTGCTGCCGGAAGAACGCTTGCCTTGTCCACCTTTTCCTTGACCACCACGACGCTGCGAACTCTCTCCTCTTTGCTGACCGCCACGTCCCTTTGTTCCGCCCTGGCCACCACCGCCGCGAACCGTCAATTCCTGAGCATCAAGGATGCCGTCTTTGTTCACGTCCAGCTTCATCAAAGCTGCGACCGCACCCTCGATCTCTTTCGCCGACAAGGTGCCATCGCGATCGACGTCCAGCAATCGGAACAATCCACCACCGCCACCTTTACCACCGCCATTCCTTCCCTGTCCGCCGTTGCCGCCTCGGCGTTCACTTTGATCCTGCTGTTGCCCTCGCTTTTCATTCTCCTTCTTGCTCGTCTGAGCAAACGTGGGATTTGCAACCGACAGCAAAGCAATGATTGCCGCGAAAGAAATGAGATGTTTCATGGTTCGTCTCCGTTGGGAAAGTAGATTTGGTTATTTCGCTAACGCTCACGTGTTTCATCACGTGACAACGTTCCATCATTGTTTTTGTCAAAAGAACGCAGCAACGCAGGTAGACGTTCGATTTCATCTTTGGTGAGTTGTCCATCGTTGTTTTCATCAAGTCTGTGCATGATTGCGGCAGGTCTTGAGTTCGCGTCTCGCCCGGCATTGGATGATGGTGTCTCGCCCGATCGCCTGGCGGGCATTCCGGCATCAATGGAGTCGAGGTAGCTTGTGAGCTGGGCTGACAGCTCTCGCACTTTGTCGACGTGACTACCGGAAAGATCGTTGCGCTCGCGCGGGTCTCTCGCGAGATCAAACAGTAAATACCGCTGGTCCTCGTAGATTCGCACAAGCTTGTATTGGCCGGAAAGGATCGCTGATACCGGACCCAACGGATCTTTGTCGTAGTGTGGGAAGTGAAAGACGATTCCATCGCGTGAACGAGCAACTTTGCCAGAGGCTGGATCGGCAAGTACCTGCCGCAGGCTGCCGCCTTCGACTTGGTCAGACAGTCGTTCTGAAATACCAGCAAGGTCAGCGACTGTCGGCACGAGGTCCGCACCGGTGACTAACGCAGTTGAGTGCGAGCCGGCTTTGGCTAGAGGCCCACGAATGAACAGCGGAATTCGAATCCCACCATCCCATAAACCGCCTTTACCGCCTTGGAGTGGGCCATTGCGACCGGGCGTGCCATGGTCGGCGGTGTAGATCACATAGGTATTGTCAGCAATGTTCAGTTCGTCCAACGTCTCCAGCAACATGCCGATCGTAATATCCATGTCGAACGCTACGGCGGCGGCTCCAATGTTGCGTTCGTCCCTACCAAGCCCGAGCCGCAGCGTTTTATCAAACGTTTCCGGTTTCGCGTCGTCCTGAGAACGACCGCCGTAGTGCGAAAGTTGAAGGTAGAATGGTTTTCTTGCAGCAACATTCCGCTTGATGAACGAAATCCCGCGTTCCGTCATGCCATACGCTTGCTTTGGGTTCGGGTTGCGAGAATTCTCAGGCCCACCATTGCTCGTCGCCCCATCGGACTCGTCGAATCCATGAACTTGCGGATCCACTTTACCAACATGCCACTTGCCAAAGTGTGCATTCGCGTATCCTGCTGTCTTCAACAGCTCCGCAATCGTTGTCACGTCTTGGGGCAGTTCGCTGACGACACGCGGCTCGATAAGAGCCTTGCCGGTGTCGCCGCCTGCCCCCGTAAAGGTCATCCTCAGGCGTGCGGGACTGAGTCCGGTGAAATAGGTTGCTCGCGAAGGCGTGCATCGCGGCGACGGCGCGTAGTAGTTCGAGAAGCGAATGCCTTCACGAGCAAGACGCTCCAGATTCGGAGTCGAGAAGGAACGGCTTTTCGATTCGGGCTCGTTTGGATCGAGCTGAACTGAAGTGCTTGCCCAGCCCTGACCTTCCCCTTGGATGAATACAAAATTGGGTGTTCCTGAACTTTCGTTTGCATCGCAGAGGGGAGAAGCAAAGAAGAAAACCAATAGAGAACAAAGTGTGCGTTTCATTGACCGGTGCTCCCCGTACCTTCTCCCGAAAGCACGTATGAAAAGCTCACATCGCCGTTGCGTCGGCTTGCGTCTTGAGCCGCTGGTAGATAAGCCCGTACGTAGTCCACACGAGCGGATTCGCCGTTGACGCGAATCCGAACATGGCCACTGCTGCCCTGTATTTCACCACCAAGGTATCCGTACTCGGCGGCGCTTTTTGTTCCGGAGCGTGGATGCCCAGGCTGTGGAACCAGTTGATAGACGATGCCGTCAAGATCTTGCTTAACAAACATGTGATCGTGCCCGTGGAAAACGACACTCACACCATGATCCGCCAGCATCTGATGAATGGGCTTTCCCCATCCCGGGCGATGTTGGTCAAATTCGTCCTTGCCGGAGGCACCTTTACCGCCCCATTCCCAGAACGGAGCGGCTTCTTTGCCGCCGCGCTGATTGCGGTCACTGCCTCCGACCAAGTGATGCAGAAACACAAACCGTAGTTTCGCATCGCTTTGCTCCAGCGACTGTTTCAACCACTTGTATTGATGCTCGCCGAGCGTCCAGTACCAGTTGTCGCTATTGCCGCCACGCGAGCGTGTGGTGGTGTAACGAAATGGGTCCAGCACAATGAATTGAGCATCTGCCCACTCGAACTGGTAATAATTCTCTGGCAAACCAACTTCTCGCTCCGGTTGGTCATTGCCCGTGAAGAAATCATTCGGAAAGGGGTTCGGCAGATAGCGTTTTCGTGTCGTCGTTGCCCAAAGATTCGATCCCCGGTTACCGGATTCGCCATCGTGGTTGCCCAAAGCGAAATACAGGGCAGCAGAATGGCAGAGATGCCCCAGGTAATATCGTTGAGCCAAGTACTGCGGCTCCGATAGTTCTGGCTTCACGTACTTGCCCGTCATGAAGGTGTCGCCGAGAGCAAAATGAAAGTCGGGTTGATCTGCCAGAGCGTTTCCTAACGTGCGGAGGTAGACTTCGCCGCTGGTGTTCTCGTCCAGATGAGAATCTGCCTGCACGGTGAAGACGAACGAGCTGTCTTTGCTTCGCTTCGTGTGAAATGAGAATGCGTTGCTCTGCTGATTACGTCCGCCGGCCTGATACATTACGCGATAGTAGTAACGCGTATTTTTCGTGAGCGAATCGATCACAAAGTCGAAAGGTTCACCTGCACGCAGGTTTTGAACTGCCGTTTTGTGAGATAGTCTGCCAGATTGCTCGCCGTAGCTTAGATACGCTTTGACATCACTGTGAAACAGAACGCGAACTGTCCCGCTGTTGTCGGTCAGTCGGCCGATGATGATATTGAAGGGATGGTCGGGAACCTGGTTCGCTGGTGGCGGTTCCGTGTAGCCGCCGAGTCTGCTGCCGCCGCCACGTCCGCCACTTGAATTCGACTTGCCTGAAACTTCAATGAGCGAAACCACACCGTCGTTGTCGGCATCCAGCTTGCGGATTGATGCGGCAGCAGATTTCAGTTCCGTTGAACTGACCGAACCATCGCCATCTGCATCGATCACCGTAACGATCGGGTCGATTCGTCCCTTCTGAGCAAACGCCGTGGATTGCAACAGTATGCAATACGCGGCAAACACGGTCGCAGCTTTAAACACCGGATACCTCATCGTTGACTGTCCTTGTAGCGAATTCGTTTCCCGGGTTCGTGATGTGTCTCGTGCGAAAAAAAGTTCGACGGCAATGTCGGCTGATCCACCAACTCCAGCGTCACGCTTTTGGGCCCTCCTCGACCTCGCGGAAGTCCGTCGAGCAGCATCTTGTGAACCGCTCCAGTTTCAGCGTCAAACCAGACATGAACTTGCTTAGGACCGCGGACATCGTTTGATTTCCGAATGCCGTTGAGCTGCGAAAGCAACGTGCCATCGGTGCCAATCTCCGGGGCATCTGTAAGCTCAACTTCATATCCCACTTTCAACTGTGACAGGTTGGCGTGAATGTTAAGAAAGGGCATACCCTGCTGACTGCCCGGCATTCCACCGCGGAAGCGATTAAGATCCTCAGAGACATGCACAGGCCCGTCTTCGCGAAACGCCCAACTAATCTTGCCATCGCAACCGGACGTTCTTGTCTTACCTGTCTTCAGCATCACGATCATTACATATTCATCAGCACCGCGAACATGAATGGTTGCCCCATCAATTTGTTCGGGAGCTTCGCGATCCCACGCCTCTTGCGAGAGGTTCTTCGGGCGTTTATCGCGCGAATACTCTTCGACGACGCGAACTCTGTAGGTGTGATCGAATGGCTTTGCCGCTGCTTCCATTAATTTGTCAAGCGAAGCCATCGCCGCTGAAACACTGCGGTGCGGTCCGAACACAGAAAACATGACAATGACAGCAGCCGCGATCGCCAGAGCCGACGTCAAGATTGCTAGCCTGCGTCGACCATGCAGCACGCTCGTCGACGCAAGATTCAAAGAGCCATTCACAAATTCTACATCGATCCGCTGCATCACTGCGCCGATGCGTTCGGCCTCAGCGTCGTCACCGCTGCCGATATCTGTCAGCATGCCATGAATCAAAAGCGACTCAGCAATCGTCTCACTCGCTTCGCTTGAAGGCACATCGCTTTTGCTTGCAGGATTCTCATTCTCACCATCCAGCCAATCCGAAAGTAGATCGTCGATCCCATCGTTCATGATGTCGCCTCCGAAGCCGCCAATACGCCCTTCGTCTTCAAACACTCAGCCAACATCGCGCGGCCACGTTGGAGGCGCTTTTTGCAAGCTTCCAGCGACAACTCGAATCGCTCAGCCACTTCCGCAGCGGACAGGCCATCAAAGTACCTGCCACCGATCACCGACCTATGCCGTTCGGGTAACGCATCGATGCATTCACGAAGAGCAGCCACCTTGTCGTCCCAAGTGTCACCCGCCAACAGGCTGATATTTTCAAAGTGGCGGTCCACCACCTGTAGCACCGAGTCGCTAAGCAGCAGGGGAGCCGCCTTCTGTTTTCGGTAGTGAGCCAGAACCAATCGTGAAGCGATTCCTCGCACCCAAGGCCCAAACGGACGGTCCAAATCGCATTCGTCGAGCCGCCGCCATGCAACGACGATCGTTTCCTGAAACAGGTCATCGACTGCGGTCTCATCGCGGACCAGACTACGCAGATAAACCATCAGCATCCGCGAATTTTCGCGGGCCAGTATCTCAAATGCTGTTCGTGCTTTCGTATCCAAAACAATGTCCAACTTGGAACTACCGATTTTGCCGACACCTTTACTGTCGCCAATGAACCATTAAGGGACAAAAATTTTGTAAAGAAAATAGATAATTGATAAAGAGCGTGAGAAATCGCTAAAGAATGTGAACGTTTGAATCGACTCGGAGGTTGAAACCGTAAACGACCACACGTCGTTGGGGAGACTCCTCGATTGAGCGTTTGGGTCTACGCGGTTTCCCGGCCGCAATTGTCGTTCTTCAACCGGCTCAGGACTTGCGTGACGAGAGCCCCGTCTGATCAAAATCCGCAAACTTGCGCCAGAGGACGACACTCGATTCTTGCGTCACGTCGTCCACGCCTTCCCTAGTCGGCAGCAGGGACGCAACGTATGCGCGTAAATTCCCCTCAAACCTAGTGAAAAGCCGCAGGAATGCCTCGTGATCCGTCGGTGATTTTCTGCCTCCGTTTGGGGATACTCCGCGTCGACCCTGAATTGCCCGGTACGGACTGAAAATATCAGAGTTTTTTTCTGCCAGCAACCGAAGTTGACGACCGTCCCCGGTCCGATCTGTCACAAAGTCGTAAGACCACACATGATTCTCGTAACGGGCACCGTGACGCACGCAACTGTACTCACTTCCGACAGGAAAGCGTCGCTTACGATGCGACTCCCCCCAGTCTTTGCACCAGGTTGAGTGAGAGAATTGGGGTTGGTAAAGCGGCTGTGT
>DOPG01000292.1 GCA_003513555.1 Rhodopirellula sp. | reverse complement strand
GTCAGTGGACATGGATGGATGAAGGACTGAACACGTTCCTGCAATACCTCACCGAGCAGGAGTGGGAAGAGAATTATCCATCACGGAGAGGAGAACCGAGTCAGATCGTGCCCTACATGCGGGGTGGTAACCAGCGTCCCATCATGACTGGCAGCGAGGAAATCCTGCAATTTGGAGCAAACGCCTACTCGAAACCAGCCACTGCGTTGAACATTCTCCGGGAAACCATTCTCGGCCGAGAACTGTTTGATTTCGCTTTCCGTGAGTACGCACGCCGGTGGAAATTCAAGCGGCCCACTCCATCTGACTTTTTCCGAACGATGGAGGATGCATCGGGAGTCGACCTCGACTGGTTCTGGAGAGGCTGGTTCTACAGTACTGATCACGTGGACCTCGCGATCACTGATGTCGACCTTTATGTGATCGACAGCGGAGACCCCGATGAGTCCGCAGAACGAAAACGCAAGGAGCGAGATGAGGAAGAACCAAGCAAATCGGTTGAACGCAACGAAGACTTGGAACGGCGCATCGATTGGCAACCCGGTCTCAAAGACTTTTACAACAGCAGTGATTACGACGAACTTGCAGTGGACGAATCAGCACGCAAGTCGTATCAAAAGTTTGTCGAAGGACTCGATTCGAAACAGAAGGCGTTGTTGAAACGCACCACCAACTTCTATCGCGTCTCGTTTGAGAACATTGGTGGACTCGTGATGCCCATCATTCTGAAGGTTCATTACACCGACAACACCAGCGAAACCATGAGGATCCCGGCGGAAATCTGGCGTAGCAACAGCAACAATGTCAGCAAATTGCTGATCACTGACAAAGAAATCGTTCGCCTGGAACTGGATCCCCAGCAGGAAACGGCTGATACCGAATCCAGCAACAATCACTGGCCCCCAAGACTTGTGCCCAGCCGTTTCCGATTGTTCAAGGAAGGCCCAAGCCGGAATCCGATGCAAAAGTCACGGGATGCCAAAAAGGCAAGCGAAAAAAAAATGGCTGAGACAGAAAAACCGGGCGTTAAAAAGTCGGACGCAAAACCCGAAAACGACACCAACAAAACGCCGACCCAAGCTGCCGACAAATCTTCAGGCAAAGCCAAACCAAAAGCAAAGGCTAAATGACGAACTTCTGACAGTGCGACACGTCCGCTTGCTAGTCATGCTCGGGCTCGTACCACCTTTTGAGGTTGATAGTCTACGATTCTGAAGCGGGCAAAAAGAAATGCGCACGACGCAGCATCAAGACCATCAGTCCATGCACTTGCTGCTAACTCCCCAATCCGAAATCAAACACCTGAAATCGGTCATGGGCAACTCAAACTATCACCGGGCGAACGGATCAATCATTCCGTCCTCACCACACGCCCACAACAACACCCACAGTAGCTAAAAACATCATGTATCTAAGTCTTCTTTACCTGATGCTGGTTCACCCTGTCCATGAGACGGTTGCCGAAATACAGTGGAATGCGAAGACCCACCGCATGGAAGTCGCTCTACGGCTGGACATTTTGGACGAGCAGTGGTTAGCGAAGACACACTCTCAGGCAACTACAAAATCAGGTGCCACCCAGAACTGGCACCTGAAGTATCTCGAGCAAAAGTTCCGCGTCACCGAGCCAGCGAGTTCAGGTCACCCCCTGACCAGCTCCTATCATTGGATTGGGCGAGAACAGAAAGGGCCTCACGTCTGGTGGTATTTTGAAATTGAGCCAACCGACAAGACCAAGCCTGAATGGATCCAGCAAAGAATGCTGGAGGATCGCGAGCCCAATTATACACACCGCATTTTAATTCTCGGTGATCTGGGAAAGCGGTCGTTGAATCTGACGACCAGAAAAAACAAAGCACGACTCGACCAAGCAAAAGATGACAGAACAAACAAGGCAACTGACAGCTGAAGTCATTTCCATCGGTGATGAGATGACCAGTGGCGCCAGGCTCGACACCAATACCCAATGGCTTAGCAGGCGACTTGGCGAACTCGGTATCAAAGTCAGTTTCCACACCACCGTCGCTGACACTTTGGAACAAAATATCGATGTATTCCGCATTGCCGCCGAACGCGTTGACATCATCGTCAGCACCGGAGGCCTCGGTCCCACACGAGACGATTTGACGCGCGAAGCGTTGTCAAAGTTGGTTGGAAAACCCCTCGAGCTGAATCCTTCGGCGATGCAGCACATCACGCAGATGTTTTCGCGTCGCAAGCGTGACATGCCCGAGCGGAACCGTGTGCAAGCGATGTTTCCTAGCGGAAGCCAGCAGATATTCAATCCCCAGGGAACGGCTCCTGGAATTGACATGGTAATTCCACGCCAGCAGACCGGCGACTCACGCATCTTCGCGCTGCCCGGGGTGCCTGCGGAAATGAAACGCATGTTCGACGAAACGGCTGCGCCCCGAATCCTGAAACAAAAAGGCCCTGGCACTGTAATTCAACAGCATGTAATGAAATTTTTCGGTACAGGGGAAAGCGACATGGAACACCGACTGGGCCCCATGATTGCTCGAGACCGTGAACCACGGGTGGGCATCACGGTGAGCACTGCGACCATTTCGTTACGGATCACAGCAACTGGCAGGGATGCATCCGATTGCCAAACACAGATCGAGCAGACCCGCGCGGAGATCATGGATCGCGTCCCTGAATTTTACTTTGGCGAAGGTGACAGCTACGAGCAATACGACGCGATCAACGAAACTCTGATGAACCGTGAACAAAACCTAATGGCCATCGAGTACGGTCACGCCGCCCCCTTGGGCAACTGGTTTGCAAAGCTTGGTGACACCCCGTCCTACCGGGGAGGCCTATCCCTGGCAAACCCACAAGCCATGCAAGACATGTTTGGCGGCAAAACGGAGCAACAAGCTTTGACAAACCTCAAGCAGAAATGCAACATCGACTGGCTTCTGGTCATCGACAGTTATCCAGCGTTGCAACACGACGCACTTTTGCCACAGCCAGCCTCAGATATCACCCTTACCGTGATCACTCCTGACGCAGAACTACTTATCAAGACAGAAACGCTCGGCGGCCATCCGGACGTTTTGCAACCGAGAATTGCCAAGGCGGGAATGGCTTGGTTGCGGGCAGCCTTGGCTGCTAACCCCTGAGGCGAAAACACACACAGGAAACCGGCACCCAACCAATGGCGTCGGAAGTTCCTTTTTTCTACGTAACACGCCACTGGGCATCAAGTTTCGAAATCGATCATGACTGGGGCGAAAGGGACGTGCCGAATCGTCGCTCCCCCATTGAAAAACTCGATCCCGTCCAGACAGTAGCCTTGGATA
>DOPG01000299.1:16052-16957 GCA_003513555.1 Rhodopirellula sp. | reverse complement strand
AAGTCAATCAAGGCTTGTGCCCCAGCAGTGTTCAAAGTTGAAGCTGTACTACACTCTTGCTGCAGACAGAAAAAACGAGTCTCAACACCCCATATTGGGTCAGATTTCACCGGTTTTTTACTAAACGCACTGCCCCGCCCAGCACCAGAAGTGACTCCATAGTCCTCACAAATATCAGGACAACTGGGGCGGCGGCCAAACAGCGTGCTGTTATCTGACCAAAACCTTGACTTCGTTGATGTAATAGCGTCTCAACCATCCTGATTGGAATTCAGTGAGCTGCTATGATTCTCGCTGAACCAGCGATTGGCTGGTATTTTTTTCAAAGGACTACGGCACAGGTACTGCACGATGAGTGACATGTCGCCATTGATCATGATCGCCTCAGCAGCAGCAATCATATTTTTCGTTAAATTCGGATTGCTGCACGGAATTGATCAAATTGCGAATGCAATGTCATGGACCGCCAAGGCTCGTGGGCAAGTCACCGGTTACGCCACCTCAGTTCCCGAACTGGTCTGTCTGGTCTCGGCAGGCTTAGCAGGGGTATGGGAAGCCGGGCTATGGAACATTGCGAGCTCCAATATTATCAATTCGGGTTTAATGTTGTGCGCGGTATTATTTTACAGGCAGTTCAACGAATTGTTGAATGTCAGATTCATCGACGAAATTGGTTTCGCAGCCCTGGCGGTCCTTGTCCCAATCTTGCTCATGCACTTTGGCATGGATCAGCAGTGGTACCTTGTGCCAATCCTGTTTGGTTTTTTCTTGATCTACCGCTTCGTCGACCGCCGTGTAAACCGAGCCGATCCGGTTGCTGATGTGGACCCTGACACTGATGAAGCAGCTGCCGGGAGCCTGCCATTTGGAATCATCATTGGGATCTCTGCCCTGATTGCGATCGC
>DOPG01000299.1:0-15759 GCA_003513555.1 Rhodopirellula sp. | reverse complement strand
ATCGCCGGTTGGATTCTGGGCGTCGTCACCAGCATTCCCGAATTAGTCAGTTTCTTTGCAATCTACGCAGCATCAAAACGGGCAGGAAAATCACAAAGCCTCAACGATACACAGGAAGCACTCGACAATCTGACGGGCTCCAACATGGCGAATGTCAGCATCGTATATCCATTCGGCCTGACAGCTTATCTGCTGGCCCAATTACTATTCGCCAATTGACACAGTCCTGCGGTTCACACCACTTCATTAGCAGAATCCGAACAGGTTCTTCTGGCAACGCAAGCCGGCACTGCAAATCATCTTGACTGACCACCCCGGTCACAGTCAGCCTGAAGCCTGCACAGTGCAGTATCAGATCGCGTACAATTTGATTTTCTCAAGAAAGGTGACGATTTACATGCCCGGGTTGTCAGAACAACAAGTCCATTCGTACGAGGAAGACGGTTTTTTCTTTGCCAGAAACCTGTTCTCTGCGGAAGAGATTGGCTTGTTACGTGAAACAGCAATCAACGATCATGCCATGGACCAAGCGGCGTCATCACGAGATGACGGCAACGGAGCCAGCGTAAGACTGTCACTGTGGAATCATCCTGGTGATGGCATTTATGGCATGTTTGCCCGCTGCCGACGCGTCGTCGATGCTGTAGAGCAATTACTTCATGACGAAGCCTATCATTATCATTCCAAGATGATCTTAAAAGACGCCAATGTGGGTGGCGCATGGGCTTGGCATCAAGATTATGGGTACTGGTACCAGAATGGATTACTATTCCCAGATCTGTGCAGTGTGATGATTGCTGTCGACAAAGCCACCGTACACAATGGCTGCCTTCAGGTACTGCAAGGTTCGCACCGAATGGGCAGGGTGAATCACGTGTTATCAGGTGAACAAGCAGGGGCCGATCTTGAGCGTGTCGAACATGCAAAAAACACATTCCCGTTGGTTCACTGCGAGATGACGGCGGGAGACGCCGTTTTTTTCCATCCTAATCTACTGCACGCGTCCGCCGCCAATCGTTCTGATGATCCTCGCTGGGCACTTATCTGCTGTTACAACGCACGCAGCAATAAACCGTACAAGCAGTCACATCATCCGTCCTATACCAAGCTTCATAAAGTTGATAACGAAATGATCATTCGCGTCGGACAAAACGACGCAGAGCGTTCCCGAGTTGACTTTGCCAACCTTGACTCTGATGATCGCAGTGCAACCAGTTTGTCAGATCACCAGGAAGGTTAGAGAAAACACCCACTACCAGCAAAACAATCAGGGTCTTCACCGTATCGCTCAAAATCGGCAGCCATCCCCCGTACCGCACCATTGAAACGAGATTGTTCCATGAAGTTAGGAATTATCAACAGCGCATTCCAGCAAGCCGGCGTCGACACGCAGACCGGACTCGAGCACATTGCCCGCATTGGCTTCGATTGTGTCGACATCTTTACAGAAGCGATGACAATATCGCAGAACGAAATCGACTTGATTCGTCGCACCTGTGACACAAACAACCTGCCCATTGTATCGACCGTCGTGGTTTCGGCTGGCCTGATTGATTTCAATGATCCAGTACGTGAATTCCACATGCAGCGAACTCGTAAGTTCTTGGATCTTGCCCAAACTTTCCAGTCGGACAATCTGCTACTCGTAATAGGCGAGTACATCTGGCAACGAGAAGTCATTTCCCCAGAAACGCAGTGGGAATGGGGCGTCGAGTGCGTTCGTGAGCTTGGACATTATGCCGGTGAAAAGGATATCGACATCGCATTGGAGCTTGAACCTTTTCGACTAAGCTTGCTCAACAGTGTGCCAGAGATGGTACGATTCATTGATGATGTTGGCTTGCCTAATGTAAAAGCCAACATTGACGTCAGCCACCTCGTGTTGTCCGACACCTCGCCAGCTGACTTGGAAGCGTTTCGCGGCAAAGCAACACATGTACACATCAGTGATTGCGATGGCAAAGTGCATGGTGATTTGCCACCGGGCCGAGGCGTGGTGAAATTTGCACCCTTCCTACAGGCAATCAAAGACCTTGATTTTGACGGAGCCGTATCTTTGGAACTGGAGTACTCGCCAGACCCCAACAAGATTGTGGAATGGGTTGAGGAAGCGTACGACGCAACTGCAAAGCTAATGGAACAGGTCCAACTGCGAAGTTGCTAGAAAACCTGCCCAGCACTGCAAGAAACTGAGAAACCCGGCAGTGCGGCGAATCAAAGACTCAGGACAACGTTGCTAGCCAGAAACTTCGAACCGACGACCAGCGCATCATGAGAATCGCAGCATGAGTGACCCGAACCAATGTGATGAAGATGAGTATGGCCTGAGCCCTACGAAACAAGTTCGGGAAATACCGGCCCCAGATGTTCAATACTCTCCGCCACTGCCCAAGTCGACCGGGCATGGAATTGGCTTAGTCGGCGCCGGAGGCATCAGCGAGTTTCACCTGCGCAGTTATCGTCGATGCGGATATCCTGTTCATGCCATTGTCAGCCGATCTCTGGAAGACGCTAAAAAACGCCGCGACGAGTTTTTCCCTGAAGCTGATGTTTACGATGACTATCGGAAAATACTGGATCGCAACGACATCACTGTTATCGATGCCACACCGCACCCCACAGATAGGCTTCCCATCCTCCGCGACGCCATCAACGCCGGCAAACACGTTCTCAGCCAAAAGCCCTTCGTCCTGGACTTGGAAAATGGCCGAGAGCTTGTCCGTCTTGCAAAACAGCAAGACGTGCATTTGGCAGTCAACCAAAATGGGCGTTGGGCTCCCCACTTCAGTTATCTCCGTAACGCAATCAAGCAAGGTTTGATTGGTGATGTCACAACGATTGACTTTTCGTTGCAGTGGGACCAAACATGGATCGCTGGCACGCCGGCCTTTGAAGACATCAAACACCTGATCCTTTTTGACTTTGGAGTGCATTGGTTTGACATTACCAACTGTCTGATGGGATCGCGTCGAGCCGAATCGGTGTTCGCTGAAGTCCAACGCTTTGATCAGCAAGTTTATCGCCCCCCAGCAATCGCCTCAGCGATCATTCGCTATCCCGAGGCACAGATACGCATGTCGTTTCACGGCCATACCCGACTAGGAGAAGAAGATGTCACGACGGTGGTAGGAACACAAGGCACTCTACGCTCACGCGGGCCTGGCCTGAATGACCAACCAGAAATGCAAGTCTTTCTGGAAGGCGGGCAATGCCGGATTCCACTTGAGGGTTGTTGGTTTGATGCAGGATTCGATGGAGCAATGGGGGAACTACTGTGCGCCATCGAAGAACATCGTGAACCGAACCATAATGCTGCCGATAATTTACACAGTCTCGAGCTCTGCTTTGCAGCCGTGCGTAGTGCTGACACTGGACTTCCAGTCACTGTCGGTGTCGCACAAACAGTCCCGCACTAAACAAGCGAGATATACATTACTGCTGATATCTGGGTGGGTTGCATCATATTCATCCCAACACCGGCTACTTCAAAACGTGCGGGAGAGTAAACTAGAAGCGTGCGGTCGGGGAATCGCCGCAAGAATATTGAACTTCTGGAAATTCGCGGCAACGGCCATCCGAATGCCCCGAAACTCAGGCGTATCCTATTGATTGCCGCAATGACAACGCGATGGGTGCCCCATCCGTGTTAAGCCAAATTTCAGCCATCTCGCAGGTGGGCATTCGAGTGTCCACCACGCTTCCAAGCATTCAGGAGTAACCAATGCCATCCAAAAGTTGCTTAAAGTGGCTGATATGTACCGCTGCCTGCATGACCTCAGTGCTCGGTCATGCTCAAGATCCGAACGAAAAACGGGTTCAGAAAACGAACTGGCAAAGTCTTTACGAACCCGCACAATTTGATCAGATGCCATTGCGGGTGATGCCGCCGATCCAGATTGAATCAGGAAAGAAATACCCGCTGATCCTCTCGTTGCATGGTGCGGGAGGCACCGGAACCGACAACAACAAACAACTCAGGGACTGGAATAAGCAGCTAGCCCTCCCTCAATGCAGAAAAGCATTTCCCTGCTATGTCATCGCTCCTCAGGCAAAGGGACTGTGGAATCATGAGCACTTAAATAAGATCCAGTCCTACATAAAAACGTTGCCGTCGGTAGACATGAACCGCGTATACATCATGGGCCATTCGATGGGTGGGCACGGAACTTACATCTTCATCCAATTGGCTCCTGATTACTTTGCGGCGGCAGCGCCGTCTGCCGGCAGTGGTTTGCGACGAACCGAAGAATTCATCAACGCTTCCAAGATTAAAGACATCCCCATCTGGGCATTCCACGGTGACAAAGACAAAGTATGCCCCATCGAAAAGGATCGTGACGTTTTCAAGGAAGTCAAAAAAATCGGCGGAGTGATGAAGCTGACAACATGGGAAGGTGGCACGCACGCAGTCTCAGGAAAAATGATTCCTGGCGCTGAAAACGGAACGACTCAATCCAGCAGCGAACGGTGCAATGCTGAAACCGATTTTATGACTTGGCTATTTTCGAACACAAAATGACCATGCCTGCCTGTCATTGATTTTGCTCAGTGCTTCGCTTGGCATCAAACCTTGACATCAACCACGAACCCCAAGACACAGCACTTGACACTTTCACAGAAGAAATCTGCACGCACGGCACAGACAATGGAAAAATGCATAAGTTGCATGATAGATCACACAACAATCATTTTGAGCAACTTGCTTCTGAGTAGCCTGGTGGCAGGTGGTGCTTGGGCTCAATCCACCGAAACGCAGACGGGTTCTGGTGATACGAATTCACCGCCCCCGAGTGCGGAACTGCGGGACATCATGGATGAACAGTCTGATTTGCGTCACGATTTAAAAATACTCAAACAAGACATCGAACAGATCCACCAGCGTCTTGAAAAGTTAGACCAACTATCAGAACTTCAGCGAAACTTGGACATCGCCCTGAGCCAACTCAGACAAGCGGAATCCGATAAAGATGAGACCAGAACCCGAAATCTCGAACCCAAGGTTGAGAAACTCCTACAGAGAATTAACCAAGCACGAGAAACGATGGACAGCGACACTGAGATCCAGAATCGCGTTTCTGAAATTCGAGAACTGAAGCAGCAAATAGACAACCTACCTCGAAGTGAAATCAACATCAGATCATCCCGGCACCTGCATCTGGCAATCGGGCATCTCAATGAACTGAAACGGATGCACACGATTCTCAGAAAATCCGACTCGAGCTCCGAGCAGCAGCATGACGCAATTGAAAAGAATCTTGACGAGTTACAAGAACGTGTCGACTTTGACAACGAGCTAGTTGAAATTGAATCCCGACGCGTTGAAGCAATGCAGAGCAATAACAAGGATGATGTAAAGGAACTGACTCAGAAGATCAACGAAGTTCTCGATGAAATGGAAAACCAGCCACAGATTCGCATGGTTATTCCCGATGCACTAGCTTTCACTGACCCACCAGACTCAAGACATAAATCGAATCCCGGCGAGGACGACAACATCATCCTCGAATCTGGTCAATACTTCATTCGTCAATCCTGGTCGCAGGCAACGGACTACCCCCGACCGTATTTTGTACATGTTCCCAAGGGAACTAAGGGACAAGAATTCCCAGTCTTCATTTTTCTTCACGGCAATGGAGGAAATGCAAGAGAAGTCATGCCCATTCTGTTGCGGAACCGTAAGCAGCTGGCAGCAAAATACATCATGGTATTTGCGCAGGGATTCCAAGAGAGCTGGAATATTGTTTCGGAACGATCCAAAGCGGATGACAAAGGATTCATCGAGTCCATTGTTTTGAAACTTGGGTCCTTTAAAAATGTTCAAAAGGATAACTTCAGCGTCATGGGAGCATCCAATGGTGCCGCTTTGGTCAACCAGTTGCTAATTGAAAGCAGACTGCCAAACATTCGCAACTTTATCAGCGGTGTCAGCCCACTGAATGTTTGGCAGCACGATGGTGCTCAATTCAAATCCAAAGGATTGGATAACAACTACCGCAATCCGGCAACGCCGATGAAGGGTAAACGGTTGCTGAACATTTCTGGCACGAATGATGAACTGGTCCCCTACGAGGGCGGTCTTTCGAAACACATTCCAGCCAAGGACGGAAAGCTGGGTTTTGTAGCCGCCGAAGAATCCACCTACCTATGGGCAAAGCAGATGGGTCAGGTTGAAAAAAAGCTGGCAACGCCCAGCTGGAAGGAAGGACGAATCGAAGTTTTCAGCTATCTTGATGGCGACGTGCTCCATTACAAAGTTGTGGGGGCCGGGCACGGTGCCACTCATGAGATCAGTGAACAAAGTCTTCTCAATTTTCTGGAAGATAGCGGTCTGGCCAAAGAGAAAGAGAAGTAAAATTTCCATATTCCAGTGGATTGATCCACCGGCCTGAAGAAATCAGTAAGGAACCATTCGAATGAATTTGCGAGCTTTTTTCGTTTCATTATTTATCACCGGATTTGCTTTCGGACCATCCGCTTACGCCCAGAACAGCGGAAACGCAAAACGGCTGCAACAGCTACTGAAGCAATTCCCAGCAGCTGACACCAATCAGGATGGGAAACTGACTTGGCAGGAAGCCCTTGCCTATCGCAAGAAGGTGGGTGCCCCCAACGCTGGCAAAGCCGGCGGCCGCAATCAGGGCCGTGGGGTTCCAACAACGTTCGCAGTGGATAAGGGATGGGACCTCGACAAATTTCCCCAAGAAGCTGTTTGCTACATGCCAGCCGACCAAATCAAGGCGACCTATGCAAAAGTTGCAGCTGGAAAAGGGCCTGCCGTCGTTTCGCACTCCAAGCCTACCGATGGTGCCTTGAGAGTCGTCGGTGTTGGGCACAGCTTCATGATGCCTGGTTATAAAACCATGCCGCTGATTGCCAAAGGGGCTGGGATGAATCAACCACTCTACACACACGTTGGTGGGGGCATGACTGGCAGTGCACGCTACAAGTGGGAGCAGGAAAACGGAATTTTTGGTTTTGAAGGTAAACCATATCCAAAACTACTCGCTTCCATTGCGAACGCCGAATGGGACGCGATGATGTTCGGGCCTTACTTTCAGGATCAGCCCAAATACTACTCCTGCTGGATAGACTTCTGCTTGAAGTACAACCCGGAAATGAAATTCTACTTATCTGATGCGTGGCCACAACTGTCGCAACTGAAAGAAAAACCAAAATCGGAAGCCTTCTTTACGGATGAGGTTTTGGATCAACTGGCGGAAGAGAGAAAGAAAATGCACGCTGAGGTTATCGATCCCCTTCGCGAAGCTTACCCGGGAAAAGTATTCATCCTGCCAACGTCCGATTCCATGGTCTTGGCCGCGAAGCATTTCATCCGAGGTGAACTACCTGGCATTGAAGGTCTACATCGGGTCATCGGCAAAAAAGAGCGTTCCCTTTGGAGGGATCAACTGGGCCATCTCGGCCCCGGATTCGAGCGTCTGGAGGGCTATGTGTTCTACGCTACGCTTTATGGAAAATCACCTGAACTCATCGAAGACAACATTCCATTCGGTGGCAACACCAATTTTCCAAGCACTTCTCTGGACCAGATGTTTCGCAAGATCGCGTGGCAAGCAGTATCCGAACATCCGTACTCTGGAATCACGGACAAGAACAGTGACGGCATGAGCGACGTATTAGAAGATCCTGCACTGCAGACCTCACCCTGAAGGGGTTCATACGATACCACGTAGCGATTTCACATCAGCAAGACACGTGAAGGACAAGCAAGAACCGTGGCGTTCTTTTTGACAATGGGAACCTGGTTGCCGTTGCCAGACTGCCTGTCCGAGGTCGTTGGAGTTCCTCTGCCTTCGCACCCCCCTACCAATGGTCATTTCCATCTACAGTGCATTGCCATGAAGTGTGTGGTGAATCTAGACTTGCAAATCGAATGTAACGCTGACAAATGGTCCATCAATCCGCACAATAGCCAAACGCGTGTTTTCCAATCTGCCACGCTATCGCTACACCACTGCCGCAACCGTGCTATTGCTTGGATTCGCCGTTTCCAGCCAATCGATGTGGCAACCACTCGATGAAACTTGGCGTAACTGGCTTGGTTTTGCACCAACCCACCTACTGGATTTTCAGTGGCAGCGTTTGTTAACCAGTTTGCTACTGACAGCCGGCGGCTGGAAATTTGCAGCTTCAATGGTGATGCTGACCGTATGTGTTGGGCTGGCGGAACGTTGCTACGGCACCCTTGCTACGATAAAGCTGTTTCTAACAACCCATCTTCTCGTCCTGATCACCATTTCGATCATTGTCATTGTTCTAACGACATTCATTTCCTCTGCTTCGCTACTTGCCTTAGCCGAGGGCCGTGACGTGGGACCATCCGCGGGTTATTACGGATGTCTGGGGGGGTTATTACTATCCCTACCCTCCCGGGGCAAACACTTGGGTTTTCTATTCGTGTTGTCCATTCTGCTTATCCGCTTGGCGTTATCCACCACACACTTGCCAGAAAATGCCGCAGTGGTATCAGCAGACCTTGCCCATCTATTGGCTGTGCCGCTAGGCGGTTGCCTATCACGGTGCGGGTACGTGAAACCATTGAAAGCTTCCCGCAATCAATCCTCGCAGAATACGTCAACGCACTCCCCTACGATTGGGGAAACCCAACGCTAATTCCCGTCGCACTCAGATGCCCCAAAGACGGGGACCGGTGACTTCAACACCTCAACGTTTGACGAGTCGGACCAATCCACCAGATATCAGGGTCGAAACGTTGGCCAGCACCTGGGGTGTTGCAAGACCACCGGGCGATGCCAAATACTTGGGAAACCACACCGGATGGAACTTTTCTTTGTAGGCTCGCAAACCCTGAAAATTGTAAAAATGTTCACCGTGACGGTACACCAAACTGGAAACACGATTCCACGCCGGCCCCAGGCGATGTGAATCGACTCCCGACAGCGGAGCCATGCCAAGGCTGAACCACTGGTATCCTTCCTCGTGGCCCCAGAGCATCAGTTCAATGAACAAAAATTCCATAACACTTCGTGGAGCATCGGGTGGGTGCCGCATCAGGTCGATAGACAGTTCAACACCAGTCCCACCTTTCCAGACATTGGCAAAGGCAATTGGCCGATCCTGGTCAAAAATGATCGCCATGTCATAATGCAGCAGGTAAGTTTCATCAAAGAAACCCAATGAGAAACCTTTTTCAGCAGCGGACTTTTCTCCCAACCAAGCATCCGAAATTTCTTTCAGCTTCGGCATCCACTCAGGAACATCTTTCCTGGGCACAATCTCGAAACGAAGCCCGATCTCAAGTGACTTTTTATGGTTTCGCCGGACTGTCCGCGAACACTTTTTCAGCGAGAACTCTTCAAGCGGCACCTTAGCCTCTTCCCCAAGCTTGAGTAATGAGAGCCCCATTTCGATATACCGTGACAAACACGACTCATCCACTTGGTAAAACACAGGCCACTTGCCCTGCGAATCACACGCCTCGCGAAATTTCCAAGCGGCATCATCCGCAGCCGGTTTTGGGCCGACAGGATCACCCATCGAAATCCAGCTGCTCCCCTCGCTACCAAACATGACGAACGATTGTTGATCTCCACTGAAAATGAAACGCTTGTCACCCAGCAATGCCAAGTTCGCCGCGGTATTTTCGTCACTAAAAATGATCTGCTGAACCTGCCCCATCTCTTCATCCGTCGCCGCCGCCGGCACCTTACCTGTCGTCTTGAACAGTTGCATCAAGCCAACGATGACCAGAACAGAAGCCCCACCGACTGCTGCACGTAAAGCACGGGGCGCCTCTCCTGTCTTGCCATAAGTAAAGCTCCACCACAACTCATTGCTGTATTCGACGTGCCGGTAAGAAAACAAAATCAACCAGATGATCAAACCAGAAGTCATCGCAATCGCTATCAACCAACGAATACTCCAAGACGCCGCAAAGATTCTTCCATGACGAAAGAAGTACTGCCGGCAAGGCAACAAGGCAACCAACATGATTGCGACAATGATTGCCTGTTCCCATGCAAAACCCTTCAGCAGAGAAACCAGCACGCCTGCTGACAGCATCACGACAGTCAGCCACCAAGCGGCATCAATCCGACGCTGCAGAGCACGAGACAGAACGATGAGAACAGCACCAATCACACTTCCAAGAAAATGAGACACCTCGACCAGCGGCAAAGGAAGCCAATCGCGGATCAATTCAAGCTTCCCAGCTGACGGAGGCAAAGTTCCTGAAACAAGCATCACAAGCCCCACCACAAACACTGCCCCCGTGATGATGGGAGGGCTGATAATAGTGGCCCAACGCAGCCCGCCTGATACCACACCTGTGATTTTTTCGTGGTGTTGTCGGACAGACGCGAATGAAATCGCACCCACCCCAATGAGCAACGGCAACAGATAGTAGATGATTCGAAATGCAATCAATGCCCCGACCAGATCGTCGGTACCTCCAGGCAACATCGTGATCAAGACCAACTCAAGAATCCCCAAGCCTCCGGGCACGTGACTCACCAGAGCGACAAATACAGCGAGCACAAAGATCGCAACGAATGGCAGGAAGTCAATCACAACGTCATTCGGTAACAACACATACAAAGTCGCTGCAGCAAACATAAAGTCCGCCATTGCAACGAACATTTGCGCCACTGCAATTTTCAGGGGCGGCGGCTGTAGATTCACGCTGCCGACCCGCAAGGGTGCTTTTCGTATCCCGCAAATGACAAGAAACACCGCTGTCATTAAGAGCAAGCCCATGCCAAAGGGGCGACTTGTAGACACAGGCAGATGTAGTTTGTCCGGAATATCAAAAGGGGTGAATACGAATAAAGTGCCAGCAAGTGAAAACAGACCTAACCAAAAAGCAACACCGATGACGAGTACCAGTCGAACGATCTCACTCGAAGGCATTCCCCACGACGAATAAAGTCGCGCACGAACCGGTGCACCTCCCAAAAACACGCCCAGAGAATTACTGAATGCGTAGGACAGCAAAGAAGCAGTCGCAACCTGCCTCGCTGTGACCTCATGCTTGACCAATTTGACCCCAAACCAATCATATCCAATCAAGACCATGAAATTGCCGACAGTGAAGCCCACCGCTGCAAGAATTTCACCGCTCGACAAAGCATGAAAACTGGCAACGACATCGGCATACTTCATGGTTTTGAATTCGTGATGCAGCAACCAGAGAGCAGCAAAAAACACGAACAGCATCATGCAGGGCCGAAGCAGCGGTGAATAAGCAGCCCATACCTCTTCAAAACGTTTTAGGAGAGGAAGCTTCCCCGATGAAAAATCACGGTCAAGCAAGTCACGATTGGCAGCGGGTTCAGAATCTGGAGTATTTCCCTGTTCACTCATAGTTAATCTGGCACACTCTGTTTTTGATGCTTTGCAAACCCATGACTCTTCGCCGCGGTCCTTAGCAATCGAAATGGTCTTCCTCAACGCTGGTCAAACAAAATCCGGTAGCGAAGCGGCAAATCGCCGCCAACAGCAGTCGCCTTGTTTCTGGTAAGCGATGCCTGAAGTGGTGCCCCCGCACTTTCCTCAGCCCGATAAGTCATTTCTCCACCTGCATCCCGGTAACTTTTTCATTCGTCGCAGACTTATCATCCACCAACTCATCGCGGATTAAAATCACACGATCATCACCAGTAATAATTCGGGCACTGCGACTGAAAGTCAGGTAATTCCATCCCCACTGAAACAGAATGAGAAGTCGATTCTGAAACTGAACAATCTGCAATAAATGAACAACCAACCACATCAGCCAGGCAATGAAGCCAACGCTTTCACGCTTACCGACTTGAACCACAGCTTTGGCTCTTCCAATGGTTGCCATAGTTCCTCGATCACGATAAACGAATGGTTCGTTGATTTGAATTCCTGAGAGGGTTGCAACGATTTTTTTTGCAACGTACTGCCCCTGCTGAATCGCGACAGGTGCCAACCCGGGCATTCGAACCCCGTTCCCGTCAGTGCAATTCGCAAGATCACCGATTACAAAAACTTCGTCTCGGCCTTCTATATTCATCCTATTCGTGACACCGACACGACCGGCACGGTCAGTTTCGAGACCGCATGCTCTTGCCAACCTGCTACCGAGCGGACTTCCGTGGACCCCGGCAGCCCAGAGTACCGTTTGAGTGCCAATGGCTTGATCCCCCTCTTCGGACGACAAACAGACTTCATTCTCGGTGACCTTGGTAACTCGCGTTTTGGTGTGAATTTCAATTCCCAGATCGCGAATCAAGTTGGCAGCACGTTGACAAAGAGCCTCTGGATAATGAGCCAACACGTGCTCGGCAGCTTCCACAATCACGATCCGTGCATCCTCTGGGTGAATATGCCGGAAGTCGTTGCGAATCGTGTGGCGGGCTATCTCCGATAACGCACCTGCTAATTCGACGCCCGTTGGCCCACCTCCCACGACCACAAAGGTCATCATCTGTTCACGGATCTTTGGATCCCGCTCTCGCTCGGCAGCCTCAAACGCCAGAAACACTTTTCGGCGGATGGATGTTGCATCTTGCAGAGTCTTTAGCCCTGGCGCGACCGAAGCCCATTCTTCATGCCCAAAATAACTATGCGTCGCACCAGCAGCAACGACCAAGTGGTCGTACTTCAATTCTCCATCAGCCAAGAGTAATCGCTTGTCATCGAGATCGAAATCCTGCACTTCTGCAAGCAGCACCTCGCAGTTTGCCTGGCGCCGAAAAATCGACCGGAGAGGAGTAGCGATATTGGCCGGGGACAAACCTCCTGTTGCGACTTGATATAACAACGGTTGAAACAAATGGTAGTTGTGACGATCGACAAGAGTTACTTGAACATCAGACTTACGCAAACTCTTTGCTGTTTCCAAGCCACCAAAACCGCCGCCAATGATCACAACGTGAGGAACGGAAACAGATGTCGTTGTGGCCAACATAGCACCCTGCTGCGAATAAACGAAAAACCCCGACGTCAATCTGCAGATCATCGCTTTTGGATGCGTCAGTGGCAATGGATGTTTATATCGGAATGTTGCACGCTTTACCGTAAGCCCCCGTCCCAAGCAGCTCGAAGCCACTCACCCCCCATGTAGTGAGTTTGGTAAGCGAAACGCGTGGGCTGCGTTTTCGGATTTCAGTGCCGAGTCCGCAACACACCAATCCAAACTATTCTGTAACAGAGATAAGCAGGGAGATTGTTCCATGCATCAGGCGGATGGAAAAATTCACGGTTAAAATGCAAAGCAGAACTGCTCAACGTAGCAAAATCCCCATCGGAAACTAACGCGTTCAGTAAAGAACATCCTACACGCGTCCAACACATGCCAAATGATTACCGAAAGTGGATCCAGCAGATAGAATCCCAATTGCAGGCGGCAGTGGTTTCAGGAAACGTCGTGCCAATGGTGACGCGATAAAATCCACCGCAAGCTTCTAGACGCAACCAAAATAGAATGCCGGACGGAAAGCGAAAACAGCAACTCAAAAGACGTGACGGGAGGTTCTCGATCGAGATGGCTCACCGCGTTTCCAGACGGTGACCACTGACGTGGCTCAGACCTCAAATAGGAACAGTGCGGGATCAAAACGGATTTGCTCACCATAGATACCATTCTTTGCTCGTTTCCCTGCCGAAATCACCATGCAAACCTCGGCTGTCCGGGGAAGCTCAAGCAGCTTGCCAATCCGAGATGAGTCCATACCCTCCATCGGGCAACTGTCGTAACCAAAAGCCCTCAGCGATAACATCAAGTTCTGACATCCAAGTGCCGTCGACTTGTGCGCCCAAACACGCAAGTCCGCTTTACCTGAGGGACCACGAGGCATGGGTTTTCGAAGTGCCATCAACCAGAAGAGCAATTTTTTGATGGGGCCAAAGATTCCCCACGGACCCTGCCCGTATGCCAGCGGCACGAGCGTGCGATAATACTTCAATGCCGACTCGGGTGTCTCTCGATCTGAACACTCCATGGCCTCGAGCATTAGCTTTCGATTCCTGTCCCAGGTATCCAATCGTGCAACACACACCACCAGTTCCGCCGCTGTCGCCGCAGCCGGCTGCCCCAAGCACAATCGTGACAATTCGGCTTTTTTCTTTGCATCACGTACCCAATGAAACTCCCACGGCTGTAGATTCGATGAATTCGGTGCCAGTAATGTCAACTCCAAGCACCGCCTCATCACCTCTTCCGGAACCGGCTCATCTGTGTAAACACGCGTGCTTCGCCTAGTTCGCACCACGGTTTCAAACGCAGCGGGATCTGTATTTGCGGCAGCTTCGCTGTAGTCAAACGCAGGTACTTTCTCAAAAATCTCGGTTGCTTTGGGCATGAGCTGGTATCGATAGGAAAAGATGATGGTTCAGTTGGATTCTAGCACCGCGGCTAATGCAACACCTCCTGCCAGATGTCATTTGCTTTGAACAAGCAGATTGTCCCCAATCGAACCACGTTTGAGTGAACCGTGCGCAAGTGCCACCGAGCAGACTACCGCTCGAAATGTACAAAACTTTGCGACATCCCTACAATACGCTGGGCGTGGATCATGCGACATTTGATATTCAAAGCTCCAGTTGTTGGTGCGTTTGTGCAGTTTCAGTGGTTGCTTAGCGTGATGCCGAATGACGGTGTCCCATGGTTCAGCCTCGAACGCCGCCGATTTACCCAAAATTGAATCCCGAAGATGAGCCGCCGTGGTCACCACCGTTGAAATCAGCATGTATCCGTTTGTTGAAACATTTCGTGATCTGGTCAAGGAATTTATTAGTAAGTTGCACGAATTCAGCAAATTGCAGGTCAACGCCGGTCCAACATCAACCGTACTAATCGGCGAGTATGACGATATCATGGTCTGCCTGACGGAAATGATTCGATGGTCCTATGAGCGTCATGGGCAATCGGTCTTCGTCACCAAGATACTGCCAGGTTATGCACCAACTTGATCGCTGCCGGGAGTCGGGCCTCGGATTCAACCTTGCTTGCCCGCAGCAGGGTGATTGAATGCCCAAGTCAAATCCAAACGCTGAGCCTGGCTTAAAACTGAATCACTGAAAACCTCCAAGCCCCATGCACGTAATTTATCGCCAAAGCTCGAGTAACTAAGCTATTACCTCCGCACGGACGCCTGAGCCACCAAATGCGATCCGATGTCATTTGCGTATTCCTGCCCTCAATGAGTCCTCATGCTCTTTCAATCACCTACAAGTTCCGTCTCTCAACCTCGTACATTTTCCGGAAGCGTTCTGGTACTGTTGTTGGCCGGTGTACTTCATTTACCGCTAGGCCCAATTCGTATTCTGCATGCAGAAGATTTGAAGCGGAACAAGGCCGCCGCAGATTCATCCATCCAATACAACCGTGATGTCCGAACGATATTGGCCGACAATTGTTTTGCCTGCCACGGCTTGGACAGTGAATCTCGCGAGGGCGATTTACGGCTTGATGAACGTTCTTTAGCGCTTGAGTCTGGCGTCATCGTTCCTAACGAACCTGACCAAAGTGAGCTGATTGCACGCATCACGTCAACTGACCCTGATATGGTCATGCCGCCTCCAGAAACAGGACACAAGCTCACCAGCAACCAGATTTCGATCTTGAAATCCTGGATTACATCAGGCGCTAAATATCAACAGCATTGGTCCTTTATCGCACCGAAAAAAGTTACCATCCCAAATAACGCCAAGGACCAGATTGCAGCAAACCCGATCGACTATTTCATTCTAGATGGTGTTGAAAAAGCTGGACTGAAACAATCGCCCATGGCCGACCGAGCCACTCTACTA
>DOPG01000148.1 GCA_003513555.1 Rhodopirellula sp. | reverse complement strand
GCTGTACCTGGCCATTGCTTGATGCCATAGGCCGAAACACGCGTGGGTTGCGGACCAATATTGAGTTAACGCTTCGGGAGCCAGGGTATTGCGACCATAAAGAATCGTGGGACCATGCTCGGAAACGACCGCAGCGAGATCAACTAGGAGGACACTGTGCATAGCTTGAAGTGAGCAATCAGAGGTGTGAGTTGTTTGTCGCCTCACACAGCAGGATCCGTGCCAAATTTGGTTGTGATGTCAGGTGGTGGTGCTTAAGTGACTACGCTGCAATGGTTTATGCGCATTTTAGATTCGGGGTGGCCTGTGAACTTGATTGAGACGCGGCATTTGTTCACTGCGATGTTGATTTTACGAAACATTGCCGTCTCTTTGATGCAGCTTTCTGTCAACACCCATGAGCCACGCGACTGATCAGCCAACGCGACTCTGGCTGAATTTGTAGCCCCTACTGCAAGTAAGTCAGCGGACCTCGACGAAATGGCATGTCGAATGATGTACTGCAGGATGGTCGATCGCAGAACTCTGGATCACAGGCAGGTGCAGCCGAACTGGATTTGCAGCATTAAAAGCTGAGCAAAAGAACTGCGTGGGCAAGGCTGACGTTTTCGCCTGCTCGGGAACATCAGCAAGCTCGCGTTCCTAGCTGCAGCTCAGGACAATCCATTGGCTTTGGCAAACTGATGAACGACCGGGCGTTCGGTCAAACGTGGATTGATGTGAGGGCGTGCCTTCAGCAATGCATGCTGCGCCTGCTGCATTGACATGCCGCGATATTTCATTAGCCAACACATTGCGATGGTCGCGCTGCGTGCTCGCCCTGCTTTGCAGTGGATGTAAACAGTACGTTCTTGAGCTGCATGCTTTTCAACGAACTCAACAGCTTTTTGGACGTCATCCAGTGCGGGGTGTGTAAAGTCAGTCGTGGGGATACGTAATTGTTCAATGTCGTGCTTTGAGTACTGCTCGGTGGGACCGGCGTATTCTTCGCAAGTGTTGACAACGGCTTTCACACCCGCCTCATGCATGGCAGGCACATCACGTGCAAATGGGTAAGCGCCCACAATCACATGCTCGTCAACATGATTCCACCATTGCCGGATGGACAGAACACGTCCCAAGAGTGCATTCCACGCCAATGTAGGGTAGAAAACCAGTTGGGCATAAAGTCGCCTCAGTGTCGGATTACTCATTTTTGTTTCAGTTCATCCCCCAATAGTTGATCGGCAGCTAGATTCGCTTCTTGCATGACTTTTGCTATCTCGACCGGGGTTCCACCCTGTTGTTTGCTTTGGGCAGCTGCCTGCATAAATGCATAAAGTTCGATGGTTTCATTTGCAGCAATTGGCGGTTCTGAAGTGCGAAAGAACTTGGCAATTTTTTCGACCAAGGGACGGTAGCCGCCGTAGGGGCCAATCTCGGTGATGCCTTTTTCACCGAATGCGATTCCCCCGTAGCCTTTTGCACCGGCACGAATGCCACGAAAAGAGCCAATTCGTCCATCAGCCCAAATTCCAACCGCAAGTTCGAAGTCCTCGGTTGAGGTGTGGGTGACTGATCGGCACCCTGTACCCATGCAAGTGTATAGACTTTCCACACCGTGGATTCCGTACCAAAACAGGTCGACGTGAGTGGGTTCCAGCGTGCATGGGCTGTAGGTCGTGCAGCCAAGGACGCGGCCCACTTTTCCACCACGAATAGCTTGGGCACCATCGCTATAACGAAGCGACGAACTTGAAAACATGGGCGCGTTGAAATGAGCTGCCGCTCGAAAGATTGCAACTACCTCCGCCAGATTTGAACCCGTCGGTTTGTCGATGAAGACAGGCTTGCCAGTTCGAAATACCTGCAGTGCTTGCTTCAAATGCAAGCGGCCATCGTTTGTTTCCAGCAGGACGCAGTCGACCTTGGCAAGTAACGTCGCGATGGAGTCAACGATCTCAACGCCCAAGGCTTTCATGTCTTCGGTGTACTTGGGAATCCGACTGGCGCTGGACTCGATATCTGCACTGCCGAATGGGTAGGCAGCGACCACGTCAAACCCCGAGAGGTCCGGGGCGTCAGGCTTCGCCTGCTGGAATGCTTTGGTAAACGCAAGCACATGAGAAGTATCCAAGCCTATCACGCCGACTCGGAGCCGTTTTTGCGGATCTGGTGAGGGCTCTTCGGCAATGGTGCGTGAGCTATTGATGTTTTGCCATGCAAATGCAGTGACAATTAAGAGCATGCATCCAAGTGCCCCCCGGCTCAAAAAAGGTATGGCAGTTGGCTGAAAACGGAGTTGATGTTGTTTCGGCATGGGCGGGAACCGGACAGGGTAGAGAGTGCGCGGCGGTGACTTATGGGGAACGGATGACAGAGCAGTTGCGGTTGGAATTTCAAATTCACCTGGTTCTGAAAACCTGGCTGGATTTCAAAGTTGAAATCGAAGCACTGCATGAATCGCCAGTCCTTTTTGCTTGGCTAAATCGTACTCGATTCGCCGCTCGCTGAGTGGCGTTCGTGAAGATGACCCGAAGAAACCACAAACCAGACGGCTCTTGCGGTAATTTTTATTTGTTTTCTCGCGATTGGAAAATCAGGCGGCTAATCGATTCCGGGGCTAGGGGCGAATTTCGGTTGTCCGCGCTCAGATGCACGCGCATCGCTGGTCTTCCGAGGTTGACGTAAAGTCGTTTCGAAGAGGAGGCTTTTCTCGCTTGGGCGCACGGTCGGCAATTCCAGCGATAATTTGATGCTTTGGGCAGCAAGCGATCTGAGCAGGGAACGCGAGAATCTCGTATCTGTCGGTAAACCGTATGCCCCATGAGGGTGTGCGAAACGCTAAACTGGGTGGGTGGCCATGCAACGTTTGGGGCGATCTCACGCTGCGAAGCTTCGTTATTGTCTGGATGAGAAAGATTCGATGAACAGATTTGTTTTTCTGGTGGGTTTAGTGGCGTGTACGTGCATTCCCGCAACCGCTTCGGATCTTGATGACGCACGTTTGCTTTACCAATCAGGAAAGTACGCCGAAGCAGAGGAGTTTGCTGCGAAACAGGTGGAAGCGGGGATTTGGAACGAACGTTGGCCACGCTTGTTGATCGAATGCCAAATGGTACAGGGCAAGTACGCTGAGGCTACCAAAACGTATGAAGATGCGATCAGGAGGTACCCGACCAGTTTGACGCTTCGGATGCAGGGTCTACAGGCTTTCCGTGATGGGGGACAACCGCAGCAGGCCACTGACGCTAAGAATCAGATCATGCTGCTGTTGCAATCGTCTCCATCGCGGTATGCGAGTCGCGATAATCTCGTCGCTGCAGGACGTTTCTTTGCAATGCGAGGTGAGGATGCTCGCAAGATATTGGAAGCATTTTATGATCGGGTCCGGGACGCAGACCCAGAGCATGTTGAAGCCTACATCGCGACGGCTGAGCTTGCACTCGAGAAAGGTGATTACAAGGTCGCCGCTGCAACCCTTGCTGCCGCGCAGCGGGTTGAAGAGGCTGACCCACGAATTCCCTATTTGTTGGCTCGGGCGTGGGAGTCGAGCGATCCAGAGAAAGCGAGCGAAGCGATCACGGCCGCAATCGGCATGAATCCCCAGCATGTGCCAAGTCTGGTTTATCAGGCAGATGCTGCGATCGATCGCGAGTTGTATTCCAAAGCTGAGGAATTGCTTCGACGTGTTTTGTCGATCAATGTGCACCAACAAGAGGCATGGGCTCTTCTGGCTGTGCTCGCAAATTTGAAGGGGCAATTCGAACGCGAAGCTTTGTTGCGTGCAGCAGGGCTCAGCACCTGGGCCGACAATCCCGCCGTGGACCATTTGATCGGAAAAAAACTATCCCAAAAGTACCGCTTTGAAGAGGGTGCGGAGCACCAGAGAAAAGCCCTCGAACTCGATCCGAAGTATGTCGCGGCGCGGTTTCAGTTGGCCCAGGATTTACTGCGTCTCGGGAATGAAGATGTGGGGTGGGAGGTCGCAAGACTGGCCGCTGAACAGGACGAGTACAATGTGGTGGCCAGTAACCTGCTGACTCTGCGGGAGCGAATCAAGGGATTCACTGTGCTTGAGTCCGATGGAATTGAGGTTCGAATGGATTCGATGGAAGCGTCGATTTATGGACCTGCCGTCCTCGATTTGCTCACGGAAGCCAAGCGAGTCCTGTGTGAGAAGTATGATGTGACACCTCGTGAGCCGGTCGTCGTCGAAATCTTTCCGGAACAGAAAGATTTTGCGATTCGCACGTTTGGTCTGCCGGGTGGAGCGGGGTTTCTGGGCGTCTGTTTTGGAAGAGTGATCACCGCTAACAGTCCCGCGTCGCAGGGCGAGAGGCCGTCGAATTGGCAAAGCGTTTTATGGCATGAGTTCTGCCATGTTGTGACCCTGGAAAAAACCAGGAATCGAATGCCAAGGTGGCTAAGCGAAGGTATTTCTGTTTACGAAGAGAGGCAACGAAGTGGAGCTTGGGGTGAGTCCATGTCACCCGTTTACCGTGAGATGTTGCTGGATGATTCATTAACCCCCGTCACGCAGTTAAGCAGCGCCTTTCTAAATCCGCCGACCCCAATTCATCTTCAGTTCGCGTATTATCAGTCCTCACTCGTCATTGAGTTCCTGATTCAGAAACACGGATTGGATGCCATTAAGGGAATTTTGAATGACCTGGGAAACGGGCTTATTATCAATGATGCTATGGCCCGGAACACTGGATCTCTTCAGAAGCTGGATGCCGAGTTCTTGCAGTTTGCTCGCAAGCATGCTTCCGAGTTTGGGGCAAAAGCAGATTGGTCTCGGAAGGGCCTCCCCGAGGAGCCACGCCTGAAAGATTGGGAAGCTTGGCTCCAAGAGCATCCAGATAGCTATTGGGGACTTCGAGCGACTGCCGAAGCGTATTTCGTTGCCGAGCAGTTCGAAAAGGCAAAGCTAGGGCTGGAAAGACTGAGGGATTTGAAAACCTTGACTGGAGATCGCGGTGGGCCTCTTGAACTGTTGGCCAAGGTATATCGAAAGCTTGGGGATACCAAGGCTGAACGCATCGTTTTGGAAGAGACAGTCGCCAACTCAAGTGATGCTTTGCCCGCGCTGCGACGATTGATCGACCTGGCACGCGAGGATGGACAGTGGGATTCTGTTCAAGAATACGCAGCAAACGTGATCGCCATTAATCCGATGTTGCCTGAGGGACAAACTGCATTAGCTGAAGCAGCTGAGCAGCAGGAGGGGTTTCCTGAGGCCGTACGGGCCTTGCAAGCCCTCGCTCGTATGGATCCCGTCGATCCGGCTGCAATCGACTTCCGCATGGCCCGTGCGTTAAAGAATATGGGGGCACTCGAAGAGTCGAAACATCATGTTTTGCGTGCATTGCTGGAAGCTCCACGATTTCGAGAGGCCCACGCATTGTTGCTCGAACTGTCGGAGCAGGATGAAACGCCGGAAAATGATGCTGAGACGGAAGAGCCAAGTGCAGCCAAGGAAGAATCGGCGAGCAGGCCAACTATCAAGAACGCCGAGTCAACAGCAAGAGAAAATTCGGGCACAGCGCAAGCAGCTAGCATATCGTCTGAGGAAGAGGGTGCATTGAAGGACGAAAGTGCAACGGAAGGAGACGCACCGCAGGCGGCTCGAAATCTTTCCAGCGAATTCGATTCGTACGAAGGGGAACCGGAATGAAGGAAATGTCATCGATGAAAATGCGAAGTTGGTGGTGGAGCGGTTTCGGCGTTGTTGTCGTCCTGACGACCTCGATCGCCGTTGCACAGCGTGGTGGGCGATGGTGGCAGAACGGTGGAATTGAAACAGGACGCAACGGCGTTCCGGATTGGGGAATTGACCAGGACTTCAAGCGAGATGTGTTTACTTTCGTCCGAATCAAGTATGAGTCCGTCGGTGGACGCGGGCGGGGTGGCGGTGGTTGGCGCACGGACTATCGAGACAGTGATCTTAATTTTTCCCTGCGGTTGCAACAACTGACATCACTTGAGGTCGATCCGGAACCGATTGTGCTTGAGCTTACTGATGAACGGCTCTTTGATTACCCATTCATCTACATCATTGAACCGGGTGCATTGTACTTCAGTGAGGCTGAGGTGAAGGCTTTACGTCGCTATTGTTTGAATGGAGGCTTCCTGATGGTCGATGACTTTTGGGGGGACTATCAGTATGAAAATCTGCGGCAGCAGCTGGCGCGAGTCTTTCCCGAGCGGAAACCGTTTGAAGTGCCATTGTCACATGAGATTTTTCAGTGCGTTTATCCGTTGAAAGAAAAACCCCAGGTGCCCGCAATCAACGCGGCCTACCGAATGCAAAATGGAGAAGTTGGCACTTGGGAAAATGCTTGGGATGGTAGTGATACACGGACGCCGAATTACCGGGCGATCACTGATGACAAGGACCGAATCATGGTCTTCATTTGCCACAATACTGATTTGGGAGATGGCTGGGAACGTGAGGGAGTAGACCCTTGGTATTTTGAAGAGTTCTCAGTGAAAAAAGCATATCCCATGGGCATCAATATTGTTACCTACGCAATGACGCACTGATTTCGCGGCGCATTGGCGTGGGCTTAACTTAACACCCAAGCGTTTTGCAGAAACAAACGCTCGCAGGCCCATCGGACGCTTGGTTGTACGGCGGAATCGCCGCGTAGCCGTTTGCTTGGTAGAGGTCGATGGCGGTGTGTTGCTGATTACCTGTTTCAAGGACGATACGTCGAAAGCCTCGAAAAGCTGCCTCTTTTTCCATTTCAAATAGCATCGCCTTTGCCGCACCACGGCCTCGGAAAGCGGGCCGAACATACATCCGTTTCAGTTCACCTGTTTCACGATTCAGCGGTCGAAAGCCGAGGCAACCGATGGGCTCATTGTCGTCGATGCAAACTAAAAAAATACCTTGCCTCGCTTCAAATGATTTAACATCCAATTCGTGGATGTAGTGCGGTGGGTAATCCTGACGTAGTTCCTTTTCCAGTTCATCAACGAGCGTCAGTGCCACCTCGGAGTTGATGGGGACAGATTTGACAACCAAGTTCATGACGCGGTTCGTGGATGTGCGGCTTGGTGGGCGGGGGAGTCCATGGCGAATTCGTCACTTCAATCAGGCCTTGCTGAGCTTTTCCAATGGAACGTAAAACCGCAGATAGCGATGCCCATCACTAAAGCGTTCACCCTTGGCATTCTCGACCAAAATAGTGGCACGACGCGTGATCCGGTTGACTCGCCCGGTAAGCACTTTGCGATCATGTTGGAACCGGACTTTGTCCCCGATGCGGATGTTGAATTTGGTGAGGGCACGCTCTCGTTGTGTGATCAGTTCGTGACGATAGTCAGTGTGCCCAAAATAACGTTGTGCAATCGACTGAAAGCGGGCTTCACTGCAGTTGCCGTCGTTCCAAATGAGCATTTCTATGAGATGAACGAACTCGTGTTCAGCAACTCGTTGCATTGCTTCTAGCCGATCTTTGCAGACACGACCGGTGACTACAGCGGGACGCCCCTCGTCTTCGAACGTCTGGAATAACAGGGTGGACGAGAGTACCAGTTCGAATTGTCGCGGTGCCTCATGATCGCCGTGGGGATAATGGGTGATCATTTTTCCCGCAATCCGAGTCATGCGTGAAGAAAGTCCAAAAGACAATCCCTCTGCCTGTGCCACTGGTAAGATCTTTCCATCAAAAAAAAGATCGTCGTACATGCGGATCATTCTTACTAGATCATCGCGACCGACACTCGTAAAGTTGGGTTGGTCGATTGAACGACTCAGGGAGAGAGTGTTTTCGTGTATCTCGCGTTGCCAGCGTATTATCTGTTCCGCTGGAAAGGTGCGCAGGGCAACTTCACCAGCAAGTTTGCTCAGCACTTTGCGATCGCGGGGAGCGATCTTTCCACGAGGAGATTTCGAACGCTTCACTGTCAGGTGCGAAGATCGCGACGTGGAAGATTTTGATGGGCGTGTAGCTCGGGGCATCGACGTTTGGCTTCACTGAAAAAACAGACTCTCGATTACTCTTCCATCTTAGCGAAAACTCAATTTTGATTGGACAGCAATTCTAGTGATGTCTGTGAAGCCAGAGTTGGTACTGTAACTCGGAATTTATTAGGGTTGAATCGGGATGGTGAATTCCCGCTTTTCGCCGCCGCGGATTGCGACGATGCGGACCTTGTCACCGGGCTTGTGGTGCTGAAGGCTGTGTGCAAACAGGTCAGATTCAGTGGTTAGAGCGGTGTTGCCGTCATAGGCAATCAGGATATCTCCCTTGCGAAGTCCTGCCCGCTTGGCTGCTGCATGAGCGTTGTATTGGCCTAGATGCTCAACCAGCAGAGCCATTTGCTTTTTCCCCAAGTTCAATTGTTGTCTTTTTTGGGGTTTGACCGGCGTAAGCCGCATGCCGCCGGTGACCATGCGACGGTAAGCCCATGCAGTTGCCCGCCACGAGAGGTCGCCACCTTGTCTCCATGCTGGGGGAAGGTTCAATTCCAAGTTGATAACTTGATTACCACGTTTTATTGAAAGAGGAAGTTTTCCACCGATTGCCGGCGTTTGGTGTAATACCCATTGGACATCTGCAATTGAAAGCGGATTTTGTCCATCAATCAAGTGAATGCGATCTCCTGATTGAAGTCCACTCTTGGCAGCAATTGATTCAGGTAGCACTGACGTAACGGTTGCCCTCTGCTGGGGGTCTAGGATCAAACCCAGGGTTTTGGGGTGCGGGAAAGGGAAGAGAACTCGTTCCGGTATCCGTTTACCTGAATTCCAATAGTAAGCGCGTTGAGCATCACCGATCTGGTGACAGTGGATGCAACTTTTGGCGACATCTCCGGTGTAATTCAATTGGTCAGTGAACTTGTCGGCAAGGCTGGGGTATTTCTCTGGTGACGCGAATTCCGGTTTTCCACCACGTTTGCCAGCTAATTGATTTCGATTTTTGGGGTAATTCTGATGCAGTTCAAGCCCCCCTTTGAGTGCCTCTGCTAGACCTTCAAGGGACACGTCTCCCAGCCAGTCTGTGCGATGGGATCGAGTGCCAAACCTGCCGTATACGGTTCCATCGGCGTTGAGGATGAAAACAGCAAAAGACTGGTCTGTATCATATTGAAATAGCTTGAGATCAAGCCCGTTGGTGGAAACTTGACGGACACAGACAAACTTATTCAGTAAGGGACGAATGACAGGGTCTTGGTCAACGAGTTCGTCGTCAAGCTTTACACATTCATGGCAAGGAATGCAGCGAAGAACAACAAGGAGTGGCTTTCCTGATTGCTTCGCTTTTGCAAAGGCCTTAGGAAGATCGTTGTAAATCCAAAAGCCCTCTTTCATTATCTTCTTGCGATCCTCACGTACCATTTCGTCACGCGTTTGTGCCGTGCTGTATAACGAGGTGACGAAAGATACGGCAATGAAGATGAGTAGGATGCGGTAAGGTGGTGCGTTGATTCGCATGGCTAGTGTGGATACTATGGGGAACGACTGGCGAGCAGATTATCGTCAAGCATTTTAGAGCGTGGTGAAAGCGTGATGGTGGCCAAATGCGTTAGGAAGCCCGCGCTTTCTGCTTTTTAGAAAAGACCCGGGATCGCGAAGTTCAACGCGATGAGAGTGTTGGCTGTCAAATGTGCACCTTAGCGCCATGAATCACTGGGTGCATGCTGTGGGTGGGGCCATTCAGCAAGGCAAATTGGTCGTCGGATGGATTCACAAGCGTCTCGCAGGCAGATCAATCGAAATGTAAAACCGCTTTGATGCAACCATCGTCGCGAGTAGAAAAAATTCGATAAGCTTCCACGGCATCGGCGACGGGGAAATGGTGTGTGATGCACCAAGACAGATCCATCTCCGGGAGTTTGGGGTTGCTCGATAGTAAATGCATATAGTGCCTTGCGGGGCAGCGACCTGTGCGGTAAGTCAAGTTCTTGTCGTAAGCTTCGGCCGGCGAAAAAGAAAAGTTCGGTGTGCAGTGGCAACCGATGACGGAGAGCGTGCCGCCAGGCCTTACAAGTTGATAAGCCAGATGTTGCGCTTCTGGCAGTCCTACTAGTTCCATCACGCCATCGAGGCCTCGTTGGTTGGTAAGATGCATTGCTTGGCTCAGGGCGTCCTCGGCATTCGCGTAAGTCAAGGCACCAAGCGACTCAGCTAATTCCAGTCTGGGTTTGCAGGGGTCGACAGCGACCACTTGGTGGGCTCCCATTTGTTTGGCTGCAGCAATGGCCAATAAACCAACGGTCCCACAGCCAATGACGCCGAAAGTTCCAGTGTTTGAAATGCAAACCATGTCAGCGGCAAAACGGCCAGTGCTGAGGTTGTCACCCAGCAGCAAGGCCGTTTCATCACTAACTCCATCAGGGATTTTCATCAACGTTCCATCGGCATGCGGAACTCGCACCAAGGCTGACTGGCCGCCATGCAGCCCCTTTCCATTTTGCCGCCAACCAAAAAGCTGGCCACTGACGCAGCGGGATGTTAATCCTGAATTGCAGTAATAGCAGTGACCACAGTTGGTTGTAAAAGGCGCGCAAACACGCGTGCCAACAGTGATTCGTTGAACATCATCGCCGGTTGCCACCACTTCGCCAATGAACTCGTGCCCCATGACGGTGCCGGGATCCAAGCCGACTTCTCGCCCGAAGAAGGGGTGCAAATCACTGCCGCAGAGGCCGGCAACCGACACTTTGACAATTGCGTCGCTAGGTGACTCGAGAATCGGATCCGCTAGTTCGCGGACTCGTACCTCACCAACGCTTTCAAAGCAAACACCGATCACGCCATCACCTTAAGTCCCTCGAGATTGTCGTGTGCCAAGTGAATAAGACAGAGCGGGGGAATGCGTGATGTAGACACGCACGGACTAGTTGCCCTTAAATTTCCTGACTACACCAAGATTCATTCATGCGTTTGCCCTGTGTGTGTGCTACTGCCGCACGAGGATGCGGAAAGCTTCGTTGAGTTGTTTGGTGATTGGTCCGGGCTTGCCAGCACCAATTTCACGATCGTCAAGTTGAACTGCCGCAATCACTTCTGCTGCGCTCCCTGTGAGAAAGCACTCGTCCGCCGTGTAGATGTCGTGACGCGTCAAGGCAGTTTCAATGGATTCGATCCCCATCTCGTCCGCCAATTCCAGAACCGCATTGCGAGTGATGCCCTCCAGGATTCCCGCTTCAACGGGAGGTGTCATCAAAAGGCCATTCTTGACGATGAAGATATTGTCCCCGGTGCATTCGGCGACCTCTCCCTTGTGATTCAGCATCAGCGCTTCAACGCAACCAGCCTTCAATCCCTCCATCTTCGCCAAGATGTTGTTCAAGTAGTTGAGTGATTTGACGCGTGGACTGAGTGCTGCCGGGTGATTGCGGATCGTGGCGGCGGTGACCAGTTCCAAACCGTTCTGGTAGAGGTCGTCTGGATACAAAGTGATTTTGTCGGCAATGCAAATTACCTGGGGGTTGTCACATTTAAAAGGATCGAGTCCTAATGCACCCGCCCCGCGAGTCACAATCAGACGTATGTAACCTTCTTCCAGAGCATTTTTCTTAACACACTCGTTTACATCTGCAGTCAGGTCGTCGATGGACATTGGAATTTTTAATCCAATGGATAGTGCAGATTCCCATAGTCGAATCAAATGCTGCTCAAGGCGAAAGACTTTGCCACCGTAGGCTCGCATGCCCTCGAAGACACCATCACCATAAAGAAGTCCGTGGTCGTAAACGCTGATTTTTGCGTCATCCTTGGAAAAATACTCTCCATTGATGTAGATGTGTTGGCTCATGGCAATAAATTTAAGACGTTCGATTGTGGGGATGCAGTGAGTTTAAGTTGGTCAGTGTCAAAGTCTGATTCACATGGATACCTGGTTAACGCTAGATGCTGTGGTGAGGTTGCCCGGTTTCATGTGTGGAGGAACATTGCGATATTGTCCCTCATCTTAGCGATCAATCAACATCTGCCGAGGTGACTGCATCGACGACTGCCGCATCAAAGTAGTTGATCGACATGCCGGCATCGACCACAAGCGATTGCGCGGTGATGCCACTGCTGCGTTCGCTAAGCAGAAATGCAGCAGTATTGGCAACTTCGTCAGTTTTCACGGCTTTCCCGCGAGGGATTACCTTCTCTGCGTACAGGTATGAATCGACATAGCCGGGGATTCCGGCCGAGGCACTTGTTTTTAGTAAGCCGGCAGCGACTGAATTGAATCGCACATGACTGAAACGACTGAATGACTTTGTCAGAAATGCAAGCGAGGATTCCAAGGCAGCCTTGATAGGTGCCATGAAACCATAGCTCTCACTTGCCATGCGTGTCGTGCTGATCCCAATAGTAACGACAGATGCTTCGTTCACGAACAGCTCTTTCAATGCATTGCAAACATTGATTAAAGAATAGGCTGAAATATCGATTGACTGCAGGAATTGCTTGCGAGTTGTTTCGTGGAACGGGCGGATCCCCTCGGGGTAATCTGCAAAAGCAATGGAGTGAACTAAGCCATGCAGTCGCACGCCCTGAGCAGTGAGTTTTCGAGCAAGTTCATCAATTTCTGTTTGTTGCTCAACATCACAGATAATTATCTCCTTTCCAGCCAGCAACTTGCTGAGGCTATCGCGACGTGCTTCGCTGCGGACGGTGTACACGACGGTGCCGCCAGATTTTTCAATCAGTTGTGCGATCCGGTACGCAACGCTCTTTTTATTGGCAACACCCATGACCAAAAAAGTTTTTCCGTGAAAGCCAAGGAAGTCGAATGGGGGTGTGTCAGTAGGCACGCTGTGACTCACGGTGTTTTCTCTGCGGTTGGAGGGCCTGGGTTGGCGATGCTGCATGCAAAGTCGAGTCGAGCGGCAAGCTTTCCTTCCACTAACATTTTGCCTGTCAAATAGTAAGCGTTGCTGATCCGCTCCTTCAGTACTACTTGAATTTCCACGGTATCGCCTGGGCGAACCATCCGTTTGAATTTTACGGCGTCCATGCGAGTTGCGACCGGGACAAGTCCCTCACTGTTGGGTGAGGGATTACCCCTTTGTTCCGTATCAGAGGGCGTTTCCGTTTCGCCAGTTTCAGTCTCCTGCCGGGTATCGGCAGAGAGCAGTATTGCACCCGCTTGCAGGCAGCATTCGCACTGGATCACCCCGGGGACGATCGGCTGTTCAGGGAAGTGCCCTTGTACAAAGAATTCATCGTCATGGAATGTCTTACGACAGACAATTTTATCTTCAGTCCGGGATACGATCTCATCCACCAAGAGCATCGGCTTGCGATGCGGGATGAACTGTTCGATTTCTTGGGTATTCATTCCCTTATCAGACGATACCTGGCTGCGATACGTCAAGCGGGCGAGTTTGCTGCGTTTGGAAACAGCGGAATTTGGCATTTCCGATGTGAAATATAGGAATGATCCCAGATCGTGGGACGAGAAAATCCCGATGTGGACGTGAGCCGATAACGTCACCCTATGTTTTGAGCCTCGTTACCCCATGTGCTTGGCGTTGTAGAAGGGGTTGGTGCTGGTCGGGCAGAATGCGATCGGTTGGTTTGTGTTCCTGAGCGTGAAATGATCCTCTGCTTTGACGGTTGTGCCCTCGTGGCAGCTACGTGCGTTGTCTTGGGCGATGACTTTTTTACGGTAATCGCTCGTTTTTTGGCTCTTGCCTTTGCAAATGCAATTGGCTTCGGCACAAATGCGTCGTCAGTCGGTGCATGAAAGTGAACATGCTAGCTGGTGCAGAGGAAAGACGCAGGCGAAAGTTCTGTGAGATGTGTACTTGAATAATCCGCAACCGGGCATCGATTATCAGCGTCTGCCAACCTTGCTTTGATCCTGTTATTCTGGTGATACGCCCACCGCGGTAGGTGCAGTCCCATCGCGAGTGCTGCGGCTTTTGGAACTCGTGCATTTCTGCATGAAGCAGTGAGATTTATTTCAGTTGTGGCTTCAGTGCCGGATTACTTTTCCCAACTTAACTCCATGTTGATGCGCTCATGACAATTTATTATGCCAATGGCAGTGAAACGAATTCGCTAACGACGGAAGATTTGCGTGAAGCGCTGCGAGTGACCTTTGGGAAGATTGGAGCTCGCCACAAGGTGCTGTTGTTACCTCCTGACCATACACGGCTGTTCAGCCGAGCTGGTGAGATGACGGTGCTGTGCCGTGAGTTGTTGGGTGAGGCAGTTACCGACATCATGCCAGCTTTGGGTACGCATTCGGCGATGAATTCAGAACAGTTGTCGCACATGTTTCCGGGGGTACCCTTGGATCTTTTTCGGCCTCACCGCTGGCGAGATGATGTCGTGACGTTGGGCGAGGTGCCGGCCTCTTATGTGTCGCGCGTGACGGGTGGACTTTATGACAAGCCATGGAAGGCACAGGTCAATCGCATGCTTAGAGACGGTGGGCATGATTTGATCTTTTCGCTGGGGCAGGTTGTGCCTCATGAAGTGATTGGCATGGCGAACTACAACAAGAATGTTTTTGTAGGGACAGGTGGTGCAGAAGGGATTAATGAGAGTCATTATCTCAGTGCTGTGTATGGCATCGAACAGACGCTTGGCAGGGCAGATACACCACTACGGCAGATCCTCAATCATGCCCAGGATGAATTTTGTCAAGATTTGCCTCTGTTGTATGCACTGACGGTCATTCAACAGATGCCGGATGGCAAGCTACACACGCGTGGGCTGTTTATCGGAGATGATCATGAGACGTTTTTTAAGGCAGCGGAGTTGGCCAAGCAGGTGAATATCACACATCTCGAACGTGCTCCGAACCATGTGGTTGCTTATCTTGATCCTGCTGAATTCAAAAGCACTTGGCTCGGTAATAAGGCGATTTACCGAACCCGATTGGCGATTGCAACAGGTGGGCGGCTAACAGTTTTGGGCCCAGCAGTCGAGGAATTTGGAGAGGATCAACAGATTGACGCATTAATCCGAAAGTATGGCTACCGAACCAAGTCTGAGATCATTCAATTGGTCGCGGAAAACGAGGATCTTGCTGCAAACCCGTCCGCGGCGGCTCACCTTGTTCATGGCTCACACGAGAATCGCTTTGAAGTGGTTTACGGCGCAGGGAAGTTGACCGCAGATGAAATTGAGTCTGTGAATTACACACCTGGCGATATCAACACGCTGATGCAACGCTATGACGTTGCACACTTGAGCGATGGTTGGCATCGCGATGTGGATGGCTCGGAGTTTTACTTCATTCGAAATCCAGCCTTGGGGTTGTGGCAGGCTCCACTGAACTGAGTTGGAGCGAGGGTCTTGTCTTTGGCTTAAGGGTCGTGGCTGCAGGGTTATGGCTGCAGGATTATTGATCAATCTTCTTGGCTAGCTTACGAACAAAACGCAGGAGCAGCGGGTGAGCTGGTTTTGCCATTTGGCCATGGTTGTAGCCGTCAAGTTCATGCAGGGTTGTGTGCTCATGACCCGCCACCTTCATCATTCGCCACATGTAAGCGTTCTCTTCGTATCTGCCCAGCATTTCGAGCTCACGGTCGCCGGTGATCAATAGCAATGGAGGAGCATCGTCACGGACATGAAACAAAGGAGCCATCTCGTCCAAAATCGGCTGTTTGCCATCGATTCCGCGTTCTTTTCGAACGGTGAAATGCGTGATGGTATGACCACTGAATGGTATCAGGCCTGCGATTGAATTTGATTCAATATTGTATTTGTTGAGCCAGCGTTTATCCAAACCAAGCATGCTGGTGAGGTAGCCACCCGCTGAATGCCCGCTGACAAAAATTTTGTCAGCCGAGCCACCGTACTTTTTGATGTTGGCAAATGTCCACGCGACAGCGGCAGCGGCATCGTCAATGCAGTCGACTACCTTTACTTTCGGACTCAATCGATAGTCCACAGCAACGACTGCGATACCCTGCTCGGACAGTTGCTCGGGGATGTCCCGTTTGCCAGACGTAAGCCCGCCCCCGTGGAACCAAACCACGGTTGGGAAATCTTTGATGTCTTGCGGGTAATGCAAGTCAAGCACACACATCTTTGAGATATAGGGATCAGGCGAGGTACGGTAGGAAATGTTTTCATCTGTCTGGTAACTGCTTGATGTTGATGTTGATGGTTGCCCGTACGTGTTCGTGCAGGTCAGGGCAAACACCAAGAAAGTCAGCGTCGTGGGAGATTGCAGGATTTGGAGCGGCATGATGGTTTTAGAAAGTTCGGGAAAGTGTGCTGGCTTTGGACACATCTTAACGAATCACAGCCGCAAAGTAGCTGTGATTCCGTGCTGGTGCAGTCTACTGTTTACGGAGTGTGTGCGAGGTTTGGGACGCAACATCGCTGGTGGATCTGCTGTGTCAATCTTGCTGTTAAAATTAAAAAACTCCCCGCGGATTTCCGCGGGGAGTTGATTGTTTTATCACATGACCTTCAGCATAACCTCTTTGTGAACCCGCCGCCTGTGGATGCTCTCTTGCAAATCGCGTGAGCGGGTGCGTCCCAGGAAACAGTTTTTGGGGGGCGGAACTGACTAGCTACACCCCATGCTGTTTCCACAGTTGTGGCACAGATAGCAGTTTCCATTTCGAACGGTGATGCTGCCACAGTTGTCACATGAGGGAGCATCAATCTGGAAGCGGGCAAATTGATCGCCCTGTCCATTGTCTTCCCCATTTGTTGCTGCCGCAGGCGAGGACCCGTTGCTGCTGGTGCTGTTTTCGCCAATGGTTGCAAGCAGAGTTGCGCGTTCCGCAAGAGCGACCGCTGCACCGGCATCCTCTTTCAGGCCATCCATCACAGAGTTGGACGGGGCAGGTGCAACTTCTGCGTCGTTGCCTTTGTTCGTGTTGTCAATCGCGGATGGAATGTGGTCATGACCACTCATGAACGTCAGGTCAAGCCAGCGGGCAATGTAATCCACTACGCTCTTGGCGATTCGAATATCTTTATTGGACGTATGTCCCATCGGTTCAAAGCGAGTGTGGCTAAACTTGTTGACAAGGACTTCTAGTGGAACACCGTACTGCAACGCGATTGACAGGGCCGTTCCGAAACTGTCCATGATTCCACCGATGGTTGAACCTTCCTTTGCCATCGTAATGAAGATCTCTCCAGGTCTTCCGTCTGGATAAAGACCCACGCAAAGATAGCCTTCATGACCCGCGATGGTGAACTTGTGCGTCACGCTTTGGCGGGTATCTGGAAGTCGTTCACGCCGTGGCTTGTACACAATCTTTTCGACTGTTTCGGTAATGACTTGTGCGGCGGTTGCTTCTTCCTCTGCGTCATCAGCTTTGGTGTTCAAGGGTTGAGACTGCTTACTGCCATCACGGTAGATTGCGACTGCTTTGAGTCCAAGTTCCCAGCCCCAGAAGTATGCATTTGCAATGTCTTCTGGGGTTGTGTCGTTGGGCATGTTCACTGTCTTGCTGATCGCACCTGATAAAAATGGCTGTGCTGCTGCCATCATGGTGACGTGAGCTTGCCATGGAATACTTCGAACCCCATTGGCTGGTTGGAATGCACAGTCGAATACAGGCAAGTGCTCGTCTTTGATGTCAGCTGCACCTTCAATGGTGTCGTTTTCATCGATGTGCTTAAGGATGTTTGTGATCTGCTCATCGCTGTAGCCGAGTTTCTGGAGTCCCAGGTTCACGGTCTGGTTGACGATTTTGAGCATGCCGCCGCCGGCAAGCTGCTTGTACTTGACCAGTGCGATATCGGGCTCGATCCCAGTTGTGTCGCAGTCCATCATGAAACTGATGGTTCCGGTTGGGGCAAGAACTGTTGCCTGCGCGTTTCGGAAACCATACTTTTCACCGATTTCCAGAACATCGTCCCAGAGCTTCGTGGCAGCTTCTTTGAGCTCTGCTGGGCCGTTGTCATCGATTGCATCGCAGGCGTCACGGTGCATTTGCATCACGTTGAGCATCGGTTTCTCATTTTCGGCATAGCCTTCAAATGGCCCAACGACGCTCGCCAGCTCACCGCTGGTGCGATTTGCCTCACCGTGAAGCAGTGACGTCAATGAACCACAAAGGCCCCGGGCCGCATCCGAGTCGTAGGCGATGCCACGCGTCATGCAAACGCTACCCAAATTTGAGTATCCCAAACCGAGGGGACGGAATTTGTGGCTGTTGCGAGCGATTGGCTCGGTGGGGTAACTGGCGTGGTCGACGAGTATCTCCTGAGCGATCAAGAACAGGCGGCAGCTCGCTCGGAAACGCTCGGTATCGAACGAACCATCCGGACCCACAAACTTCATCAAGTTGATCGAAGCAAGGTTGCATGCGGTGTCGTCCAGGAACATGTACTCGCTGCAAGGGTTCGACGCATTGATCTCACCACTGTTGGGACAAGTGTGCCAACGGTTGATGGTGGTGTCGTACTGAACACCGGGGTCACCGCAGTTCCATGCACATTCCGCCATTTTGTTCAAAAGCTCTTTGGCATCGTAGGTGGGTGCGTCACTCTCACATTTGTCGCTCACCCATCGTGTCTGCCACTGTTTGTTGTCACGTACCGACTGCATGTAGTCGTCGGTGAGTCGAACAGACAAATTCGCATTCTGGAAGCATACGCTGCTGTACGCTTCGCCGTTGAAATTGGACTCGTAGCCCTCGCGAATCAGTGCGTGAGCTTTCTTCTCTTCAGCCCATTTGCATTCGACGAATTCCAGGATATCCGGATGCCAGACCTTCAGCGATTGCATCTTGGCGGCTCGACGCGTCTTACCACCACTCTTTACGACTCCAGCAATCGAGTCGTAAACACGCATGAATGACAAAGGACCCGAGGGTGTTCCACCACCAGACAGCTTTTCTCGCTGCGAACGGATGGTCGAGAGGTCAGTGCCGGTACCGCTGCCGAACTTGAACAACATCGCCTCACTACAGGCCAGACGCATGATGTCTTCCATGTTGTCGTCCACGCTTTGGATGAAACATGCCGAGCCTTGCGGATACTCATAAGGATTTTCTGGTTGGGCAGTTTCGCCCGCGACGGCATCCCAGTGCCAATTGCATTTGTCACCCACCACTCCGTATTGTGCGTGCAAGCCCACGTTGAACCAGACAGGACTGTTGAATGCCCCATGCTGATGCAAGCACAACCAAGTCAGGTCGCGATAGAACCGGTCACCATCTTCGGGGGTGTCAAAGTAGCCATCAGCCAAACCCCAGTCCGTGATGGTTCGTGTGACACGGTGGATGAGTTGACGAACGCTACGTTCTCGCTCATCGGTACTGTTGGGATCACCATAGAAATATTTCGAAACGACAACGTTCGTCGCCAGTTGGCTCCAGTCCGCTGGAATCTCGCAATCATTTTGCTCGAACAGCGCGTTGCCGGATTCGTCCTTGATTGCCGCGCTGCGTAACTCCCAGCTGACCGTGTCGAATGGGGTCTTGTCATCATCAGGGCAAAAGTTCGATTCGATCTTCAAGCCGTTCCCACTCTTCCGCAGTTTGCGGCCGAAGCGAGCCCTCGCGTATTCCACACCGCACTCAGTGTTGACTTTTTCTAACGCTGGATCGCCAGCGACCTCGGCTGAGGTACGTGCATACAGAACCGTTGCCATTGCTCTAAGACTCCTGTGAGTTCATCCTTGGGGCGGTTAAAAGTGCCAAGATTGATTCGCAATCCTCGCGAAGCACCAAAACTACCCGTTCTATAAAAAGACTTGTGTACAAGTGTCGACTGCCATCCTGTCCTGAAACATGACGAACTGAAAGGAACCATCTCGTTCGACGCGTTGGTTCCCCAAATACTCGTGCATCTTGCAGTCAGTCTTGAAAGCACTACCCCTAGTGGGTTGTCGTCGGGCGGCAACTACATATGGGCGACTGGGGAATCTTACGGATAGAATCGGTCATGTCAAACACTTCTCTGAATAAATCTTTAAAGTGTTGTTCACGAACGCTTTATGTAAAGATCTCTGCGATAAGACTGGCTGGCGGGGCAGAGGTCGCTGCTGCCGTAACTTCATAACTGATTAACAGTTAGTGAAGATCGCAACAGTTCCACTGGCTGGTCTGATCGTAGTAAAGAATTTTAAAGAATTTACGCCTTGATCCGCCCGCTTGGTAAAGCAGGGGGAATGCGTTGACTTGCATGCCGACGAACACATGGCTGGGACTTCTTTTTTGCTTTTGCAATCATTTTCGGCTGTTTGCAAGCATTCGCTGTGACTGCGTAAAGCCGAGGGCATCGTCAAGCCCCGCTTCTCAATAATCGCCCCTTCCTTCCTATCGCTCTTCAAAGCGTTTTCGATGGCAACGATTTGTCTGGCGTCTTGAATTGCCTGGCGTCTTGAAACCACTGCAGTTTATGCAAACCTTTGTTTCGACCACCAAACAGACGCTTCTGCGAAAGCTTTGATGGATGTCTGTGTCGGGGGGCCTCCTTGTAGGAAGTTCGCTTCCTCGCGTTCTCTGATTCGATTCCGTGCCGCCACTTGTGTTGGGCCGCCGCAATGTTCGTGAAATTTAATCATCGATTGAAACCGTTAGTTCCTCACGAGGTGGATCCCCATTGGCTTCCATACGTTTGGGGGGGAGGGGGAGCGTAGGGGGAAGACTCGTGTTGACTTCTCGTCGGGGGGGCTTTTTCGACATGTGGCTGCTGCAAAAATGTCTGCTGCGCGTCGTCGTTAGCCATTGCAGCAAACGCGTCTCATGGTTGGGGTATACTAACGAGTAGGCGTTCAACAGCACCAACATCCTGTCTCGGCATCGAAGCTCCGGCGAGCCTGTGCCAGGTTGGTCAAGTGGGTCGCAAAAACCGACATGGGACATTCGCACTCGTTCGGCAATCGCAGATGCAAAAGGATGATTCTGCATACTCTTCTCTTCTCTTCTTTTCTGATCTTGAAACTATGAAGCGTTCGCATCCAGCCATTGGTATCGACTTGGGCACTACCAATTCCGCCGTCGCATTTGTTGATTCGACGGGTAGACCTGAAACTATCCGCAACTCAGAGGGTGGGCTTTCAACCCCCAGCGTCATTTTCTTCGACCGTGGTAATCCTGTGATTGGGGCGGAGGCTGTGGAGGCAGGAGTTGAAGAGCCGGAGCGTTTGGCCATGTTTGCCAAGCGTGATGTCGGTGAACAGCTTTTCCGAAATGCGATTTGCGGCGCGAAGTTGCCACCTGAAGTCTTGCAGGCGTTGATTCTCACGAAGCTCAAGGAAGATGCTGAGCTGAAGCTTGGTGAACTTGAGAAGGCTGTAATCACGGTGCCGGCCTTCTTCAATGAGCCGTGCCGTAAAGCTACTCAGGATGCTGGCAAGCTGGCCGGTTTGGAAGTGTTGGACATTATCAACGAGCCAACTGCGGCTGCTATCTGTTATGGCGTCCAGCAAGGTTTTTTGTCAGCCGAGGGCGCGGCTTCTGCGAAAGAACGTGTGCTTGTTTACGACTTGGGGGGGGGCACATTCGACGTCACAGTCATGGAAATTGAAGACAGGAAGTACCACACGATTGCTACCAATGGTGATGTTTATCTGGGAGGCATCGATTGGGATCGGCGTGTGGTCGACTTCATTGCTGATGCATGGGTCGAGGAGCACGGAGACGATCTTCGTGATGATCCGATTGCCGAGCAACTGCTGTTGCGAAAAGCGAATCAGACCAAACATGCCCTAACTCAGCGTGAGTCGGTTCCAATTGCTTTTGGTTACCAGGGCAAGCGAATTCGTCCTGAAATGAGTCGTGCAACATTCAAAGAACTTACCGAAGATCTCCTTGAGCGTACGCTCATGACGGTTGAACTCGTACTGGATGAAGCTGAGGTGCAGTGGAGTGATCTCACGCGTTTGATACTTGTCGGCGGCTCTACTCGCATGCCCATGATCCACGAGGAACTCAGTCGCCTGAGCAATCTGGAAATTGATCGCTCGCTCTCACCCGACGAAGCTGTCGCGCATGGAGCTGCTATTTACGCCGGCATTCGACTGGGACACGAGTGCGAGTCGTTTGCGGGGGTATCTGTAACGAACGTCAACTCTCATGATCTCGGAGTGCTGGCCGTCGACCCCGAGACCGGGGACCCGCGACGTCAAACCATGATCAAACGCAATACATCGCTTCCTGCCCGCAAACGTATCCGTTTTCGTACCCACGAAGATGGGCAGCGCAATGTCAAAGTTGAGGTTGTTGAAGGTGGCGACGACCGTGGCCGAAATGCGACTCGCATCGGTAAATGTCTGGTCGATGATTTGCCCAAGGGGACACCCAAGGGAACGTTTGTTGATGTGCTGTTTGACTATTCGCAGGATGGTCGTTTGGTAGTCAGCGCGAACTTGCCTACGCTCAAGCAAGCTGCAGAGATGACGATGGATCGTGCTGCTGGTTTGTCTGAAAAGATCTTGGCAAAGTGGACCGCTTTGTTAGCCGCTGGGATAACCGAGGAAACTCTTGCCGAAGAGGCGGGAGCCAGTCAGGATCAAGATGATGCGGATCAGGACGGGCAGTTGGAATTGCTAGAAGCTTGGGAGGATGACCCGGTTGAAGCGGAGATTGTTGGTTCGAGTACGAGTGACTCAGGCTCCGATGAAGCTATTTTTCCTGGCTTGAATTTATCACCCGCGAAAGACTCGAACACGGGAAATGTGAATTCCGCTCCGCCCACACCAATCAAGTCAGAAACGGCGAGCAAGTCCGGAAACCCCAGTCACAGTGGCCCACCACCAATTTCCACAGGCTCAAGCCAGCCAACCAGTGCCCCGAATGCTCAGGCTGATGGCCCGCCTGCGAAGCGTAAGCTCAAACGTAAAATCACCGATGATGAAGCCGCTCCCGCAACTGCATTCTCAAATCAGCAATTCTCGATGAAACCGCTGGTAGTTTCAGGCGGTGGTCCCGCAGGCAAGCATGCTGGGGAATCACCCGCTGGATCATCTGAAGCGAAGCCTGAGCCAGTGCAAGGGCCGCCACCACTGCGGAAAGATAAGTCAGATTCTCCAGAGCTTCCGCCCTCGGGTAAGTCCGTTCCTGAGGAATCATCGAAAGCGGTGTCTGCTAAAGCAGCCGGCATGCCTGATTTCCGTGTTCTCGAGAAACTGTCCGAGACAAAGAGCAAGGCTGATGGGGCCGCCTTGGATGCATTCTTCAGCAACCAGGATGCACCAGCATCTGGTGTGCCTGCCCCTGCGATTAATATCAAATTGTCGAAACCACCTAAAAAAGGGACGCCGTCAAAAAAGAAAAGTAAACGAACTAAGTCAAAAGGTGATGCGGGTCGAGGGGACGAGGACGCGACCTGAGATGGCTTTGCGTTGATGAAATGTGTGTGAAAATATGAGTCACTTGTCACGGAGCTTGTGATGAACGAGCGGCAATTAATTACCGTCACCAACGGCCAGAAATTATATAAAATCGCACCTGAGCAGCTGCCCCAAGCCCTAGCGCGAGGGCTTTCGTGTCCGGTTGCCTCAGCTCAGACCCTGGTCGGTAATGGTGAGTATCTGTTTGAAATTCCAGTTGAGGATGTTCAGACGGCAAACTCTGATGGTTTCCATGACTTGCTCACGCGCGAACGCGTTGAATGGTCGCAGCGTGGCGGAGGCCACCTGCCTCCTTCTGAACTTGATAGGGTTGCTCCGCCGTCGAGTCAGACCTCGGAGCCGTTTTTGATGCAGCCAGGATCTGGCCGCGGTGGAGCTGATAATGAAATCCCTGATGCAACGAGGTTGATGGAGAGTGTTCACCAGTCAGAGGCCGAAGCCGAGGTGGAACGTGGTTTAAAGCAACAGGAACTTGATCAAACGGAGGGCTGGCGGTGGTACTTGCTGCGAATGAAATTCTGGATCGAGGAGCGACGGCAGGGTCTGATCGGTCAGTTGCGTGGCAGTAGTGTCAGTCTCGTGGTGCATGTGGCCGTGTTGTTGATTTTGGCAAGCCTGTTCATCAATGTAGAAGACGATGGAATCAAAGGAATTGTCATCATATCTTCGCCGCCATCAGAGACCCCTCTTCAAGAGGTTGTGATCGAACCGAGACCACTGGAAGTGACAGAGCCCAATGATGCGGAAGCGTCAGAGTCGCCGGCTCCCCAAGAGGTTGTTCGCGCGGAGCCTGTGAATGCACCTGACTTCATGGAGTGTATTAGCGGAGCGGCGATCAAACCACCTGCTAGCGCGGCTGCTGCAGGAACGGGGAAAGCCGCCCCAAAAAGTAAACCGGCCTTTTTCGGTAGTAAAGTTTCCGCGGTGGATTACGTATTTGTTATCGACAATTCCAACAGCATGACCAAGGGGCGATTCGAAACTGCGCTTAATGAGTTGCTAAGAGCTGTGTCTCAACTGACTGCACGGCAGCGTTTTTATGTGATTTTTTACAGCGACACTGCGTATCCCCTGTTTCATCCCAAGCCCGCGACTGATTTGGTCAACGCAACCAGCCGAAATAAACAAAGATTGAAGGCTTGGCTGGATACAGTTCAGTTGTGTCTGAAAACGAATGGCAAGGAAGCGATCACCGCTGCTTTTGCTTTAAAGCCTGACGTGATTTTTGTACTGGGTGACGGTGCTTTTACAGACAAAGCCTCGAGTTTTTTCGCATCACGCCCCCAGAAGAAAATCCCACTGCACACCTTGGGGATGGAGGTGAAGGCCAAAGACTCCGTTGGCTTTCAGAAATTGGCAAAGAGCAATGGTGGCACTTACAAAGACGTCGGGGTGGCTGACGGTGCTCTTGTGATCGCACAGAGATTCCCAAGGAAAAGAAACACCACCCGTGGTCCGATTTGGGGTGTCAACTTACGGCCCAAACCGGTGTTGAAGTAGTGTGCGTTTCTCGTTGTCCACCCGTGACCTTCTCATTCACCGAAGTTGAGTTTTCATGAACCGTGTTGCTACATGCCCAAGATGCAAGACGGTCTATGAGCTAGACGAAGATGACATGGGGCATTTGATGGAATGTGAGTGTGGGGCTGCTCTCTTTGCCTGCCGCACCCGGTCACTCGATGTGTTTGAAATGTGGTGCAAGGCCTGTGGGAATGATCATCAAGTTCGCGGCGTTGACGTTGGACGCGAGATCGAAGCTGATTGTGGCAGAACTATTTGTGTGCCAAGTGTGCTGTTGCGATTGCCAATCGGGGATCGGGAATTAGCCACTCGAGCGAATGCGGAATGGCAACACCGTAGAGGAGCGGGCGTGGGTCCCGAGGCTCACGGTCGACGACCAGCAAGGCATCCGTCAAATACAGCATCAACGGCTGTTGAGAGCAAGGCTGCCAAGCATGCCGAGGGAGGCAAGGTCACTGGGGGACAAGTCACTGGCGGAACTCGGGCGGTTGCCTACTCGGCTAAACCCGGCGGGATCAGCTTGCGGTCTGAAGGTATGTCCCAAATTCCGTCCGATAACATCGCGGAGCATGGAAGGGCTCGGGAATTAGCATCTGATGTCGGAGGCCAAGTAAGAAAAACTTCGCCATCTAAGCGACACCTCGGGGCTACTTTGGGTATGGGGGCAGTTGTCGCGTTCTTGGTCTCCGCTGTCGTTATGTTCCTGCTCAGGGTGCCACCTTCACAGAAGCGGGCGAAGCGCTCTAAGGCTACAGGGCAATCTGTCATTTCTGATGGCAAGCCATTAAGAAATGATCCTGAGTTGCAGCCGGGCATGGTCGTCGTCGGTGACGGTGTGGGTCTGCTTTCGGATAATTTGGGTTTGAGTGGTTTACCTGCAACGAAGGTGGCGGATGCGATTGGTCCCGATCGCGATGGTGGCAATTACCTACTGCCTCCTCCCACAATTTATGCTTTGCCCGCACCAAAAAAAACGCGAGATCGGATTGCTGTTCAAACGTCGAAGTCCGCGTTTCCCTCTTTGCAAATAGCCATGGATGCGGCATTTGAGAAATATGGAAGGGTGCAAAAGCTGAAAGAAAAAGCTGATGCATCAGGTTTGCAGCCTGATGTCGATGCTTATCAGCAGGCGATCGGTGGGACCATTGGTGTGATTGAGCAGGTGCATCAATTGGCTGTTGCGAAGTCGGCGAAGAAAGAGACTGCGACAACTCGGTACTTGTTGGCATTCCTTTATCTAAAAGCAGGCATGCTGCCTGAGGCTGCTGTCATGGGGGAGGCGGTTGCTCGGTGGGGTGAACTCGACGATCCTTCGACCAAAGAAGCCGGGCTGATCGCGCTGGCAGCAACGCAGGAACTGAGTGATACGCACTGGGGGGATGCGGAGGACTTGGGAGAGTTGAGGCAGATGGAAAGAATCGCCAAAATCTTGCAGAGTCGTTGGCCAGACGACCGGCAGATTGATTTGATTTGGATGAACATCGGATATCTGTATGAGGCCTTTAATCAACCTATGAACGCTGTCCGCACCTATGAAAATATCTCGCAGTCGTCCGAGAATTTTCGAACAGCCGTGCTAGCGAGTGGCATGGCGGAATGGAATGCCCTGCGACATCAGCAGGCAGCTAATGGAATAACGATCGGCCGCGAAAATTGGAAGCGCGTAAAGCAAAGGTTAGCCAAGGGACTTCGGTTGGTGGAAAAGGACGCTTCACCGCTGATGGTTGATCATGTCGTCGCACGGCTCGCGTTAGCTCAAATCGATTTGATTGGTGGCAATCCTGAAATGGCCGAAGAATGGCTGACGGTCGAACCACCAGCTTTGTTGTCCTCGATTCGGGTCCGGGAGAATGACGAAGAGGAGTCGAAGTTGCTAGTTGATGAGGCGTTAGCTCGACAGCTGTACGAGGTCCTGTTTCAGGCGCGTCATGAGCAGGGTGACACCGAGGGCGCGACACAGGCGATTGAAGATTTGGCAGAGCTCGTTGGTGATTCTGGTGAGGAGCTGGCGACACGAAGAATATCAATCTTGAAGTCTGCATTCGAAAATTTGAAGCAAAAAGATGATATTCAAGAAGCGGACTTTGAATCGGCAAAAAAAATATTCAATGTCCTTGTGAAAGATTCTTCGGTTGTACCTACAGCGACCCTGCTTTGGCTTGGCGAATCTTGGGCTCAGATAGGGGAACACATTCATTCTGTCGAGCAAGCAGAAAAAAGTGAGTTGGCTGAGGAGGCGGCGAGGATGGCAGCAGAATTGTTTGATGTTGCCATCAAGCGAAATGATTTCCCGCAAGAGTCGCTGCAAGCAGCTCAATTACGCCGTATAGAACTTTTGAGGCGTTGTGGAGAAGTCATGCAGTCTCTTAAGCAAATCGAAGACATGCTTGCTAATGAACCTCGTGTCTTTACGCTTCAGATTGCAGCAGCTCAGTGCTTGCAGCAAGTGGCGGTTGAATACGAGCGGTCCAGTGATTTATTGGCAGCGATTGAGGGGCCCAGCGGTTTCTC
>DOPG01000025.1 GCA_003513555.1 Rhodopirellula sp. | reverse complement strand
CCCTCGCAATCTGGAACCAGCAGGATCAGCTCCCGCCACGCAGGTCGTTGCCGTTGCGAGGCAAACGCCGACAGAGGAGCGAGTAATCGGACCTGGTGATTTGTCTACCACTCGACAAAACCGTTCACGTGGTGTCAGCCTGACAGTTACGCAGTCTCCTTTGTCGGATCTACCAAGTACATCGGAATCGCAAGCCGCAACGTCTGCCGCTCGCAACACCACCTCGGCAAATAGCGGTATCCCCACGATTGATACAGGATCTGCTCAACGAGCTCCCGGGCGAACACGTCGATTCACAACCGGATTTGGGATGGCTGCGACAGGTCCCCCAAGCGTACCCAAAGCAAGCTTCGGGAACGCTTCGCTTTCCGTGACCGCTCCTTCAGATTCCATGGGAGACAGAGACGCAGACGGTACTCCGATGGAACGCATCAGTCGACCGACACGCGGTGCGAGCAACACGAAAATTGCAGCTGCTGGAGGCCCCAACCTCGATGTGATGCTGGACGAAGGGCCTGCCGGAATCGCAACCATGGCGGAGGGTCGGGCTGGTATTGTGCCATCGGATGCCCAACCTGAAATTTCGGTCGTCGATTTCTCACGCAGCCAACGGCCCAGACGAACTCTGGGTGGGCCCGCGACTCCGTTTGGCACCAAGGTCGCATCCGTTGAATCGTTCAACCGTAGAGTGATGCGAACAAAAGGTGGTACGCCTGCCACCACATCTGGAAATGTCGGACCTCAAACAGAAGAAGCCATTGAAATTGGTCTCTCCTATCTGGCCAACACCCAAAATGAAGACGGGAGCTGGTCGCTTCAGGGGCATGGAGAAAAGGTACTACTTCGAAGCAACACAGCCGCCACTGGGTTGTGCCTGTTGGCATTTCAAGGAGCAGGATACACGCACAGACAACACCAATACGCCAGCACCATCCGTCGCGGCATCGAGTACCTGATGACCCGCCAAAAGGACAACGGTGACCTGTTCGTGCCTGAAGACGCCATCAGCAATCGGAATGTTGCATTCTACAGTCACGGAATAGCTGCACTGGCCATGTGCGAGGCTTATGGCATGACTCAAGACCCAGATCTCCGCGATCCAGCTCAACGCTGCCTCAACTACATTGTCAGCACCCAGCACAACGAACGCGGCGGCTGGCGTTACACCGCACAGGTGAGTTCTGACACGAGTGTGACAGGTTGGATGATGATGGCACTGAAAAGTGGTCAATTATCAGGGCTGGAGGTCCCGGAGAAAACGTATCAAGGCATCCTGCGCTGGCTCGGTTTGTCACAGGTCCCCCAACAGCCAGACCGCTACCGGTACAATCCGTTCGCTCCTGATACTCCTACACAGCGGCATGGTCGAATGGCCACACCCACCATGACCTCAGTAGGCATGCTCATGCGGATGTACTCTGGCTGGCGGCGAGATAACGAAGCAATGAAATCAGCTGCTGAATACCTGCTGCAGTACCCACCGCAGACAGGCAGCGTTCAATCACCCCAAAAAGACACTTATTACTGGTATTACGCCACGCAGGTCATGTTTCATATGGGTGGAGATTATTGGGACCGCTGGAACAAGACCTTGAACCCGATCCTGATCCAAAGTCAGATCAAACAAGGCGTGAACACTGGCAGTTGGGATCCCGCTGGAGCCATTCCAGATCGCTGGGCTGCTCACGCCGGGCGTCTTTACGTCACCACTATGAACCTGCTGAACTTGGAAGTGTACTATCGACATTTGCCGATCTACGAGGAAACCGCCGAGTAAATAGTCGGTTAGCGAGGACAATTAGACTCCAAACACCCACGCCCAGCGATGCAATGGAAGTTGGCGGCACCTCAACCCCCGTCTGACGAATGCCTGCTAATCCCCATCGACATCATGCCGATGAATTGTCTTTGGGCGATGTAAATTTCAATAATAACCAATCACCCAAACGCGGTGATGCGTGCCCAAGCATGATCAACAGCCGAAGGTAGCTTGGTAATACGACATCCGGCTTTCGGCTTTGAATCGCAGACAAGACAGCGTCCGCGACCCGCTCTGGCGGTAGGCCCTTGACCCTTGTCCCTCCACCAGGTCTGGCTGCCTGCGCGGGAAGACCATCGATAGCTTCTTGATATCGTTGCCCCGCATCCTCTCGACGGATGGGGCCGGGATTCACCAGACAAACGTGAATACCTCGTGGCTTCAATTCCAGCCTCAGTTGCTGGGTCATGCCAGCCAAAGCATGCTTGGCAATGGCGTAAGCTCCGATGTAACGAGCGCCGACCTTGGAAGCTAGAGACCCTATATTCACGATCACACCCCCAGTAGCTTCCAGTGCCTCGAGAGATTTCTGTGAGCAGTGCAGGGCCGTGATCACATTTTGCCGGAATAGAAAGTCAGCCCGATCCGCTCCCAAATTCTCGATCAAGCCTCGATCACTAGCCCCAACACAATTCACTAAAACATCCAACCTGTCATAGTTTTTCAGTGTATCAGTGACAAGTCGCTCGACAGCATTCTCATCCGTTAGATCGCAAGAAAAACTGGTGAGTCTGTGTCCAGCCTCGCCTGCGTGGGACAAGACTTCCTTTGGATCCAATTGGGCCATCGCATCATCAAGCCGCTCAGAATCTCGGCCCACGATGACGACGCTATAGCCCGCGTCCAATAGTTTTCGTGCAATTACGAATCCCAAGCCAGCTGAACCGCCAGTAACGATTGCGACCGGAGGTCGATCAGAAACCATGAATCCACAATAAAAGAGGGGCGAAGGGATGAATGAGCGATGCCTATGGGGAAAATTTTAGTACGATCAGACGCCGACTGGTATCACTGCTATGTATTTCTTGACGGAAACCAGCATGAAACTTTTGTCATCGGCACCACTACGAATCATCGTTCTTCACCATCAACTACCGAGTTCACAGATGCCCCGGCCCTCTCTTGATGATGCATGCACAAAAATTGTTGCAACAGTTGGACCAGCCTGCGACAGTGTCAATCAGCTCGAAGAATTAATCGAAGCAGGAGTTGATGTCTTCCGAATCAACACGGCCCATGGCAACCGTGAACAGCACGAGAGCGTAGTAAGCCGTATCCGGGAAGCGTCTACCAAATCCGGATTTCCAGTCGGGATTCTACTGGATTTAGCCGGCCCAAAAATCAGACTTGGGCAACTACACCATGATCCTCTGGTCTGCGAAGAGGGAATGAAGATCACCTTTGTGACCGAGACAACAGATCAACCAACAGAGCTGACAAGCACCTATGAGCGTTTGATTGAAGAACTGCAACCCGGCGATCGAGTGATGCTGGCCGATGGCACTGTGTCGTTGAGAGTCGAACAAGTACAAGCCGACCGCGCAGAGTGCATAGTCACCGGTGGCGGAAGTGTGCGAAGCAGGCAAGGGATCAATCTGCCGGGTGTCCAGTTGTCCGTTCCAGCAATGCTTGAACGTGATGTGGAGAATGCCATCTGGGCAGCCCGACACCAAATCGACTTTATCAGCCTCTCTTTTGTAAGATCGCCTGATGATGTGCGACAACTCAAGGGTTTGCTTCACTCACATGGTTCAAATGCACTGGTCATCGCGAAAATTGAAAAACCCGAAGCACTTGAACAATTGGAAGACATTGTCGAAATTGCCGATGGAATCATGGTGGCGAGGGGTGATTTGGGTGTGGAAATCGATGTCGCAAAAACTCCTGTTGCGCAAAAGCGTATCATTCAGGTTTGCCGTAAAAAAATGAAACCGGTTATTGTTGCGACGCAAATGCTCGAATCGATGCATGCGAGCACGCGACCAACGCGTGCTGAAGCAAGTGATATTGCCAACGCAATCCTGGACGGAGCAGATGCTTGCATGTTGAGTGGTGAAACAGCAATCGGTAATCATCCTGCACTCGCGGTAACCATGATGGGGCGGATCATGAAATGCACCGAACAGGAGATGATGTGCAATTCAGACAGAAATCACCAACAGAGTCACCGGGTTCATCCCATCACCAGCGCCGTGACTCAAGCAGCGACTCATGTGGCTGAGACGATTGAGGCCAAACTGATTGTCATCGCAACTCGTAGTGGCAACACGGCGTGGGTCAATAGCCAAAGCCGAAGTCTCATTCCCACCGTTGGAGCAAGTGAATCGCAAGCAACTTTACGGCGTATGAATCTGCTCTGGGGAATCAAACCACTTGCTTCTGACCACCTTGAAGACACATCGATTTTCATCGATCAAATGTGCCGCTGGGGGCACGAGCATACCCACCTTCAACAAAACGATCACATCGTGTTCGTCACGGGTACTGGAGTCGTTGATAAAGCCCACAACCTGATGGTGGTTCATACCGTGGAGTGAAGCTTAGCAAAAAATCGTAGCGAGCAGGGTCAGGCAGTTTCTTCCTGAATTTGCAACACAATATCACCGGTGATACGAGGCAATTCCCCGGACTTGGATGTGAGTGTTATCTCAATCTTGTTGAAGCCCAACAGGATTCTGGATAAATCGATCATCAGGGGCGCGTTTGCAGGCGAAAACAGCGTTTCATTGATTTGCACAGATACCAGTTGTCCTTGCCACGCACTGATACATAGCCCCACCTTATCGGCCTCAGTTAGACCGGTTGGAGAATTGAAACCTCGTTGATAACGAACCTGGTCGCCTGCATCCACCTGCGAGTCAATCAGAACAGACGAATCAGGTATATCAACGACCACTGACTGCGGGTCCATCTTGGACCTCCGATCCCAAGGTCGCCTGAGGTGAATTTTATGCATACAAAGCCGGTCCGATAAATGAAGTGCGGCAAGAAAAAAGCCCGAAACTAAGTTTCGGGCTTTTCTTTTTTAGCTTATCACTAAGCCTCATCACCACAGTGAAGGCATCGTTACTCAGGAGACAATTTCTATCGCCTAGGCATCGTTATTATTGTCCTCAAAATCATCAACAGCGGTTCGAGTATCATCAAAAGCAGTGCTATCAGTTAATCCTGCTTCCGTGAAAACATGGTCATTCAGGCTTCCAAAGAACTGAATCCCACATTCATCGCTACTGACCACGAAGAAATCCTCGGTCAGGACAGTCGAAAGCCTTTGTCCATCTTCCCTAAGCACTGTCAGTAATGCAGCGTCATTTGCCTCATTAAGTTCCAGTTCGGCGAATTCAATCTCTTCGAAACCGGCCCCCAGCACAATAAAGCTCTGCTGACCAGTCGAGTCAAGGCAAACCAACCCTCCTTCTCGTCCACCATCCGAAATCTGTGCGATCGTGGCATCCGTGCGAAGGTAGCTCGACGCGAGCAAGCCTACACCCGCCATTGCTGACCCCTGAGTACCAAATACACCGTAGTTGAGATCATCCCGTTGAACATCTCCAAGAGCTGGGATCGTGACTTCGTGCTCTAACTCTCCCTCGAACCTGATCTGATCGGATTGCTCGTAAACAACCTTGTAGACACCGGGCGCGATATCGGTGAATTCAAATTTGCCATCCACATCGGTCAACACTTCACGCTCGATTGGATTGTTCGTGTAGTTATTGTCGGAAACCAATTTAATTCGGATGCTGGCAAACCCCTTCTCACCCTCATCTTGAACTCCATTTCTAAACGGCGTCGCTCCATGATCCCGTACATCTCGCCAATTCACAATATTGTCAATGAAAACACTGCCACCAAGCGTCGATGGTACAAAATCAACGACTGTTACTGTTAACGTTCCCGTGGCCAACAAATCCCCATCAGATACCTGGTAGTCGATCGTCGCGGTACCTTCAAAACCGGCGCCAGGCACATAACGGATTTTTCCGTCTTCGATTGCAACTGTTCCACCCGGAGTACCAAGCGTAGCACTCTCATTTAGCTGTAGTGAATCACCCACGATCGAGATCGTCTGGTTCGGGTCTTCCAAACCACCGGCTCCTGCATTGTCATTGGAGAGCGCATCGACCAAGATCCCGTCTCCGTCCTTCAGCGCGAGCCTTTCCTCATCAACAGCCTCCGGAGCATCGTTCGTTCCGTTGATTGTGATGGTTACCACTTGGGTTTGGCTTCCATCAGAAGAAGTAACTGTAAAAGTTTCCTCTATGGACTGATTCTCTACTAAGGCCTGAATGGCATCCTGACTATTGTCTGCCTCATAGGTCCATTCACCGGTAGACAGAATGACCAAAGTTCCAAGGGTCGCGTCTGTGGACACTGTGGTATCAACAAATGACTCACCAGTATCCACATCACTGATCGTCAGCTCACCTGTCGCTGTCAGTGTCGCATTGTCATCTTCCTGAACATCACCTTCAACATCACCGCCAAAGATCGGAATATCATTGATTCCGGTAATTGTCACGGTGACGGTTTCTGTTGCACTCTGATCGAATGACTTGACTTCGAATTTGTCCACTAAGGTTGCACCCGCTGGCAGCGACTGAACAGCAGGTAGTGTGTTATCAAGCGTATAATTCCACGCACCCGCAGCATCGATACTCAGGGCCCCCAAAGGCGAGTCAACGTCGATTACCGCCGCGTCGAAAACAGCCTCACCAGCATCGACATCAGTGACACTGAGGTTTCCTGAAGTGGCCAGAGTAGGATTCGAATCATCCTCAGTGACTCCACCCTCGTTATTTCCAGAGATCGTTGCGACGTCGTTCACGCCCGTAATCGTAATCACAATATTCTCTGTCGCGGTGCCATCGAGCGATACGACGGTAAATGAATCCGTGATCTGGACTCCCGCTGCCAACTCCTGAACAGACGGCAAACTGTTGTCTAGAGTATAAGACCACACACCTGCTTCGGTGATGACCAGCGATCCGAGGTTACCAGCCTGACCAGTTACCGAAGTGGAGAAAATTGCCTGCCCTACGTCAACATCATTCACTGCCAACGTTCCAGTGTCCGTCAGCTGACCGCCGGTTAACGCAGTATCTTCGACAACCGCACCGGTCGCATCTCCTGTGATCGTAGCCGTGTCATTTTCACCAGTGATGGTGATGGTCGCTGTTTGCTGAGCAGTCTGATTTCCCGCACCATCATCGATGACATAGTTGATTTCTATTACTGTCTGCTCACCATCATTGAGAGAAACATAGGCTGAGGGAGTTACTTCCACGGAATCGTCGTTCACGATTTGGAAGCCTGCCGGATTCGCAGGGTCAAAGGAAACATCAGCGACGGTAAGCACATCATTATCGGGGTCAGTTGCCCCGGTGATCAGACTGACGGTCGTCACCGAATCGTTTTGACTGAAAGTTGCTGAGATGGCTGGCCCCGGTGACGGGGGATCGTTGACGCCATTAAATGTGAGAGTCGCGGTCTGCTCAATGGAACCGCCATTGCCATCAACGAGGGTGTAGGCAATCTCGACAACCTCGGCTGGGTCGGTTTCGGTAAGGAAGTCATAGAATACAGGTGTTACGGTCACTACACCGCTGTTTTCATCAACGGCAACTCCCCCCGCATTTCCACCGCTTACTACGACGGAACCCACTTCAACACTCAGCACGTCTCCATCGACATCAGCAGCCGAAGTGGTCAAGTCGATATTCTCAATCGGCAAACTAGAGTTGAAATCGCGGTCGATGGGATTTGCACTTTGGGGCTGGTCATTCTCCCCATTAAGCGTCACGAAAACCTGCTTGACATCGGTACCATTGCTGCTGTCAGTCACCGTGACATCATAGACTTGTTGTCTCACTTCGCCCTCAGCGAGTTGATCCAAGTCTGCATCAGTAGCTGAGAAAGTCCAAGCGACTTGGCCAACCAAGCCTCCTGCTGCGGGCGTGACCAGATCTACCTCGAAGGTTCCGAGGTACCCAGACTCAGTTGCCGTGAAGGTAACAGTGTGCGTGTCAGCAAGATCCTGGTCGGAGAAACTCAACGTGCCGGAATCCGTAAGCAGGGTGGTATTGTCACCCGTTGTGTCTTCCTGCTCATTGACTGCACCGGCGTCCGAATCACCCACCTCAACAGTAATCACTGGTGAGAAATTCGATACTCCCGTAACAGTGATCGTTGCGGTCTGCCCAACCGAGCCACCGTTTCCGTCGACAATATCGTAATTGAGAACAATGACCTCAGACTCGCCATCTTCAAGCGTCCCATAGGCTCCGGGGTCAACATCGACATTATTGCCGTTCTGTGAAACACCCGCAGCATCTCCACTTGCTACCTCGTAGTTTGCGACACTGAGAACATCACTCTGATCTACATCCGATGCACCGGTTAATAAGTCCACCGAGGTAACGGGCTGTTCCTCACTAAAGGTCGCCGTTATTGGTGCGCTCTTGGTTGGGACATCATTCGTACCATTGATCGTAACTATCACGTCGACGGAAGCCGCACCATCTTTTGAAACAACAGCAAACTGGTCTGTTGGTGCATCACCAACCGCCAAGGCTTGAACCACCAGGTCTGCATTGTTCAGAGAGTAGGTCCACGATCCGGAAGCATCGATCGAGAAACTTCCATAGGTGCCGCTAACATTTGTTTGTGGCTGCACTTCATCATCACCTGCGTCAAGATCTTCGACGGTGAGGGAGCCACTGGCAACGAGTGTTCCATCCTCAGTCACGCTGCCAATCGTGTCTCCTGTGATCCCAGTTGCCGCGTCATCAAGCCCGGTAATGGTAATCGTCGCCGTCTGTGCCACTGATCCACCAGCACCATCAACAATATCGTAGCTGACTGTAACGACCTCCTGCTCCGAGGCAGCGAGGAATGAATACAAACTTGGATCGACAATCGCTTCGTTACCGGAGACCAAGACCCCAGCGAGGTTGCCACTCACGTTCACACTACTGGAGTCAACCGACAACGAGTTATTGTCAGGGTCAGATGCAAACTCCAATAAATCAACATTCGTCTGGCTATCATTCTGCGTGAATGTCTGTGTGATAGGGCCACTGACTTGGGGATCACGATTCTCACCAATACCATTAATGATGACGTGAGCTACGCCAGCAACCCCCGTATCGACGGGACTACCAGTACCATCGTAGGAATCCAAGACCACCTGCGAAGCAACCAGCGGCACTGACTCTCCGTACAACAACACTGACTCGTTGTCAGCATCGAAGGATGGCGTCAAATTCACGATCAAGCCCTGCACAGGCTGCACCAATTTTACTGGCAAACTAAAGGCATCGTTCGGGGTTGCGCCAACGAACCCGCCGTCAACTCCTTTGACACCGTTGGGGCTATTTGCACCTACACCGCCGACTGTAATGAAACCCGGTCGCGGTGGATCATCATCTCGCTGAGTATCAAATTCCCCAGTGTTGAGTACATCGTAGAAAGTAGTCTTACCACTGTGGAAAGGACTCCAGGTACGTACTTCCAAATCAAGATTGAATTGCACAGCATCAGAGTTGGGAATGTCATCAGCCGTCTCTAGCACCCCGTCAGGTCCAGCCAGGTAGGGCGCAAACTCGGCCACACTCGCTTCCAATGCCTGACCGCCACTCTGCTGGATCGTGATGCTGATATTCGGCACATCCACGTCGTCATAATCATCACCAATCCAGTGAATCAGGTAACCTCTATCACCACCAGCGAACTGGAGAGTTGGATCCAGAGAGTAGTCAGTCCCTAGTTCATACCCAAAGTGTTGCATGGCAAGAAACACTTCCAAGTTGTCATTCGATTGCCAGCCTGCTGCTGATGAAACATAGGTCAGCCCGGTACCTTCTTGAGTGAAAGTGACGCTGTCCAAGTTGGACGAGGTGTAGACATCTGGATCGAAACGCAACCTTTGTGTCTCAGTCATCACAGGCACGAGATAGTCGGGCAAACTTGAAATCACATCTGCCCTAATCTGGAAGATGCCATTGGCATCAATTGGTGTCCGCAAATCACTGTACGCCACCTCGAGAAAAAACTTCTCATCAACGGCTATGTTGTACTCGCCGTTAACGGTTTGAATGGCGTTATCGTCTTTGTCCCGAGCAGTGAGAAACATCTCAACCAACTCGCCAACTCCTTCACCGCGTCCCAAAGCGTTGATTACACCGAGCGCATCGGAAGCGCTCAGCCGCCCGTCGTTATTCACATCGAGAAAGAATTGATTCTCGTCACTCTCAGCTGACAATTCTCCTTCCGCTCCAAGCTGGTAGAGCTTGGTAAGCACAACCTGCGCATCCCCTGCGGTGATGCGATAGTCAGCATTCACGTCGTAAGGTGTGTGGTAGTTGTGGCTCATATGGTCCAGCACGTCACCGGCCAACAGCTCGCGTTTCTCCAACGACTCACTTGAAAGCTGTCGCTCCAGCGAGTTCTGTTTCCGCGAGCGTTTCGCAGGCCTGCGACGCTTCTTCGATCCGGACATCAGACCACTGGAAAGGAATTTACGCAGATTTCTCATCTATTTTCTCGAGAAGATGCGGGTGTCGTGTGTGAAATTGTCGTCAAAACGTGCTTCGGGGCTCAAAGCCAACCTTCAGCTCCCAGCCCAATACTAATGTGAATCACGAGCCGTCTTGCTTGCTCTATACTACTTAAACTGTCTATTTTCTCAACTCGGGCATCCGTTCGCAGTGGGCGCAAAGGCCCGACTGGCCTTTAGACCGACTAGCAGCAAAAAGGTTCCAGTTATTCTGGCAATTGCAGCGTGGTCGTCAGACCCAATTGATGATCAAAAACATCACGATCAACCTTCTCTGCATCCAAATGAAGTGGCTCTTCTGCGGTTGTTGGCCTCAAAAACACGTTCTTGCCTGAGGGCGACGCCTCCTGCAACGGCCCATAGACGGCATTATCGGCATGCAGGCTACCGATACTTTCGGAACGCCTGTGGGAATCCGCATAGTTCAACACCCCCCCAAAAGGGCTACCCTTCCCGGTCGTAGCAAAACAGGGGGGCATTGCCTGAAAACCAGCACTCAAGCCGCCCCCAGCACGCACAATTGTCGGGGACATTCCAAAGTTTTCAGCTTCACCCTCACCACCCGAGGAAATCAAAGCAACCTTGTTCAGAACAAGAAGGGCATCCAAAGTCGAAACTCGACCATCATTATTGACATCAACGAGAGTCGTGATCGCCTCATCTACCTGCAAAATCCTGACGCCTCCCCGTCCGATATCGTTGAGAACATTCAAAGCATCAAGCACGGTCACAGTGCCACTGTCGTTGGTATCTTCAGGCAGTGCTGCATTGAAATACGGGCAGTCCACGCGACTGGCAGGTGACTGAACAAAACCACTACCGTTGGTCGTGACATCGATCGTGAAACTCGATTGATCAAATTGATGAATCAGTAATTCTGGAGTCAGCTCGACAGTGTATTGTCCAACTGGCAGATTCTCGAAACGCCAACCACCAGACGTGCCAGTGCTAACCACTGGATTGGTTCCAAAACTTATTCCGCTTATGAGTGCTTCCGTTTCAGCATGACCGAAAACCAGAACGCTAGCAATTCTTCCAAGCGGATCAGTCACGCGCACCGTTTTAGAGGTGTCCGGGCTAACCAAGTCACTGGTGGTACGTTGCAGTAGATTACCTGCCGCATCCATCGCCTCAATTCTTACATAGCTTCCCTCAGCTGCTCCAAACACATCAACAGCCACTTCACCCACTGGCGAATCGAAAACTGCGGACAGCGGTTGGTCCTGCGTCCAAGAATCTCTCAACACCAGATTGCCAAGCGTCGCATCATACTGTTTAAACACGCGGACACCACTCGGTGTCAAATCACCAACCGAAACCAATGCAAAAGTTGGATGCTGCGAAGCCAGCGAAACATCTGGCAGATCTAAAGGAAGGAAACCTGTTTGATAGTTCGATGCCGCTATGTCCTGAAAGACGAGATTGCTCCCATCGATATTCTTTATACCTGCCGTTACACCAACGAGCACTTGTTCCGAGGAATCCCGTTGACCATCATTGTCGTCGTCGAGGAAAGCAACACCAGCTCCACTCGCCAGCGAGTAGGCAGGTAAAGTTGCATCTCCATCAATCACAGCACTTGTCACGCCGGTCACATCATCAATGACGCGCCATTGGATTGAAGAAAATGACGGCCCCAGTGTTACGGTCACGTCAAAGTCAGCTTGTTGTTGATCAGGCTGGGCTACCGTAATCCAAGCTCCGCCGTCCACCCGATATTGCAGCTGGCTAATACGATTCAGCGTGATGTCGCTTTGCGGTCCTGAGGAATTTTGATTGACCAGAGGAACAGCGGACGCAGAGCCAGTAAAATGATAAGTCGACGAAGAGGAATCAAAGTAGCCTTCTCCCGTGAGGTCCAAGGGCACATCAGCAAGGTCAAAGATGCCATCTCCGTCGGTATCACGCCATCCAATCATGGCCAAAGTAACGTCTGGACTCTCGTTGGCAGCATAGGCGTTGGCCAACACGATGCCACTGCTCATGATACTGTCCTCCTGAATAAAGCCAGGTGTAGGATTGTCGAATGCGTTCAGGTTCTGCGAATTGTAGTAGCCTCGGCGATCGGTCCACGTCGCACCACCTGGGTATTCATCCTTCGCCCAGAATATATGTCCCATTTCATGGGCAATGGTGGAAGCTGGGCGGGTCGATGGGCTGACGACAAACAGCCCTCCCGCATAGGCAAATGCCGTTTGGAAAAAGCCCCCTGGTAAGAATCGGCCATCTGCGTCATCAGATGAATCAACCATAAAGATGGTGAAAGCCCAATCGGTTCCCATCTGTTCCCGCTGATGGGCATTGAATTGTTTCATTCCCTCCTCAATGCTACCCACATTCCCAAAGCCTTGGGCGTGTAAAAAATCCCCTACGTAAAGATTAAAATGATTGCTGATCCGATCGATTGGCTCGTACCCCGTCTCAAACGGATCTAGCGCGAAGGCGTTATCAAAAACGAAATCGATGGTGTGTACCGTGTTGAGCCCATCAAGAGTATCGCTCCACCAATGTACGCCTTCGCTAATCCTGGCGAGCGACTCATCAATCTCCGCAGCATTCCAATCTTGTGACTCGGGGTCGATGGATCCATTGCTCTCGAAGAATACTGGCGTCACAGCAACGCTGCCAAGCAAGAACTCGCCTGTATCTAGATGGGTCACCCCAAGTGGCATCGCGGCTAGCAACCGACGCTGCTCCAAGGATTCCATCCGCAACCGTCGCACCGACAGTCGATTGTTGCCTTTCGATTTTGAACGACGTCTTTTCATGGATGACCGAGATATCGTAGCCAGTGGTTGCGTGGACAATACGCGCGGAACTCAGGCTGGAGCACGAAACTTAGATTCAATAACTCGAGTTCTGTCTCTCAAAATCTCCAACCATTTCCAAATACTTTGCAAAAGGCCCCCAAGACGACCTGCTCCCAATCCCTGCAGGGGTTCACATTTCTCAAAGCTCGTCTGTTCCCCGCTGCCAAATGCACCAAACGGATAGCTCAGGAGCAGCTATCAGATTGCGTGGTTAAAAAAAACTTTCACAATCAAAGAGAAGCAAATAATGCGTCAATCGAATTTGTGTCATCAGCATCCCGAACGCCTGCGGTATCAACTGCAAGCGACTCAACAACCTCATCGAGTTCGACCACTGCCGGGCTATCAAACACACTTACTGACGCTTTCGAATTCTCCACGGGCGGCAAATCGGTAGTCTGATTAGCCACACGGCGAAGCATCTCATCTCCAATGACCGTACCACCAGACGCCATCACGCCACCCGCCACAGGAATGTAGTCACTTGCCTCTCCCTCACCGCTGCCTGAGTTGTAGAGTTCAGCCAACTTATTGAGGACAAGTAGCGAATCAAAAGCACTGACCTTTCCATCACCACTTACATCAGGGAATGTCGGCAGATCCGCTGGTAATGGCAGAGCATCGAGGAAGATGTTGCTACCACCATTACGGGAGAGAGCATTAATAATCTGCAACCCATCGATCGGTGTCGTAGCTCCCGAGTTATTCACGTCGGTGGGTGAAACCGGATTCTGGAATGGATTGGCTTCGACCACAAAGGCCCAATCTTCCACTTCACCAGATGCAGCATCACCATTAGGCCCGAGCCCAGCAACCTCACTCAATCGGAAGCGTGAGAAGATTTCACCAACCTCGGTATCACTGGGAATCGAGATACCGATAGTCGTATCACCTGCTGCGATCGGTATGATACCGGGCTCGCTGACGGAGCCGTATCGCTTCAACTCATCGAGATCGAACGTCCCGCTTTGGTCCCAATCGAACCATGCATCGAGGTAGAAATCACGATTGTCGTCGTTGGTAATCGAAACTTGAAAGTTTGCAGTGAATCCTGCGACGATTGCTGCGGTCGCAGTCACACCATTATCTTCATCAAGGTTATCCAGACGAGGCTGACTATCAGCCGTAATCGCACGCTCACTTCCGACCGGTGACAGAGCAAAGCTTGGATCGACGCCATGCCGTGGTCCGCCATCTGCCATGCTCGTCAGATAGGGAGCTGGTGCATCACCGTAGTCGTATCCTCCACCCACGTAGATGACCAATTCGGTCCGACCATCCGCTTGATTGCTTTGGAGCAGGTTGCCAACTTCGTCACGCACAGGAATGATCTCGACGGCACCGACACCACTTACGCCAGCGGTACCTTCAAGGAAAATCTGTCGATCGACCACGGTAGCAACAACGCCTGGCATTGCTGCTGCCTCGATGGCTTCGGCAATTATCTGAGCATTCTCATCATCACTCGAATCAAGTTCAATGACGATCGGATTACTAGCTGTTTCTCCAGGAACGCCAATTTGGGTCAACACGGTATCACTCAAGTCGAGTGAGTAATTAGCATCGCCTCCGAGCGTAATGCGCCCAGACCCCACATTGAACGGATCCAATCCTAATGGTTCTCCTCCAATCGCAAGAGCGATGGCGTCCGCAAGGCTATCCAGAGTCGAAACCTCAGAGAATGGAACAGCTACATTTGGCACACCCGCATCATTGCTCTCCACGTTGTTATCGCTGTCGAATTCGAAGGTAATATTGTTGAGCGAGCCTTGACGCACACTGAAGGTCTGACCTTCTTCCAACGCATCAGAGACATCAACACCATCATTCGGAATTCTCAAACCAAACCCGGATGACACTCCAACTTCACCTCTTACGGAGACCAGAGCACTGCTTGGCGTAACGCTGGCAAGAGGATTATTGCCGAGCAACTGAACCGATTCGCCGACTGCAATAGCCGACATATTCAAACTCGAGTCATTGATGGCATTCGCAATTGAGCTTGCCAGAATTTCCACGGTGCTTGGTACAGCAATAGCAGTATTGAGGCCGCTGGTGACATCGTCGTCATCAAGTTCAAAGGTGACTGTTGAAACCCCGTCAAACACTTCAAGGGTGAGACCATCTGCCAAGCCTAAATCAATCACCAGTGAATTGATACTCATTGTCAATCCGGTTTCATACTCGAAGGTCGTTGTATTGCCTTCCAGTTCGATGATGTTCAGGCGTTCGCCATCACTGTAAGTATCGCCCGCACTCGCACTCACAATGGCATCCGTTGAGTCAATCATTCGAATGACGTAAGTGGATGCTGGCTCCCACGCACCTGCGATCGGGGTCAAACGAATGACGTTCGTGCTAGGGTGATAACCAAATCGGTAATCCACTCCCTCGACCTGTGCGACACCATCCTTGAGCAAGAGCACGGACTGACTGGAGACACTGTAATCATCGATTCCGGTTCCCGGAACAACATCCGCCGGAGCAATGCCGTCGATAAATTGAGCTTCAAAGAACAGTGGGATATCGCCGGTAACTTCTGCAACCCCCGCATCCGGCCCAAGGCTCGGAGCATCAGGTGTGACCAGAATGACTCGAGGTTTCACTACATCACCACGATCAAATGCTCCTCTGTCCTTGAAGACAAATTCACCAAGTCCATTAGGAGTTTGAACAGTGGGGTCATCGACCCGCAACTGCCCGTTCACATCAAACTGGGGAGCAATGATTGGCGACGGGGGCAGCCCCAGTGGATTTTTGACAGCAGTCAGACTCGCGCGATCCTCAAGAGAATCGATGGAACTGTCAATAATCGATGCATTTGCAGCAGGTGCAAATACAAGTGTGGGAGCACCAACAAAGATCACCTCAGCATCAGCCAGTTCCTGAGCAAACTGGCCTACACTGCCATCCGTCGTCACATTCTGAGTATTTCGGTAGTAGGAATTACCACCTAGCAGTGGCATATCATTCGTCGGATCCAATTCGATCCCGACATCCGAGTTGGAAATGATGTTGTTCAGCAAGACAGGAGCTGCATTGCCAGTCAATTCCACGCCGATGCCGCTTGGAGTGTAGGCTTCGACAGAAGCGGAACTGATCGCTCCAATCGCATCAATATCAGCACCTGCCGAGGTGCTATTTGGATCACCTTGCCGAAGATCGGTAACTCTTACGAATGCAAAACGGTCCTGCACACCAAAACCATAAGCGTCAATATCCAAGCTATTGGCAAGTCCGCCGACAACGCCGACATCGAAGAATGTCGTACCATCACGACTGATTTCAACCAGAACGGACTCGATTTCACCTGACTCAAAGACAACCAGATCTGGCTGAGCATTACCATTACCTGCCAACAGATTGTCAACAAACTGCAAGGTCAGCGATCCGCCAAACCCTAGCGAAACAGTTTTGTCCCCGACATCCGGCTCAGCGCCAATTCCTGGGGCATCTGGAATGCCAAGTGCGTTGGCAGGATTCTGATGAATGGTTATCGGTGGCACGCCACCGGCTGTCGGATCGTAATCAACGACGGAATCCGCGAAGGACACAACGCCCGACGGGAACAAAACACCTTTAAACGACTCGGGTGGTGCTGTACGACCCGGAGAAATATCTCCACCGATGATCGTGTTGTTGACAATACGGTCGTACCAGACAGGATCTCGTGAGGTCTCTCCAGTACCCTGTGGAACCCCAACAATTTTCAGTCCCCCCAAATCATTAAACGCAAGTACGTTGCTCTGAACAACAACGCCACTGGCAAGATTCTCTGTATTCAGCTCCACCAGATTTCGAGGGTATCGTGTAATCACTGGTGTGGCCTGACCATCGACCTCTGCCGTGAATCCATGGTCTATCACAATTCCGTGGTCTTCGTTAAAGAGGAAGCGGCTATTCTCAACAAGGACCACACCCTGGCTTTCCCGAACACGATTCTCATCTCCACGGAAACGATTCTGACCCACCGAAGCAAGTACACCGTCCGCATTGCTAACGATCACATCACCCACTAGATCAATGCGATTCCCACCTGAGCTATCAATACCGGCAGCGAGCATAGCAGGTATTTGGAAAACAGCCTGAACATCGCTTCTATTGATCGCTGAAACGATATTTTGGGCTACCTCAGCAGCAGTTTCCGCTCGCTCGAATCCAGAAAGCAGGTCCAGTTTTTCAAGCGTGAACGGTACAGCAACTCTACCTGGCTCAACACCATTACCCAGCTCAACTTGCTCAAACTCGAAGACCACGACCGAGCGACCATCAGAAAGAGTGAAAGTATCACCATCGCTGATCTCGACCGCACCCTTAGCAGTGATCGATACTGATTCGGACAAACGATCATTGGTATCAAATGCTCGGAACTGTTCACTCTCGAGTGAATTCACATACTCACTGGCGTCACGAATCTCAACGCTGTAGGACCCCGTCACCAAGTCCGATGTTGGATCAGCTGGCGTGGAGAAAGAGGGTCGCAGGTCCGTCGTGAATGGTGTATCCACAACGTTGGATCCGCTAGCCACTTCACCGCGTTCTGCAAGCCCAATTACAAAGTCATCAAGATAAATTCCCTCATGAGCGTTATCACGTGTACCAGCAATGGCTCCGCTGGCAAACTGCTCCCCATACCGATCACTCTCCGAATGGAATGGTCCAGCATCGACGATGCGAAGTGCAGGTAGACGAACGCTGGCTCCTGAAGTCGGCAGCAAATCGACCTCTCCGTCAACGAAGCGATTCGCAATAGCTCGTTGAACTTCCCCGGCCACTTCGGCAGCAGTCATAAATCTACTGACCGATACTTCAGTCGCATCGAGCGAAGAGCTTTGCACAACGCTGAACAAACCGGGCTGCGAAACTGTGATCGATTGTTGGCCGCCAGAAAATTCGATCACGTTTCCATCTGCCCGATAAACACTTGGCAATGTCATGCTAATCGTTGCCGAATAGGTACCCATCTGGCCAGCTAGGGCGGAGCCCTCAATCCGCGGATCATAATTTTCATTCCCGACTCCGCTGAAGCCGATGTAAATCACCCCATCAGAAACGGCAGTCGTTTGAACTTTATCCTCTCCTGGGTTTGGAACTGCAGTCAACTCGTAACCTTGACTGTCAAAGAACCTGATCACGGAGTCGATGGGCGTTTGGCTAAGATCATCTGCAAGCAGATCAAGATCAACTTCCACCACTGTTCCGGCCTTCACAGTCAATCGCATCAGATCAACATCGTCAATGTTGGTTGGTGGATCGACACCGTTGAGCGTTCCCAACCGGCCGGTACCCTCAATCGTCAAATTGCCACCAGAGTACGGCAATGAGGTTGCTTCATACAGAAAGTCGTTGCGTCCCAACGCAGGTGGCGTGTCTTCTGGGTCAGAGAGCTCCACGCCTGAGACTACTGGATTGGGCGGCAGGTCAGCGTTGATTGCCGCTGTAACAGTCGCCGCAATTTCAGCAGCACTTAACTGCCCCAAAGTGGTTCCCGGCTCAGCGTTGGCGAACAGATCAATATCAACCTGATCTCCGGTCGCACTTCGAGTCCCATCATTCAACAGGTATTCCTGACCATCAATCGTTACAAACGCCAGCTCGGCCGGGTCGGCATACAGAGCAGCGAGCTGGCTTCCAGATGGCACCGCAACCGCTGGAGCTAGGTGAACGGCAAACTTTTCTGCGTCCGCTGTTATCTGATCCCCCTCAATCACGAATTCGGGATCGACTGAATTCGCAAGAATCTTTCCGCTCACTGCTCGAAGAGCATCTGACGAACTGAGGCCAGTACCGCCCGTCGAATACTCGACTCGAAGTTGCAGATTTTCCATACCGGCGAAGTTGCCAAGATCGACCCTGGCCTGTCGCCACGATCCCGTATTATCAAAGGCCTGCTGAACCGCTACGTCGATATTATCGTCGTACTGACCTTCCTCGGTTGGATCATCAAACTCATCATCATCGACATCAGCACCACGCACCAATGTATTGGACGTAACCAGATGCTGAGCACCATCTTCTGTGATGACATAGACACGAAGGCGATCATCGTTGCCATCGTTTGCTGCAAAGTAGTTGTAGTAAAGCGTTGGTTTGTCAGCTGAAGCGTACTGCCGCAGACTGAAGGGGTTGGTTTCGATCGCACCACGAGCGCCACCTGGAACATTGAAGGAACTCGCTACCGCAGTTCCGTCTGTCCGCGGCTCAGCAGTCGGTTGCTCAGAGGCTGACAGGAAGTTCCCACCGAACGTTGCATTCTCATAATTGAACGCGAGGCTTGTGCCCCCAGCGACGGCATCGCGTGAACCGTTTGGCAGTGCTTCAATTCCATGACCCTGATCGCCACCACGCGTATCTGTTGTGTGCCAAAGATTGAAGTCCACCGTTGCGAAATCTAGCCCAAGCGCCCCCGCAACTCCCGTCGAAACGACCGAGCGACCACCCGAGAATATTGGCTGCAATTCGCCACGAACATTGAAGGCATGAATGTCCCCGTTATCGGTGATACCAAACAACAAGTCACTCAATGCACCATCTGCAACGGACACTGGCCCAGCTCGCAAACCGGAAAAATTGATTCCGATCAAATCGGTCGCTGTCGCGACATAAGTACCTACCTGCTCATTGCCAGTGCTAACGCTCAATTCAGCAGCACTGACCTCGTACAGTCCACCCGCATCTGAGATTGCGTATAGTCGGTCATTTACAAGCTCCACGCCGGTAATTGTTCCACCATTAGGCAATCCACCCGCCGTCAGGTTACCAGAAGAATCACCCACAAATCCGCCGAGGATAGTTAAGGACCGGCCATTTGGAACGGCGGTAACATTTGGCAAATCCCCTGCATCATTAGCTTGCTGAACAGCGGCCGCGATGCGATTTGCGATCACATCAAAAGTGTCCGTCGGCAGCAAATCAATTGGGGTATTACCGGCTCCAACGCCCGGGGTCCCTGTAATCGTGAATGCTGAAGGCGTAATAGCGGGGTCAGGCACGACAGACAGGGAAACGGAATTAGGCAGGCTCAGCTGTGCTCCACTAGCAGAAACGGCAAGGCCCTCATTTCGGATGGCATTTGCCAAGGCAGTGATCAGTTCCTCCTGGCCAAGTGTTGATGATACGGAGACACCTTTTGCCGAGGGATCAGCCAAACCAGTGGACCCAAGAATACTGACGCCCGGGCCAAGGGTATTCAAAGCAACTGGTGGCTCGCTGAAGTGCACTTCGTTACCAAAAGCAACAACCGCGAGATCAGGCAGATTGAGGTTGATCTGATTCACAAGATCGTTGGTGATATCGTCAACTGCCAACGGCAAGCCGAGGTTATCGACAATCGTGACTCCAACGTTACCGTCAGCTGGATCACCCAATCGAACAAACTCAAAAGTCGTGATACCTTCGGCATCCTCAATACTGATGGTGGTTCCCTCGCTGAGTAAACCAGCTGGAGCAACTTCGGACAATTGGAGGTGTTGAGCTGTTTCGAACTCAAATTTCACACCATCCACGATTACAGCATCACCATCACGAACTGGCTGTGAGTCATCTGCAAAAAGTGTGTACGACTGATCGAACTCAAAGGTCACGAAATCGGTGACGTTCGATAGCGTGAAGAAATCTCCATCCACCAAGCTAGGAACAGCCACGCCATCACTGCCCACTTCGGTGGCATTGGTGATACCTAGCTGGTTGGCGAATACACTATTGGGAACCGTATTGATTTGCCCAATTTCTCTTGGAATAGTACCGGCTCCAGCATCGAAGATCGAAATATCCCCTGTCTGGCCAAGAATCTCACCAGTCGCATCATCAAACTCGTACAGAATATTTGTGATATAGTCCAAGCCCAGTTGTGCTGGAGCAGCACGTTCACCTACCAGGAATCCTCGCTCTGCACCAAGGAAATCACGAATACTTATCGCGTTTACCTGGAACCCATCATTGCTGACTTCTGTCAGTAGCGTCTCTTCTGGATCGGTTCCGCGATGCCGTGTTTCCATCCCAGTCAAACCAATGACAGTGAGTGCCCCGTCACCGGTATCGATCCGCACGTATTCAGTGGAATCGTCGGTACCACCACTCTCTGTATAGCCAAACAATTCACCGTTAGCTCGGAAAGCAATATCATCGATTCGCTCACCTAGCCCACCCACGGTTCCGTACTGCACGCCAGTAGCAGGATTCACCAGCAACAGTCCTGTCGCCGTATTTACATAAACCAGAGTGTCATCAAACGAATGTACCTGAACCGATGCATCGTCAAACAGAACTGGGGTTTCTGTGTTGTCACCAGTACCACCACCTACAGAACCGATGCGATCCTCAACGATTCGTTTGACTGAGTCAATCGGCTCGAGACGCAGCAGAGGGTTCACACTGTTAGCATCAAAGAATTGGTCAAGCGGTTGCGGCACTTGCTGTTGATTTGAAACCGCGACGAAATACGTTCCTTCATCGAGTTCTGCTGCACCAATGAATGGGTCTTCGACAGCGGCACTTCCTCGCGACAGGTCATCTGTACTGTTGCCCCCAGCTGACGCCGGTAAATCTTCGGCGATGTTGCTGTCGCCACCTATCAAAACCAACTGACCTTGTGCATTAAACACATACAGTGCCATATCCGCGCGAGCATAGCCACTCGCATAATCAAGATCGAATACGGTCGACAGATAAAGTGCAGCACTATCTCGCGTGATGTTCTCATAGGTCACATCGAAACGGTACCAATCCACGTCCGTTGCCGAGTCGATCGTTCCAGAAAACGACTTCGCGAGTTGATCACTTTGCAAGGGTCCACTCGCAGCAACCAGATCACCAGCAACATTGTGCAATCCCAACGGTTGGGCTTGAGCCAATGAGTCATTATCCGCTGCAGTTTCATGATCTTCGCCGAGCAGCGGAGAGTGCAGTGGCTGACCGATGATTTGCAATCCGGTTGTTGCAAAACGCACATCCGACAGACGAATTTGCGTTCCGGCTCGCTCATTTCCTTCTTGCAAGCGAATTTGCATCTCATAACTGCCGAATGTCAATCCATCGCGAACCTTCGATGGATCATTCAGAGTTACGAAATCAAGAGGATTCGTAGTGTTACTACTTCGCACACGCACATGGTAAAGATTTCGCGTACCCAGCTCTCCTGGCAAACGCACTCGGAAGCCAGCATCCCGCACATTCGTGCTGTAGTCATCCTGCAACTGCGAAAGCAACAGTGTTTCGGCAGCACTACCCGTGACAATAGCACCGACGACACTACTGCCATCGACCGTAATCTGTGGCAACGTATCAGCGGTAAACTGCTGATCATCGAATTGCAGTTGAATTACAAAATCACCTGTTGTTTCCCGTTCTAACAAAGTGCAGATGGTTGTGCCCAACTCATCGGGATAGGTTGCAACCAGCGCCGCTTGCACGGCCGCTGAAGGATTGATTTGGAAGTCTTCTACGGAAACAGGCACTGCATCTTCAAAGCCAGAGAGTATCAGCAGTAGTTCTCCCTCGGTTGCATCCGCAATCGCTTGATCAATCGTTACTTGTTGAACTGGTAACGGTTGACTTACCACAGATAGCTGCTGAGCCGCATCAGATGCGATGGATGGGTCTGTATAAACAGCGGCCTCATTTGTCTCAGCGAGAATCGAATCATTGGAAGAAGCCAGCACAGAGCCATTGACATCAATGAGTTCAATCACAGAGTCGAGCTGATTGCCCGTCATGTCAATATCGAGGAAAACTTCCGTTCCACTCTCTGCCACGAATGAATAGACATCAAGGTCATCGCGTTGAGCCACCGAACCATTCACGATGAAGCCAAGACGTCGATTTTCATCGCCTGACTGAAGATTCGGTGCAATTTCACCGAGGAACTGCGACTGTGCTGGAATCGCGTTTGTGTCAACAAATCCAGAACGAACAGGCTCACTTTCCGCGAATGCTGCAACATTACGATCGTCAGCACCTTCGCGCACCACGACACCATCCCATAGGCCCGCCTCGAAGTCGAACAGTGGTGGTGCTACGGCCGGGTCACGTGATAACAACTCGAGAAAAGTGGTAACCCGTGCAGTGGTGGAGATAACATCCGTATTCCACGCAAAAGCGGTGGTTACATCATTCGGTCCAAATTGCTGACCAAAAACTGGGTCTGCACTCGCCGGCAGATCATCAAGATCGATCTCACCTGCAATGCTGTAGGTCTGCGTTCCAGCGGCGATTGCGGTTTGAAGCTCCGGGAACTGATCTGCCGCCCAACCGGTAAAAGTTGCGTTGACGAGGTTGATTCCATCCTCGATGTAGTGCCCACCCTGAGAGAATCCAATCCTTCTTAATGAGTCAAGCGTGAACGCTCTAAACCCATCGGATCCTGGAATTCCTGTCGTAACAAGGATGTCATCGGAAACACCCTCAACGTCCTCATCAAGATAGGAAACCACTTGGATATCACCCAGAGTTGTTTGCCCACTATCAAAGTCGAGAGTAGTCACCAAACGGCTGACGCCGTTCTCAAACGATGAAGTCGCAGTCCAAGATACGAGACCGTTTGGTCCCGCAAATGTACCCTGACTCTCAACAACATCATCGGCAACCAAAATTGCAGGTTGGGTGATGGTCGTTGCACTAAGCCTCTCAACACCCGTCGCAGTTGTAACAAATGTGTTGTAGGCAAAGATGTAATCCTGATTCAGCAAGATGGTACTTGTCGAGAGGTCCTCGACAGTTACACCCGAACCTCCAACATCACCACCGTCCGCAATGGTTGCCTCAAAATAACCCGGCAAATTAATGTCGACATCATTGTCGATCGTCAGTCCTCGATTGACCTCAGGACCGGTAGGCAGAGTAGGAAGTCCACCAACTCCCTGGTTAGCCAAATCATCAAACGCAATACCATCACCGTTGGTATCACGTTGCGCCCTACCATCCAACGTAAATCCTGCACCGACAGTGTCATCCGCCAAAGTCGTAAGCACCACAGGGAAATCAGGGTGCCCAAGTAGTTGCAAGCTACCACCAATTCGATCAGAAATATCCCGGAACTCATCATCGCCACTCAACAAGGAGCCACCGATGACAAGCCCAGCATTTTCATTCTCATCACTTTCAAACTTGACAATGAGGCTCCCACGAGCGTCACTTTCAAGTCGCAAGCCACCGAAAATGTGTTTATTTGGAACCTCGATCGCATCCCGTACCACATGAACGATATCCACATCATCCATCACGCCCAAAGTTGCCAATTGCCCACCGCGAACAACCATGCCATTCAGTTCATTGTCCTGAATCTCATTTCCCTCAATCAGAGGACCTGAGTTGCCCACAACAACAGTCGCGTCAATTTCACCCGTTGCTCGTCCGGCATCAAAAACCTCTGACGCAGAAAATGAATTGATATCGACGGAAATGGCCGCGGCATCGTTATTGATAAATTCATTATTGACAATAATTGGCTGCGCTGCCCGCACAAATACCGTTGCGTCCCCGTTGTCAGCACGACCCACTCGATCTCCATTGGGTTGTGCACGCCCATCGGCATTCAGTTCAAGCCGCGTATTGGCAAGACGCAAGTCGGCTTGCTGGACCTCAATGGCATTGAAAGAGGCAAATCCGCCCTCAATCCGCGTCGTACCGCCAGCACCAGCAATAACCGCTTGATCAATGCTGGCTGAACCCGCATGCCCGACGTAGATTCCACCCCAGTCGCCAGGCGACAAAGTCGCCTCTTCAGGACGGTCATTCGTATTAAACGTCCCGCCTCCGCCGTACCGTTGATCTTCGAGCGAGGTGAACACCACGGGGAGACCTGGGCTGCCCTCAGCGATCAAGTTGCCACCAAACCGAGCTTCAATTCGTGAGCCGTCGATCTTAACCACCGTTCCGGGATCAATCGTCAAGCTCGCATCGAAGCGACTTCGCAGAACGCTATCCTCGATCGATAACACAGTGGTACCAGCAGCTGCCCGATCGACCGCGACGGTATCTGTCGCGTTCAATTCCTGGACGAGCAAGTAATCACCAACGAGGCTTCCTACCACCTCAGCACGGTAGAGCCTTCTTCCAACATACCCACTTCCACTGCCGACTGAAGGCAACTGGTCCAATTGGATTCCTGCAGTGCTAGACAAGTCAATTGAAACGGTTGGCAAACTGGAAGCTGACTCTAAACCTGATGAATCTACGTTCGTAATGCGATACTGATAGGTACCGGCAGGAACATCACCTACCGGGGTATCACTCAAGCGAACGAGTAAGGACGAGGGTGCTGTAGATTGAAGCACTGGACCGCCAGGCGTACCCTCGATCTGAAGCGTCTCCGTCAGCACAATCGGAATATCACCATCATCAAAACGAGCCGAAGTTGAGATCGTCTCAAGCACATCGCCGGCGCGTGTCCGAACGCGAATAAACATCCCGTTGATCGTATTATCTACAACGGTATTCCCCCATACATGCGGACCAACGCGATCGTAGTCCGGGCTGAACGCACCGCCGGACTGATATGAAGGATCGGTAAAGCGAGTCTCAGTAAACGTATCAGGCGTTGCAGCGATCGCAGCATCTGCGCTTTCAGTAACAGATGAATTGATAATCGTTGGTCGCGTGACTGCCATGTCGATCGGCGACACCACAACCGACTGTCCACCAATCAATACCTGGCCACCACCGTAGCGAATGTCAGCGTGTTGAAGATGATTGAGGAAAATTCCTTCGTCTTCGAGATTAAGCCGTGCTTCATCCTGACTATCCAAATCCCCTCGGAAATCGATGCCTCCCCATTCTCCGGCGATAGGGTTCGAGCCTGTTGCATTTCCATTTCCAATCGAATCATCATTAATGCTTGTCAGGAATACACTTCCAGGAATGACTGCGTTGAATTCATCACGAGCTGGTAAACCCTCGGACGTGATGATGGAGGGTGTTCCCAACACTTGCAAAGAAGCACCACTTTGATCTTCAAGTGAGGCACTACCAACACCAAGCCTACTTCGGCTCATTTTCAAAATGGCACCGGAATCGAGTATTAACCGAACACCTTTTGGAACATCTAAGGTCGTCCCATCAGGTAACGGCATACCATTACTCGTATATCCGATCTGATAGCTGTAGTTATCTCCGACCGTTTCCATCTGACCATCAACACCACCATTGCCAAGAACACGGATAGTCGTGCCCTCAGTCGCAGCAGCAATAGCTTGGTCAATTTCCCGGAACGGATTGTTCACGGTGCCGGGATTACCCGATGCCGAAGTCGCAGCCTTATCCACATAGAGTGTGTCGTTAACATCGCTTGGAACGAACCAGAAATTAAAGACATCTCCGGGTCGCCCATCGCCATCACCATCGAGCGCAACCCCTGTTGTGTCGGTCAATCCGTTGGACAGATTGGGACGGAAATCCAGCAACAATTCGTAACCGCCCTCGGTCAGACCACCAAATCCGGTTCCCTCAATAGTCGGGTCGTAATTAGCGTTCCCACGGGCACTGACACCAATCATGTAGGTGCCCGCGTTTACTTCCAGATCGACCAACGAGTCGTTGCTGAAGTAGTCATCATTCGACGCAAATTCTTCAAAAGCTCCATCAACCCCGAGGCGATAGACTCGAATCACAGAATCAAGCAAACTGGGGTCACCAAGTCGCTCTGCAATGGTTTCCACCGAGAGCGAACCACTGGCTGGCAAGTCGAAACGATACAAATCGATATCCGTACTGTCAGGCCGATACAAGTACTGGCCATGAACGATATCAGCAACACTCGGGAAGGCCGCTTCATTGTCTGTGCCCGGGCTGAATATAAAATCAGAACTTTGGGTCACTGGTTGAGGCAGATCATCGGCATAGCCGTAGCCGAGCAATTGCCCCACCGCAAACATGCCTCCACGGAAAAACTCACCACCAAACGCATCGTCGATGGACTCATCAAAATCCTGAAAATCCATGACGGCAAGATCATCAATGCCATCACCATTGCGATCGCGTGTTGCAACCGCCAAACCGCCATCACCGCTAGTCGCCGTTTCATCAGCACCGTAGAGGTCACCCACAGCGATCGACATGAATGCTTCGCTAGTAGGCGCACCCTCGACCTCGATGAAGCTGATCCCCAAGTACTCGCTGTACTGGGTCATCACCTCACGAATCCGTTCTTTTTGCTGCTCACTGATCACACTAAAATAGGTACGATCTTCCTCAATTCCAGGTGAGGTTGGATCATCACCGAGCCAAGAAGACACGAAGTCGTACTGCATGACTGAGATGCCATCAACAGCGTCAGCGCCGTTGCGAAGATAATCCAAAGGTACAGTGCGTTCCAATCGAGACGGATCATCTTCACGAATCTCTCGCACACCATCCACATCGGGCCCAGGCAAGTCCAATTCAAACGGTGTTGTGTTCACAATTTCGCTTGTAAGGCGAACGGAAGTCGTTGTTGTTGAACTGACAGGACCGGGCAGCAGCGTAGAAACATCGAAAGCTGTCGCGAAGGAATCACCAGGATCCTCGGTCTCGGGATCTAGGCTAAATTCCAATGGTGCTACGTAGGGCGCTTCATCAGTTGCCCCGGGATCAGCCACGAGATCGGAGCCCACGCGCAATCTGGCAGCACCAGTCAAGAATCCAACTGCAGGATCACTCGGGTGTACTATCCGCGAAAGCGGACTACCAAAATCGAGAGTCACCACATTGGTGGTGCTACTGTAAGTGACGCTATCAGGCGAAATGAGAACGTCGTCCGTATTGTTGACCGTGTCGCGCGTAAAAATCAGTGCATAGAAACTTGGATCAACTGCGCGAACTGGATCAAGTTTGTCATTATTGAAGTAGATTTCAATCTTGCCGACAGACGGTTCTAAGTCACCATTGGCCGCCCGCTTGACGGGTTCCGGGACAACAGCAGCCACCTTCGGCCCAAGATTCACACTGAACTGCTGGCTGAAGTCGACACCACCCTGAAATAGCTCACCATCAAGGTTGCGCAATGCTCCTGCACCGCTACCAGTAATATCAATCTGATAAAGATCGTCGCCAAGTGGCTCCGCGAATCGAAAAACAACTTCTCGCGACGAATTACCAAAGCCGATATAACCTGGCTCAACAGCGAGATCGGCAACGCCCGTCAGGGTCAGCACCCCAGGCAACGCCAGCGAACCACCAATCAAAGCTTGCTCGTTACCCTGCTGCAACGAAGCTGACACCAACTGACTAGCGGCTGGATCATTACTGATCGACGTAACAAATGCTTGAGCTGTTGTTTCGTTTCCGGGAGTGCTGTTGAGCTGCACACGAATCGAACTTCCATTCACAACAATCACGGGAGACGCAGGCCCCCCAAAGTTACGCTGCTCGAAAATCAGCTCGGTTCCCAAACCACTTGGGCCTGGCGTCGTCGAGACAAAACGAACTTGCACCTCACCGTTGGTTCCAAAGTCGGTTACCGCCTCAGCCGAATTCGCTCCTTCAAGAGTCAGATTCAGCCCGCTACCAATCTGTTGTCCGAATGGCGACAGCGAAGACCCTGTCACTTGAATCACTTCGATCAAGGCCGAAGCAGAAGCGTCGTTACCAACTGACGAAATCAGGTCCTGCATTGTTGTCTCAGCAGCAGGATTGCTACTGACTTGGATTGCAACAACAGGATCAGTAGCAGCGTCAGTAACCGTGATGACAGGGGTGGTAACCAGAGATAGCGGATTGGAAGTGAACTCGACCCTAATCCCGTTACCGACGACACCTGTTGCCACCGCTCGAAACTCGACACTGAGTGCGTTCTGAGTACCCAAGTCGCTGATCGCAGTTGCTGAGTCGAACGCACCTCCGTCCCCGGCTTGCGTGATCCGAATGGCAGATAAGGTGCTCTGATCCAAATTGGCATCGTCATCAAACTGGAAGACCAGTTCGCGCGGTGAAACGTTCAGAACGGTGCCTTCGTTTAGCAGTGCGCCCTCACTGGGTTGGATCCCGGAAACCTCTGGACCTGCCAGCAGTTGCCGTTGTTCCAGCGATTCCGACAATAGACGTCGTTCCATACGACGACGCTTATCACGAAGCCGCCCGCTGGATTTGCGGTCGCCTTTGCGGAGAACATTGCGAACACTCGAGTCACGGAGAGTCATCAAGCAGCCTCTGTATTCAAGGTGCCAAATTCAATTGGCAATCGTGTTAAACATCCCCACTGCCATCCCTGCGCGGTGGAGTTGCCTCTTTATAAAATTCGGGTCCTGCGGGGCACCAAAAGGCGTCCAACGGGATATTTATTCGAAAAAGACGATCATTACATCATCAAATTAGTTAACGGATTCCGGAGCCGAAACCAGCTTCGGAGTGTAGTTAGACAGTGTGATTAAGCAACAGAAATCGTCTGTGGTACTAGGTTTAGGTCAGTTTGGCGCGATTGTATGTGGTATTCGGGCAATACCTCGCTCCAGCCGTGTTTGACGGAGGACTCGGGGTAAAAGTTCCGGTCTTGCAAGGTTTGACGCAGGGTTGATAACGTCCAAACGCTATCGACCCTTGAAATCGGATGAAACGCACCCCAAAAGAGTGAACAAAAAATCACTATTTTTAGGTGCACGACTGCCACCCGCGTCAGGAAGACACGAAAAATGGCCCTGCAGAACCTAGTTCGTCAACGAACCTCCGGCTCACTTAATACCTTCGGCTGCCGATGGGTGAATCGAGCACAGATCCGCGCGCCTTTCAGAATTTTTGTCAATGTCTTGCCCGCAACCTTGCTGTTAACAGCCTTAGGGTGCCAATGGGCAGCCAGTGGACACAATACAACCGGCACCCAGCTGTATGAGCAAGGGCAATACACGGCAGCCTTGCAACGATTCCAAAAGGTAATTGCTACCGATCCGCAAAACGCTGACGGTTACTACAACCTTGCGGCCACTACCCACCGTCTGGGGAATCAACGCGGCGACCAAGGGATGCTGACCCAAGCTGAGTCTCTCTACAACCAATGCCTCGACCACGACCCAAACCACCTCGAGTGTCATCGAGGTTTGGCCGTTCTGCTCGTTGATACAGGCCGCAACGACCGTGCCTTTGCTCTGATGAAAAACTGGGCGACCCAGAATCCGGCTAGCGCGGAAGCCCGAATCGAATTGGCTCGGCTTTACGAGGAAACCAACGATCCCGAGACGGCGATGAAATATCTTGAAGATGCCGTTCAAAAAGACGCAAATAACCCACGGGCTTGGCTAGCACTCGCAAGACTGCGTCAGGAGTCCGGTGACCTGCCGCAAGCTCTGCAAAACTATCAGCAGAGTCTTGCCATCAATCCTGCCCAACCGATGGCCGCTGCTGAAGTCGCCAAGCTGAACCACCAAATCAGCGGGAATGCTCAAACCGCGACACCACCCGGTCAAACACAAATTGCTGCCCCTGCCTATGGCGGTGGCTTTTTGAACAGGTACTAGGGGACTTTACTTGATGCCCGCAGCTCTGATGCTGTGGGCACTGCTGACAAACTGAGAAATCTCAAATCTGTCTCAATCCTGACCGGAAAGGGCGTTTGAGATTCACCCTCGATCAAACCGACAAAAACCAAGTCTCGAAACTTATCTTCGTTCCGCCTGCTGGCCTACGAAGGCAGCTTCAAAACCTCTACAGTTTGCGGAAATTATCGCCGCACCAGCTTCACCCAAGCTCAACCACTGAATCATTATGAAGTCGATGGAAAAAATTGTGTCGCTCTGCAAGCGACGTGGCTTTCTGTTTCAATCCAGCGAGATATATGGCGGTGTGCAGGGGTGCTGGGACTACGGGCCATTGGGTGTTGAGCTTAAACGCAACCTCAAGGAAGCCTGGTGGCAGGACATGATTGCCGGCCACAATGAATTACTTAAGCCTGACGCTGCCCCCAGTAACTTTGAAATGGTGGGTTTGGACTGCACAATCATCATGCATCCACAGGTATGGAAGTGTAGTGGCCATTACGATCTTTTTCATGATCACATGGTCGACTGCAAGGAGTCGAAAAAGCGTTACCGCTTTGATCAGGTCCGTGGCCGATGGGTGGAATATCAAGAGAAAAAAATCTTTGTAGCAACATTGGCTGAGATTGAAAACGAACTCGACGACGTACGAAGAAGAGGCATGAAGTTTTTTCGTCTTCGTAACAAAGATGCTGACAAGATCACTGTCGGAGGTGAATCCATCACTTTGGACAAACTCGATTCGACGACCGAAGTATTAGC
>DOPG01000327.1 GCA_003513555.1 Rhodopirellula sp. | reverse complement strand
AAAACGGGCAACACACCCTGAAGTTGTCTGTTATGCCGAAAGCACGGATGGGATTCATTGGCAGAAGCCCGAACTTGGGATTTGTGAATTCGGCGGATCCACTGCCAACAATATCGTTTGGAATGGAGTGGGTACTCACAACTTCACACCGTTCAAAGATACCAATCCCAAGTGTAAACCGGAGGCAAAGTACAAGGCGTTGGGCCGCGGGCGTTCGTTGAGACCCGGAGACAGATCTTCCAAACATGGATTGTTTGCGTTTCAATCAGCTGATGGTCTGCACTGGAAGTTGATGCAGGACACACCTGTGATCACAGAAGGAGCTTTCGATTCACAGAATCTGGCTTTCTATGATCCGATCCAAAAACAATACTGCGATTATCACCGCTGGTTCAATCAGGGCGTTCGCGACATCATGGTGTGTACGTCAAATGACTTCCTGAATTGGACCAAGCCAGTTGGGCTGCAATATGATGATGCCAGAAAAGAACATCTCTACACCAACGCCATACAACGATATCCACGAGCCCCACATTTTTTCATTGGATTCCCGACACGCTACCTGCCCAATCAAGGCCAGCGTGTCGAACCCATTCTGATGACAAGTCGAGACGGTCTTCACTTCAAGCGATGGGCTGAACCCGTGATCCCTGAAACAGCGCCCAAGGATCGCCGGGGAAATCGCAGTAATTACATGACATGGGGACTGGTGCAACTACCCGGAAACCAGCGCGAGTATTCGGTGTATGCAACCGAGGCTTACTATACAGGTCCAGACAGTCGTGTTCGACGATTCAGTTACCGAGTCGATGGATTTGTTTCGGCGCATGCGGCAGAAACCAAAGGACACCTCACAACGCGACCTCTGACCTTCCAAGGGAATGCGTTGGAACTGAATCTGGTGACCGCGGATACCGGATCCATCACGGTGGAAATTCAGGATCTCGATGGCAAGCCGATTCCGGGCTTCTCCCTGAAGGATTGTGAACCGTGCACGGGAGACTCGATTTCACAAAAGGTTGTCTGGAAAAACAACCCGGAATTGCAAGTGCTGGCCGACCGACCCGTGCAACTGAAATTTGCAATTCGCGACGGCGACTTGTACTCGTTTCAATTCATCGCCCAGCCATGATCGCATCGCCCAACCATGAACTGGCCTCGGCACTCATGCCGTCATGTTCAACTCAAAACCTCAGTCACCACCTTTGCATTTCTTCCAGCGGTGATGATTTCTTCGCGGCCCGAATGATCAAATACAAGTTTGTCCCACTGCAACCCGAATAGATGCATTAGCGTCGCTTGATAATCGTTAGGCGTCACAATACCCTCGACTGCACGGTGTCCAAAATCATCTGTCGCTCCATGGACCATCCCCGGCTTGATCCCACCTCCTGCCAGCCAGATACTGAAACCCTGCCCGTTATGATCGCGCCCATGTTTCTCAGGTGCACCCTGATTTTGAGTGACTGGTAAACGACCAATTTCACCACCCCAGTGGACAATGACTTCATCAAGCATGCCCCGCTGCTTGAGATCCTTCACCAGGGCCGCCGATGGTTTGTCAGTTCGTCGGCACACACTTGGCAACGTTGTGCCAAGATTGTTGTGATTGTCCCATGGTTGCCCTGCCAGAAACAATTGAACGAAACGCACCCCTCGCTCCACGAGTCGCCGTGCGATCAAACAACGCGTTCCATATTCACGTGTCGTTTCATCATTCAGTCCGTACATTTCATGTGTGGCCTTGGTTTCTCTTGAAATATCCAAAGCCTCGTGAGCCGAGGTCTGCATTCGTGCCGCAAGTTCGTAACTCGCAATCCTGGCTTCCAAATCATCTGCACCGGGGAAGCGATTCGCATGGCGTCGATTCAAAGCCTGCAGGAAATCAAGACCTTGCTTTTGAGGGCGGCCACGTAAGTGTGATGGTGCCTGCAAATTCAGAATCCGCGGTTCCTTGGGACGAACAACCGTCCCCTGATACATAGCCGGCATGAAACCGCTGGACCAGTTATTGACCCCATCAACCGGATGCCCCCCGGGATCAGTCAACACCATGTAAGCGGGAAGGTCCTGGGTTTCCGAGCCTAACCCGTAAAGCAGCCATGAAGCAAAATGCGCTCTGCCAAGCACGCCCGGAATTCCTCCGTGGAAATATCGAATGGAGACCTCATGCCCATTGGCCCCCGTATGCATGCTTCGTATCAGACAGATATCGTCCGCGATACTCGCCGTTTGCGGAAGCAATTCAGAAAACTCTGTACCGCACTCTCCATGCTTGGAAAACTTCCATCGCGTCCCCATTAATTTCTTGCTTGCTTCGTTGGCAAAACTATAGGCAATGTCTTCCTTGTAGTCTGTTCCATCAAATCGGGTAAGTTCAGGTTTGGGGTCCGTCAAATCCATGTGGGACGGCCCCCCATGCTGAAACAGCGAGATCATCGCCTTTGCTTTGGGCTGATGATGAGGTGCTTTTGGCTGAAGGTCCAGAATCTCCGATTGAGCCGAGATTTTCTTCAACTTTGCTGATGCATTTTCCTGCTGCAATAACCACGCCAAGGCAAGCGAACCCACCCCCATCGCCTGCTGTCGCAGAAATGCGCGCCGTGAGTAAATCATCGATTCACCGCCTTTCCCAGCGGGTTCTGCCGGAAACAAAACTGGATGTTGCCAATCAACCTGAATCTATTCCACATACAAAAACTCATTCGATGCAAACAGGGAATGACACAACGTACTCATCGCCTGATGCACAACAGTGCTACCTTCATTGAC
>DOPG01000061.1 GCA_003513555.1 Rhodopirellula sp. | reverse complement strand
GCGGGGAGACGTGAATGTCGTGCTCGACAAGGAAGTCACAGAAGAACAAATCAAGAGCAATCACTTGATTTGCTTTGGTGACTTTCACAGCAACGAATACCTTCGAAGCATTGCCGCCAAGTTGCCCATCCAGTGGACTAAGGACACGTTGGCAGTTGGTAGCCGCAAATTTGAATCTGGTAAGTGTGTGCCAGCATTTTGCTTTCCGAACCCTCGCAACCCAAAACGCTATGTTGTGATTAATAGCGGCATGACTTACCGGGAATTTTCAAATGTCAGCAATTCCCGACAAATTCCCATGTTGCCAGACTGGGCTATTCTTGGCATCGACTCGAAAGACGATGCAATATTTGCAGGCGAAGTCATCGCACAAGGCTTTTTTGATGAGAACTGGTCATTACCTGAGAAGCAGCCAACACCAGCACCATGAGAAGGCTGTCGCAAGCTATCAGTGAGGCGACCACGCACTATTTGCCCTTGAAGCCAGTTCGAGCGCACCGCTGCGTTAGCGGCGGGCGATGCGTTTTGCAATTGCTTCCCGTGACAACGGCATAATCTCAGCAGCTCCCCCCGGGTTGAACAACAAATCGTCTCGACTTGGCTGAGTGTCCGTGTTGTCATACTGAACCAGGTAGGCACCGATCTGCACGCCACCTTCCTCATAAACAGGTGGCCAGAATTCTTCTCCACGAATCGCCAAAGTCTTGGCCAACAATCGAGTGGCACGACCCGAAAATCCACTTAGAACCATGTCCAGCCTGCCGAGTGCTTCACGGAACAGGTAGAAGACGAGCGCTGTGTCTTTGTTTTCACCGCCGGCATAAGACCAGGTTCCATCATCATTCTCATAATAAAACCCAGGCTCTGGAGCATCTTCGTTCTTACTGAGCCGCAGCCCAGCAGAAGCTCCGCCTGGCTGAGGGTCGCTATCTCGGTAACGTAAAAAGAAAGGACAGGAACGTGCCGAAACATCATCCACATCGTCCTCGGTTACAAACGGAGTGCAGCCGAATGCATCTGCAAATAGTAGCTCGACCACTGGATTACTTTTCACACTACCTATACAAACCATCCCGCGATCTCCCTGTGCATCGACGAAGCCATCAAACACTTCAGTCGCACGACCTCGCGCGTCTTCCAAGGAAACTTCACCAGGACTCCAAACCAACGATTGTTGGATGCGATCCGGCATCGGCACCGTCAATTTTTTTCCATCATCGTCATCGGATGACCCCTGGTGCTTGGCTGCTCCGCCCAACGTGGAAACACCGTTCAGGAGCTCACCGAACAAAACTGCATCGCTGGCAACTACCGTGGCACTATCCGGGGACTGGGTTGCTGGATTTTCACGAACGCCAAGCACAATCTCGATCTCACCACGTCGAGCCAACAATTCCCAGAAATTCTCTGCGTTAACAGCAAACAAAGCTCCGGGCAGCTGGTCTGCGCTGGCATAGCCGTGGTCAATCAAGTAGTCGCAAATTCGCGAGAGTGCATCCAGTGGAATGTACTTGGCCTCATTTTTCAGCAACGAGGCGACTTGGTGGCGGTCCAAACCGGTGTGTTCGACGATCGATTTAATCGTACCGGGACGTTTCCGGCGGTCTGGAGTGTGACCGAGTAACTCTGCCAAACGGAATGCATATCTCATGGATGATATCGATTGCGAGGATGGGGATAAAGTTCTCAGAAGTGTACCATAGCGGCGAATTACTTGTGGGGCAAATAACCACACTGAAGCTCGAATTTGCACACCAAAACGTCGACAAAGGTCTTTTTGATCACATTAGCGATTTAAACCGCATCAACAGATCCTTGCAATTCCCCCGTTCGACAATGATGCCTTATTACCCTTTGCACGGCGACAGCGGAGTAAAACGGGTTTGTTTTAAGAATAAGGGCAAGAGTGAAAAGAGGTCAGTTCGACTGAGCCTATAATAGAAGGTCTAGTTTTCTTCCGTCTCTCTGGCAATCAGCCATGGCCACTATCGCACCACCACCTCCAGCACCCCCATCACCGGCTCGCGGGCCGCAAAACAAATCGAATGGTGCTGATCAACTGATTAACGAACGGATCGATGATGCACGTCGATCACTTTGGTGGGCTGAGTTGGTACGAACCGGACTAAAACTGGTCATCACTTCAATTGTTGCTGTCTTCGCTTGGCTGGTAATCGACCAGTGGGTCTACTCACCAAATGTCGCAGTGCGGTGCATCGTATTCCTTGGTTTGCTTGGTCTGGCCAGCTGGTATGTTAAACGACGAGTGCTTCCTCTGTTCGGTAGCACCGTATGCCCGGACTATGCTGCCCGAGCTTTGGAACGCAATCTACCTGAACTACGTCATTCTTTGACTAGCTATGTGACGTTGAGACAAGAAGGTCAAAAAAGTGACTTACAAACTCGGGTCGTGCGGTCGATGGGCTCACTCACTGCGGGCCGCTTGAAGAACCACAACGAAATACCCGAGGAAGCGGTCGGAAACTTTCGTTGGTGGATCGCCACCGCGGTGGCGTTTGCAATTCTGTTGGGATACTCCGTTGTATCGCCCAAGAATGCGTGGCAGTCAGTCCAAAGGCTTGCTGTTCCTGTAGCAAACATTTCACCTGCTCACCGGGTCACCATCAGTGATGTTTTACCCGGTGATGATATTGAAGCGGTCGCTGGCCGCGACGTCGACATTGCTGCGACTATCTTCGGACTTCGCGCTGAAGAGTCAGTCAAATGCCAATGGGATTTACCCTCGGGTCGGGAAGAACTGGAACTCACACTCGATCCTGACTCAAATCGATTCGTCGGTCAGCTACAGTTGCCTCACACAGCTAGAGGTGTTGTCCCGTACACAATCACCGCGGGTGACGCGACAGCGGGACCGTTCCGGTTGCGAGTACAAGATTTACCAGTGGTCGCTTTGGAATCCGTCAAGTATCAGCCACCGAAATACACAGGCGAATCACCTCACACCAGCAGCAGCGGAAGCATTGCTGGGCTCGTGGGGACACAGGTAAGAATTTTGGCAACCACTAATCGCCCAATCACGAAGGCACGCATTGAATTCAATCCGCGTCTGCGTGGCGATCGTTTGCAAGCCACCGCGGGTGCGAAAGAATTAATAATCAGCGAAGATGGAACCACACTTAGTTTCGCCTTTACGCTTCGCACGGCAGCAGGTCGCTCTGCCGCCGTTGAGCAGGACAGTTATCGGATTGTGGTCCATGACTCGACCGGCCAAAGAAACTCCGAGCCGATCGTTTATCCGATTCGCATCGTGTCCGATTTGCCACCGGAAGTTTCGATCACAATGCCATTTCAGTCACCCAAAGAGGTTCCGATCGATGCGCAACAGGTCATCGAGGTGCATGCGTCAGATCCAGATTATGGACTGAAGCATGTACAACTGGAAATTCGAACCAGCCTGAACCTCATCGCTAAGCCAGTTCTGTGGAGCCATATCTCTGGCCAGAAAGGCAATCAGGTCTCTGAATATCGCTTTCGCCCCGCTGAACATAATCTGCCCATTGGATCGTCCGTGAAGATCGTTGCTGTAGCAACGGATAATCGCGCGAGTGATGAAACCGTCAAACTTAAGCCGAACGTCACCCGAAGCGATCCAATCGAAATCAAAATCACTGCCGCATCAAGATTACCAGAACCAGACGATCCAAATGCTGGCGGTCTCTCGGAACCGGATAATCGCCCCGCAAGCGACCATCAAGACTCTGACCAACAAGGTGACGAACAGTCAAAGGGCGAGCAGCAACAGGGGAGCGGCGGATCAGGCGGACCAGAGGGTGCTCAAACCCAAAGCGGCGACCAAGAAGGGGGTGATTCCTCTTCCAAGCAAGGCAATTCGAGAGGTGAACAATCTTCTGACCAGCAGAATGATCAGGGTGGAAACGGACAAGCCCCAGGAGATCAGGAATCGGAACCGAGTGATAACGACACATCCGACAAGGGTCAAAACTCCAGCAGCAGTGAAAAGGGAAACAACAGTAACGAAGATCAAGGCGATGAGAATTCCAATGGAGGTGGAAATTCGGAAAACCAAGGTGATCAAACCAGCGATTCCAAAAATACAGAAAATGGAAGTAACACCACGAAAGGAAACGAAAGTCAAAATAATGACGACCAAGGCAGTCACGCCGCTGAAGGCAGAAACCCTGAAAATCAGGGTGGCCAAACCAGCGATTCTGACAAGCAACAGTCAGGCGATCCGTCTGCTTCTTCACAGCAAAATAGTAACAACGGGCAAAGCAGCGAACAGAGGCCCGAACACGATGGGGAAGCTTTCGAACGTATCCGTGATTTTTTAGAAGAGAAACGAAAACAGCAGCAGAAAAACAACCAGGAAGCTGGTAA
>DOPG01000161.1 GCA_003513555.1 Rhodopirellula sp. | reverse complement strand
GTGCAGCCAACGCGATTTCCGGTGCCGCCTTTGCACCTCCGCAGATGGCCGAAGCGATCCTGCCCGGCTCGATTCTGGCGACTCACTCTGAAAATACCGGCGTTAGCCGCAACCAGCACGAAGATTTGAACAGCTCCGATCGCATCCCCCCGCTGGCAAACACCACACCGGCTCACGGTGGTCCTTTGACCTATGAGGATCTCGTGCTGCCAATCGAAATGCCGGACATTGTTCAACAGCGTTTCAATGCGACCGCTGCGGTCAAGAGTATTCAGATGGAAAACGAACACTTCGCCAATACCGACAAGTCCAGAATGGAACCTATGACGGCCACCTCGCCCGATGCTCCGAACGCACCGGACACATCACTTCTTGCGTCAAAGTCTCGCAATGAATCAATCAACCGCTCTGTTCTGCAGCCCACTGCTCTGCAATCAGGGGACAATCAATCTGCCACTGGCCGTTCCCTTACCGGACAATCCAGCAATAGCCATGCCGACAGCCGTAGGGACAGGGCAGCAGAAAACAGGGGAACGCAGCAATTTCCTTTTGCTGCTGAACCGACTGTGGTAGCCAACATGCCAGCGGACACGGAAAACACCGCGGGCTCGCTTGCAAGTGCCAGCGCTGCCCGAAACATTTCCACCAAGCAACTGATGTCCGCGAACCCTGCTAACTCTGAAATGCTGCCAACTGCCGAAAGCAACCGCTTGGTACCAAGGGAAGACGCACCAACACGTCCGCGTCATTGGATTCGGCAACCAGACTAAATCACAACAGCCAGGCAGACTGTATCACAGCAGATCAACCTGTCTTCTCGCCTCTAATTCTTTCACAACCTCACGCACACGTTCTTCCGCGTGCTTGGGTGCTACCAAAGTCGCATCGCTGGTTTGCACAACAATCAGATCCTCAATGTCGATCGTTACGATCGTATGTCCAGGCTGAGCATGAATGATGGCTCCCTGAGTATCGATTCCAAGATGCGAACCCACCACCGTGTTGCCATGATCATCGGGTTGATGGAGGCGTGAGAGCGCCTGCCAACTCCCTACATCATCCCAGGGAAAGGGTGCTTCAATTGTGACCACATTGGGGTAATTTTCCATCACTGCGTAGTCGATGGAAGTGCCATTGATCGCAGTGAATTCCGTCTCAAGTACTTCATTGAATCGATCTGTTCCGATCGCGTCCGCAATGTTCTGAATATGTGAATGCATTTCGGGAACATTCTTTTTCAGTGCTTCGAGAATGGTCGATGCCCGCCACAGAAAGATTCCACTGTTCCAATAGTAGGTGCCGGCAGCCACATATTCTTCTGCCGTGACCCGATCGGGCTTTTCACGAAACTTTTCCACTTGAAACGCGGCAACACGCGCACCGTCGATTTGCCCAGCTCGTTGTATGTATCCAAACGATTCGGCTGGATAAGTAGGAGGAATACCAAAGGTAACGATCCGCGACGGATCTTGGTCAATCAGTTCGCTACCGGCCGTGATCGCTTGCTGGAACTTTTCATGATCCTTGATCACGTGATCCGAAGGCATCACCACCATGGTCCCCTGTGGATCGACTTTGGCGACCATGGCAGCGGCCAGGCCGACACACGGTGCTGTATCACGTTTACAGGGTTCGCCCACCACATTCTGTTCAGGCAAATCGGGCAACTGCAATCGCACTGCATCGCTAAGGATTTTGTTGGTGATAATCAACTGCCGCTCAGCTGGCACCAGTTCTCCCATGCGGTCCATCGTTGCCTGCAACATACTACGATCACCAGATAAGTTCAGCAATTGTTTGGGCACCAATTTCCTGCTAGCTGGCCAGAACCGAGTTCCGCTACCACCTGCCATGACCACCGCGTGAAGCATGCTTGATTTCCTGCTTGAAACTATCGGACGAGATATCGCGTTAATCGGGGTGACGGCCAAGGACAAGACGTACCCGCGATTCACTCAAATTGCGAAAAGCATTCGAAAAGTTACCCTGACTCTCTCGTATAAACGCACGAATTCGATCAATGCAACCGATCAGCCTAATCACTTCCAGGTTTCGCACCAGAAGCCTTTTCCTTCGGTGTCACGCTGTTCTTTTGAGAATCCTCGTTGATACGTTGCTGCAACAGGTCTCTCGCCTGTCGAAAGTCAGGAACATCGGGAGCCAATTCAACAGCGGTTTCAAGCTGTTTGAGTGCTTTGTCCATTTCGCCCGCCAGATAGAGGGCCAAACCGTATCGATACTGTATCCCGGGATTCGTTGGCGCAAGTGCGGCATCTCTGGCAATCAAGGGTAATTCTTCTTGCCTGAGTTGCTCGATCCGCATCAGAATATTTTCACGTTGCTGCGGTGCCGACTGCGGCAACACCCGCTCAAGCATGGAAGCCAAGTTGGTCCGCGGCCCCGTCATTTTCGGCTCGGTGCGTATCGCCGTCTCATATGCTTCGATCGCATCCTGATACCGGCCTCGCCCCTCACAAAGCATCGCCCACCCCATGTGGGCCCCCGCTCGATCAGAGGCCACCATGAGTGAATTTTTGACTTCAGCCAGTGCATCATCTACTCGTTTACGTTCTGCTGTACTCAGGGCCTGATAAGTCCCTGAGGAAACTAACAGACGCGTTGCCTCTGTCCGTACCAATCGTGACTCATCGTCGATATGACGCATCAATGTCCGGCGAACCATATCAGGTGGTGAGCCCATAAACAGACTCATCGCAGCTGCTCTCACGATGGGGTGCTCATCGGGATCGTCCACCAACTTCCTTGCCTTGGCTGTTACGTTGCCCACACCTGAGGCGGCCAATTCCCCGAGTGCCGATGCCCTCGCCAGCACCGGCGTTAGTTCCTCGGGTTGCGTCGCAACACGCAACAACTCATTCACGGCACCGGGCTCACCTCTGCGAAATGCAACAATCGCCTCGCTGAAATGCTTGGGCTGCTTTCGGTTTTCTCCGTACCACTTTTCGCAGGCCGCATCACACCATTGGTCAGTCTTCAGAACTGCTGCAGCGACCTGCTCATCACCCGCCTCAGCAGCTTCAATCCAATCTGCGTACTCAAGCAGTCCTGGCTGCTTTTGCTGATCAATGGATTTCAGCTGATCCTTCACATGACACCCGCTACAAGCGTTTGGTGTTCCCAACGAAACCGACAAATCAGGACGAGGCACACGCAGGGAATGATCTCGCCGCTTGTCGACGTCCATGTAAGTCCGGTGTGGCATGTGACAATTGACACACATCGCCCCGGCCGTGCCGGGCACGTGATGGTGGTGTGACGGCACATCATACTTTCCTGCCGCATGCTGGTGGCAAGAAGTACAAGTTTCGTTACCGGGCGACTTCAACTTCAGTGAATGCGGGTCATGGCAATCCGTGCAACGAATTCCTTTGTGGTACATCTTACTTTGAATGAACGAACCATACACATAAACTTCGTCTTTGATTTGGCCGTCAGCGAAATAGGTATCGTCACGGAGCAATTCAAGATTATAAAAGTCGCAAAACTCATCCCCCCCATGAAAACCTTCAGACAAGACCCCTCGGCGACTATGACAGGGCGCGCAGGTCTGTAACTGCGGTTGGGCATTCTCACCCTTTAGCTTTGCCAAACCGTAGCCGTGCCGACGATCCCAGAACAGCGACTTGCTGTTTGCGAGTTCAAGATGCAAACTGCCTGGGCCGTGACAAGCTTCACAGCTGACATCAATTTCTGAAAACGTGGTGTGATATGCCTGCTCAGCTGGATCAAAGTTTCTCTTGAGGTTGGTTGAGTGACAATCTGCGCACATCGTTTGCCAACGTTGGGCAACACCCGTCCAATGCAACGGATCGTCAGGCTCCAGCTTCTCGGCAACGTCTGGCGGGCGCAGATAGAACCATTTTTCCTTCAGCGTATCCCACGTGATTCGTAAAACCTGAACGCGAGCCACCTCGGTCGGCGGCATGTCCGCAGGTCGATCGAACTCGACCATGTACTGCTGCAGCGGTGAGAATCCGAAGACATATTTGACTTCGAAATCCTGCATTTCTCCGTCTTCGCCCTCGGTGTACACCATGAAACGCTTACCGTCGCGGTACATGCGATTGACGAGCCCATCATGCTCGAAAGTCACGTCATCAAAATCGCCAAGCACAGATGTATCGGTGGCATGGTCCATCGCGAGGTCGTGATCAGACCCACGAAAAGCTTCGGCCTCCTTTTTGTGGCAATCGACGCAGGTTGATCGTCCGACAAATCGACGTTCGACGCCTTCGGGCACGGCCGACCAAAAATCGGCAAAGACGCCTCCAGCCAACACAAGCAAGGCAACCCCAGCAATTCCGGCTGGGCTCTTCAATTTCAATGGAGGCTTTCGAACCAAGAGAATGTGCTGGGTCAGAGTGTTGAGGATCTAGAACGCGTATCAGTCTACTCGGATAATAGCTTTACTGCCTCCGCCCTCATCCGGTTCACCAAATCCTCGCGGGATGCATCTGCAACAACACCTGAACGTTTTGCAACATTTTCCAACAAGCGACTCGCCTTGAGCAGTTGCTCGGCGGCTTTCACATTTGCCGGAAGAGGTGAACGCAAACGACCGCCTATCGTGACCTCCTCAGCGACCCCAGTTGGGTTCGTTTCGCGATCCCAATCAAGGTCAAGACCCATCTCGCGGTGACGCTCAGCAATCGCCTGCATTACGTCTCCCAAAATCGGGTCGGTGATCTTTTTTTCCGGCACTCGCCCCTCGGTCGCCGCACGAATCGCTTGAAAGGCCTCAGAGTCCTCCAACTCAGGCTCTCCCGCAGGTGGCAGCGGAATCATGTCCACCTCAGGTAAGGGCAAAGCCTTTGGCGGATCACCCTGAGCACTGTAGAAACCGTAAAGGGCCAAGAATAGAAAACAAGAACCCACCAAAAAACGTAGCTGAACGCTCATCGCATCTTCCTTCCACTGGAGTGACAGCGTGATATTCTAGAGAAACACTGCGATGGAACGAAGACCGATGTTCGCTGCCCCCGATCGTCACATGCTGGCTGAAACCCAGAAAAAACGGGAGTTCATGAGCGTTTGGGTGGAACCGGCAGTGCGTTCGGCTGATTTTCGCTTCCGAAATGCCAAAAACCACATTCTAGCTCGCTAAACTTCAATCCAGCAGTGAGCTAACAACCAGCTTCCCGAGATTCGAAATCAGGTGATCGGGTTGACGACCGCCACACGTACATCACAGACATTGGTGCCGGTCGGCCCTGTTTTTAGCAGTCCACCAGTCTGCTCGAAGAAGTGATAAGCGTCATTACGCTGGAGATATCCGTCAGGATTCAATTTTTGCCTGCGTGCATTTTGATGAACTTCATCATCAAGAATGGCACCTGCGGCATCCGTGGGGCCATCTTCACCATCGGTACCGCCAGATAACAAACAAAGACCTTGCCATTCTCGTTCTGACAAGCCGCTAGCCAATAAGGTTTGATAGGCGCTCAGGATCAGTTGCTGATTACGGCCTCCAAGTCCACGAATCACCTCTGGCGCAAGCTTGACGATTGGCTCTCCGCCCGTGATCAGACAATCGTTGCGATGCTTCACCGGCTCAGCTCGCAACATTTGGAGTGCCATTTCGGCTAATCGACGACCAACTTCTTCGGCAGCCCCCTCGCATTGACGGGCAGAATGCATGACATGGTTGTACCCTCGTCGCTCAGCCAAAATCCCGGCCTCATCCACAGCAACAGCATTATTGCCGATCACCCGTGTGTTATGCCGACAGACGTCGGAAGCTGGGGCTTGCACCTTAGGTTCGCGGTTCGCACCACTTATTTCGCATCGCAATGCCCGGTAGACAGATTCGGGTAGACAATTTTTGAAGTCATACCTTTCCAGAACCTCAAGAGCCTGAGCCGGGGTGGACGAATCGATCACCGTTGGCCCCGAAGCGATTAAGTCGAGGGGATCGCCCAACACGTCTGAAAGCACCAAGGTCATTAATTCTGCTGCTTGACAAGCCATTAGCAGACCACCGCCTTTGATACGACTGAGATGCTTGCGAACCGTATTAAGTTCTGTAATGTCGGCTCCCGCACCGCTCAGGAATTTGGTCACTTCCAATTTATCCGCCAAGCTAATTTCGGGATGAGGTGCCGGCAGCAGCGCACTGCCGCCTCCTGAGATCAAAGCGATGCAAAGATCCCGTTGCCCGGCGTTGCTGACTTTCTGAATGATTTGTTCGGAACCAATGACGCCCTGGGGTGTCGGTTCATTGATTCCGGCGGGTCGGGCTGGATGCAGATTCACGTTCCCCAACAAAGGTTTTCCGTCGATGATGTTCGGAACCTCTGTTCCCTCTGGAACGTTGACCCAGCCGGAAATCGGCAGCCAGTCACCAAGGGATGTAAGCAACCCCCGAGTCATCGCAGCACCAGCTTTTCCTGCCCCCACAACCAGAACACGATCAAAGTCAGAGCGTTTCCACTGCTGTTCACCGATAATCAAACGATCACCATCAACCGTAACTTCCCGATGGACGAGCCCCTCGGCACGCACCGCATCGACCCCTGCATTCCAGATATCGACGGCATCCTGTCTCAAATTTTTCATTTGACTGCTCGAAATCACGTGTTTTTGCTGCCTGAATGCCAGACAGGCTCGTCGCATCTGCCACCAGTGGCCTGTGGCTGTTATAAGTGGGCGATCATGAATAAGCCAAGCGACGATCAGCACAACATCCAGCAGCCAAGCGATCTTCCCGACCGCGATGAGCTTGCATCCGAGTACTTTGATCAATTGCCCTTCGATCCATACCCGGTCCAGGAGGAAGCTTTACTTGCCTATTTCACCGGGGATCAAGGAGTTTTGGTCTGTGCTCCGACCGGCACAGGCAAGACGCTGATCGCTGAGGCAGCAGTTTACGAGGCGTTACGTACGGGTCAACGGATGTACTACACGACACCGCTGATCGCCTTGACCGACCAAAAATTGGATGAACTACGCCAATCGGCCGTCCGCTGGGGTTTTTCGGCCGACAGCGTTGGCTTGGTCACAGGCAATCGCAGCGTGAATCCGGATGCCCCCGTCTTGGTAGTCGTGGCTGAAATTTTGCTGAATCGACTTCTCAGCCCTGAGATGTTTGATTTTGCGAAAGTATCTGCGGTAGTGATGGATGAGTTCCACTCGTTCAACGACCGAGAACGGGGCATTGTCTGGGAACTGACACTTGGGCTATTGCCAGCTCACGTCCGAACCTTGCTGATCAGCGCGACTGTCGGCAACGCACTTGAGTTCACCTCTTGGTTGAATCGTGCCCACAACCGCCGCTTGCAATTGGTTGTTGGGACGGAGCGTAAAGTGCCACTTCAATACGAATGGGTCGCTGATGACTTGCTAGCCGACTTTTCCGAAACCCTGGCAGCGGGAGATGAAACAGCACGACGCACTCCGGGCTTGATGTTCTGCTTCAGTCGATCGCAGTGCTGGACGACCGCAGAGTTACTCAAAGGTAAAAAGCTGATCGACAAACAGCGTCAAAGCGAGTTAGCTGACTACCTGAACGAGGCAAGCATGTCGGAGGGAGCGGGCCCGAAGTTGAAGCAAATTTTAATGCGTGGCGTTGGTGTACATCATGCTGGCATCCTGCCTCGTTATCGACGCATCGTCGAAGAACTGTTTCAACGCAAGCTATTGGCATTTTGCGTGTGTACTGAGACACTCGCTGCTGGGATCAATCTACCAGCCCGTAGCGTCATTCTGCCGTGCTTGCTGAAAGGCCCAAGAGACAAAAAGAAACTGGTTGAAACGGCATCAGCGCAACAGATTTTTGGACGAGCGGGTCGACCACAATTCGACGACCGAGGCTATGTTTTTGCCTTGGCACACGAAGACGACGTCAAAATTCATCGTTGGCGGGAAAAATACGACTCAATCCCCGAAGACACGAAAGATCCTGGCCTGATGAAGGCCAAGAAACAGCTGAAAAAGAAAATGCCCAAGCGACGATCCGGCGAAACCTACTGGAACGAGCAACAATTCCTGCAGTTGCAACAGGCAGAAGCGGACCATCTGGCAAGTCGCGGACGCTTGCCGTGGCGACTATTAGCCTATTTCTTCAGCAAAGATCCGTCCGTCCAACCTCTTCGAGAAATGGTGGGCCGGCGACTGCTCACCTCAAAGGGAATCGAAGAAGCACAACGCGACCTCAACCGCATGTTGATCACGCTTTGGACAGCAGGTTATGTGCAACTTGACCCCAAGCCAATTGCTGCAGCTCCGAAAACAGCACCCAAAGCCAAAGAAGCTGACGAGCCAGCCAAGACCGAGGGACTGTTTGGCGGACTGTTGGACCAAATGCGGGCACCAGACACTGCCCCCCAACAACCTACCGAAGAAGACAATCAGGACCCGGCACTCATCGAAAGCCGAGGGTATGAAGTCGAAAACTACAAACCAGAGACTGCGAAACCCACCGAGCGGCTAAATCGATTGGTTCACCTGCGAAGTATCAACCCACTTTTTGGCGTCTACTTGGCAGATCAACTGGCGATCGCTGATCCGCAAGAGCGTATTGCTGCACTCGAAAGTGTGCTTGAGGTCCCCGGCACCGTGGCCAGATTCACCCGCATGCCATCACTCGAAGAAATGCCACCCGGCACACTGGCCACCAATCGCCTGGATCCACAACTACTGCAACTCGGTTTGGCTACTGCCGAAGAACTCGGTGCAAAGTCAGAGGAAGAGGAAGAAGAAGTGGTCGACCGTGGTTTCGGGCGGGTGATGTTCCAAGAACCCCGCGTCTGGCCACTTACGATTGGTGAAAAAGTGCTCCGCATGTTTCGACACGAATTCCCTCGAGTCCACAACGTCAACGTGCGTCCGGTCTGGATCGTCGGCGAGTTGATGGACTTTGGCGGAGACTTCAACAAGTACGTCACAGCACGCAAACTACAAAAAGAAGAAGGGATTCTTTTTCGACATTGCCTTCGCATGATCCTGCTGTTAGATGAGATGGCAAATATTCCACCTCTCGAAACGACGATCGAAACGTGGGAAAATCCACTGGACGAATTAGCAGATCGACTGACGGAAGCCTGTCGATCTGTTGACCCACAAAGCACCGATGAAATACTGACGCAACCAGGCAGTGACGCTGACTCTCTCATCGATCCCGGTCGTCGCAACTCCTAGGAAAACTTCGTTGATGGATCATCGATCGATCATGAGCGGTAAACGCGGCGACCCCATCGCGATGGCAATGAGGGCGGTGCTGCGTATGGCAAGTGTTCCATACGCCATTGCCGTGCGTCAACGTAATCGTAACTATGATCGGCAAGTCGCTGACATTCAGCAATGCGAAGTTCCTGTGATCAGCGTGGGCAATCTGACCACAGGTGGCACCGGAAAAACCCCCATCGTATGCCTTCTTGCCAAGCGATTTCGCGAACAGGGCCTGCGAGTAGCAATCGTCAGTCGTGGCTACGGTCGCGGCGACGCTGATGCCAATGATGAAGCGATGGAATTACACGCACGCCTGCCCGACGTTCCCCACATCCAGAACCCTGATCGTGTGGCAGCGGCGAGAATTGCGATCGAGGAACTTGAAGCTCAGATCGTTTTAATGGACGATGGCTTCCAACACCGACGTCTGCACCGCGATCTCGACCTTGTCGTCATTGATGCCACCTGCCCCTTTGGCTTCGGCTACCAGTTGCCACGAGGACTATTGCGAGAATCAATCCATGGTTTGAGTCGTGCCGATGCAGTACTGATCACACGATGCCAGGCCGTTGATCCCACCACGATCGAAACAATTCGAAAAACGATTTCTACCTACAACGCTGCAATACCAATCCTAGCCAGCAACCACACGCCCATCGGCTTGTTGGAATATCCGGAAACCAACTTGCCGTTAAGGAATATAGATCAGCAGAAAGTGGCGGTTCTGTCGGCCATTGGCAACCCCGATGCGTTTGAACATACCGTCCGTCAATGTGGTGCCACCGTGCAAACTGCACGACACCTGCCCGACCATGATCCCTACGATCCAGAAACCGTTGCGTCACTTCGGGACTGGGCAAGGCAACTCGGCGATGAGATTACCTACATTGTTTGTACACACAA
>DOPG01000481.1 GCA_003513555.1 Rhodopirellula sp. | reverse complement strand
GCGGCCAACAACGTCAACCAGTTGGTTCAGACCGTGCTGCTCAACTACATGGCATTGCACGGGGAGCAGGGTGACTTCGGCACCCGTTTCAACGGCCACGGGCTGGGCAATGGGACATCTCAGGACAGCTTGATAGCCTTCTCGAACGTCGTGAACGGTACCATCGGAAACTAGCCGAAACCGCTCGTTCCGCCCCTAGTCTGATTGGGGCGGAACGAGCCCTTCTGACACGTGCATCATGCGCTGGTCATCGATAACAACCACATCGATACCCTTCAAACGCTCGATCATCTCCAGTCCCTTTTGGGGGCCGAGTACGAAGACCGCCGTGGAAAGGCCGTCGGTTGTTAACGCATCCTCGCCAATAATCGTCACGCTCTGGACCCCCTGAACGGATTTTCCGGTTTCGGGAGACAGAATGTGATGGACCCGATCTCCCGCTTCATCCACGAAAAACCGCTCGTAGTCGCCAGAGGTGGACACCGCCACGTCCTGCAGCGGCAGAACCACGGCATTGCGCCCCTCTGAGCGGGGATCCCGGATGCCCACGTACCAGGGGCGGCCCCGCTTGTCTCCGAGTAACCGCATATCGCCGCCGGCACTCAGCCGTGCATGGCGGATACCAGAGCTCACCAGGCGCTCGATCCCCAGATCAACGGCATAGCCCTTGGCAATGCCGCCCAGATCCACCAGGATCCCCTTCTGGCGAAATTCAACGGTTTGCGCATCCTGGTCAAGAATCACATCCCGGAAATTCACCCGGGGCAAGCCGGATCGAAGCTCGTCCTCCGTTGGCTTCTTGCCGGCTCTGAAGTCGTACAGGTAACCGACTGATCCGAAGGTGATGTCGAAGGCACCATCACTGAGCGTCGACACCTCCCGCGCTTTATCAAGCACCGTGAACAAGTCGTCACTGACGGTTACGGGACCCTTGGCGGCGTTGCGGTTCAGTCGGGAAACTTCCGAGTCCTCCCGGTAGCGACTCATCTGCTCATCAACCTGATGAAAAATCGCCAGCACCTCTTCCCCGACCTTTTCCGCCAGATCCTCATCATCTGCCCAGAATTCCAGTTCAATGGGCGTGGTCATGGCGGTGTCAGAGAAACGGTACCAATCCGCGCAGGCCATCGTCGGCCAGAGAATGGCTCCTGTCAGCAGCAACAATTTGAATCGGCACTTCAAAACCATGAGGTTATTCATTTTCCCGCCGCTGGATACATCAGACTTCTCACCGAAACAGCAGCCTGCACGGCCACCCGACAAGAAGTCTATCCGGTCCAGGACCGGAAACCAAACACCCTGTTTTACGCCACCTCTTGGGTTACCTGGAACTTCCCCGTTAGCCTCTGCAACTTGTTAGCCGAGGCTTGGGTACGCTCTGAACTGAGCACCAGCTGGTCGATGACACTGCTCATCGCCGAGGCGCTCTCCGCCACACCCGAGGTCTGGGCGCTCTGACGCTGATTGGTTTCCTCGATTCCATCGATGGCCTTGAAAAGTTTTTCAACCATGTGATGAAGAGCGGAGTTATCGTCAACCGCAGCTTCGGCTTTTCGAAGACGATCCTCCATTTCCGTCATTCCATCTTCCATTGTAATCACGGCTCGACGCGTCTCCTCCTGCACCCGATCAAGGCGCTCCCCTATTTCACTCGTGGCTTGGGCGGTTCTGCTCGCAAGTTTCCTGACCTCGTCCGCCACTACCGCAAATCCCTTGCCCGACTCTCCCGCGCGAGCTGCCTCAATTGCTGCATTCAGCGCAAGCAGGTTGGTCTGCGCGGCAATGTCGTTAATGACTGAGGCGGTTTTCGCAATCTCGTCGGTCCTTTCATTGGCTGCGCGAATCCCTTCTGCCGAACGGTTAATAACTGCCCGAATGCTCTGTGTTTCATGACTTACACGCTCGAACTGAGCCCTTGCACGTTCAACGACTTCGTCCATCCCCGAGCGCATTTCGTGGGCGGTGGTTGAGGCATTACGGATCTCATTCTCCTGTTGATTAGCCCCCTTTAGCATGTCCTCCATGTGTGCGAGCACATCCCGGATTCTCTTGTTAGCGGCGCGGTTCTGCTCCATGAGTTGATCACTCGCCTGGCGGGAATCTGAAGCCAGCCTAATGACCTGCCCTACCATTCCATCGAGGCTGTCTATGAAACTATTGATCCAACGCGCCAGATCGCCGGTTTCGTCCCGGCGCATTTTGGAAAGATCCATACGCTGCCTGAGGTTACCCCCGCCCTCGGCGATGTTGCGAATAACCTCCGCCATGGCACTCAGCTTGTCCGAGACTGGACGCACAGTTGTGACTCTGAATAACCAAACCAGGGCCATAGCCACAATTCCATTGGCAAGTCCCTCAATCCAGAGCGGCAGACCTGCCCACGCCATCGTATAGTTGACCGCCCATAGTGCAGCCACGAAAAGCGCAAATCTCATGGACAGCCTGTAGGACAGCGAACGACGGCGATACACTTCTTCAAGGTCGCCCTCACACATCATTCCCCACTGGTCGGGAGAACCGGGCAAACGGAAGGTGAGCCCTTTGCCAATGACCGGAATGTGACGATAGTCGGAATAGCCGGGATATTTGATATACAGGTTCTCGCCCTTGGCGATGGTCTCGCGAACCCCAGGGTGTAATTCACCGGTGGCGGGATCCGTAAAGCGGATTTCGAATTCAGTGTGTTCACGCACACCGACGGTTCCAAAACCGGTGCGGATGCCATCTTTCAAATTATCGCCATGACTGAAGGTAGCGTCCTCGAACCTTGACCGCGATAAGGCCGTTCCTGGCAAAATAGACCGGTCAAAGTGACTCTCCTTCATAAAGATGTAGTTGTCACCCGATTCCTCAAAAACATGCCCCGCCTCGCGCTGGATGAGATCACTCATGACATCGTTTGGTATTCTCGCGCACAGGGCTCCCGGGGCGCCACCGGCGAGACTGATTGGCTGATAGAACATCAGAGTGACGGCGTCATGGAAGCGGGATGTTGTCGCTCCGAGGCGAAGTGTCACCGGATCTTTGTAGGGCCCATGCAAAAGTCGGTTCCGTAGACCTTCGGCGACTGCGGCTTGGGGGAGATCGCTCGTACCCTTGCGGCCAGAGGCGCTTGATTCAATCACTCTTCCGTTTTCATCTATCACGAACAGTTCAGAAATTTCCCGCAACCGGTCTTTCAAGGCCGAAATGATGTCCCGAGTCGTCGCCTCGTCCTGGTCCGCTATTCGGCTTGCCATGGATTCCATGAACGCCCATTTGTGCTCTGCCCAACTAATCAACGCGTCTCGACGGGTTCTGGCGATACTCTCAAAAATCTGTTCGTTGGTTTCGTACATATCCCTGTTCAAAAAACAGGACCACCCCATTGCCAACTTGCCGCCAGCACCGAAAACCGGCAGCCAGCGACGTTCCGTGGAAGTGAGGTTCATTGAGTTGCTTTTGAGTGTCATTGAGGTACTCCTGGGGACGGTACTTCCCGAACGCACGCAAGAGTTAGCATGCGAACGGACCGAGAGAGTATCCCAAGCAAAATCTAGACCGGCCCTTAGCCCGAAAAAACGTTCCTGATTTTCCCGACTTTCCACCATCCAAAACCCATTTGACTGAGGTTAAAGCACTGGTGATGTGCGCACGGTTCAAAATCTGCTCAGAAAAAGCTCCAAAGTAGTGCGCAAAAAGTTCTGGCTATTCCGGGACCACTTTTATCTCCGATTCAACATGCCTTTGATGCACCTCAAAAACCTACAATTCGTTACGCAAAATTCCACTTTAGTCCCATTGTTGCCTCCATAATCAAAGCTGACACTAGCTCTGCTTAACAAATAATCAAAA
>DOPG01000167.1:485-2877 GCA_003513555.1 Rhodopirellula sp. | reverse complement strand
CGGCGTACCGAAGGACTGAGTTCACGGTGGAGTTCTTTGAGTTGCTCATCCCACAGTTCTCTGGCTGCGGTATGAAGGGCTTCGATGGTGCTTTGTGTGATTTGGTGGGTGACGTTTGGATTCCCATCGCGGTCGCCACCGATCCAGGAGCGGTACTGCAGGATGGGGGGGAGTTCGGCAGCATCTGTACCCAAACTTTGGGCCAAGTCCTGAGCCAATTCGGGGACGGTGCGCCAGATCGTTGTCGTGAGAAAGTACAAGCCATTTTGAACTTCTTCGGGGACTTCAAGTCGACGAACTCTGAGATCATCGGTGGCAAGCAAAAGTTCGATCCGGTTGACCAAATGACGATGGAGTTCTTCCTCTTCCTCAGGGGTGAGGTTGTCTTGCCGAAGTTTGACCAAGGTGCTGGCCACTTCAAGTTGTTTGTCAAGAATGGTCCGGCGTCGAGCTTCTGTCGGGTGGGCGGTTAAGGTGGGTTCGATTTTCAATGTTCCAAGTGAGTCGTGGATCTCTGACTTGGATCGTCCCTTATGTTCAAGTTCCAAGATCGCTGACCGCACCGACTCTGTCCTTGGAGACGCCTTGGTTGCGGATTTTGATCTTTCTCGATTGATTCGGATGATCTGCAACTGTTCCACTTTGTTGAGCAGATGGAACCGGGCGGTGATGAGGCGGACAATTTGGTTCAGCTCTCCGATGGACATTTCTTGAATAGAACTTCCCATCGTTCGAAGTGCGGCGAGCTCGTTCGAAGAAGAATCTTGACGATCAAGCTGCGAAATTAAAGCTTGTGTTTTTTGTGCGGTCTCAGCAAACGGACCTTCAGAAGTGGCGATGTGGAACGCCTTCAGGAGGCGAGTCGTGTCGTTGTTGCATTGCGAATCCATCGTGGCAAATCCTACGGATCTTCCTTGCATCTTTCGGGAAGAAATTTGTCGGTGAACGAGAGTTTTGAATCCGGATGGGCACAAGGTGCAGCATGTGAAGGTCGCAAGTTGGATGATGAGTTACGCGAATGCTTTTTTTGGATCGCATGAAAGGCCACCTTTAACTTGGCCAGATCCTTCTCGGTTTTGTTGCCGGTGTGGCTCAGTGCAGTCTGGCGGTCGGCCTGTGGCTTCACGCTCGACTTCTTGTTTGCCTTTGTCTTCTAAAAACGGTTCTCCAACGAGGTGCGATGGGTGTGGTCGCGAGCCCGATGCCCGTGGGGAACGATTGCGATCATCAGGAGTCTCTGAGGTGTATTGCGGGTGGAGTGATCACGGAGCATCGGCCGAGACTTTGAGATCTTGGAAGTCTGCCCCTGGCAATGAGGCGAGTTGTGTCACTGCAGGCCGTCTGTTGGGCGAGATGTTGCTTTGGCAGTGTGAAGGCAACTTTTTGGTTGATCCGGCATTGTCATGGCGGAACGTGTTGGTGCCGGTGCCAGGGTGGTGGGGGAGGCGATTGAGGCGTGGATTTGATGCCCCACTTCGGTTGGCTGAAGGCATTTCTGAAATTTTGGGGTGGCCGGTTTGGTCCCCTTTGTGCCGGGTACATGGTGAACGTATGGCAGGAAAAAGTCGATCAGAACGCCGTCAGGCCTCTCATCGTTTGTTTCGGATGCGATTCGACTCGGAATGTAAAGCCAATTGCGGAAGCAACTTATGGCTGGTGGGCGACCTGCTCGCGAGCGGATCGACCAGTGCTGCCGCCAGCAGATTGCTTCGGTTTGTCCGGCCGCATCGCGTCATTTTGGTGGCGGCGAACGTCAGCAATTGATGGTCCGGTAATCAAAGAGAAAAAAAGTTCCAAAGATGTTCAGTGAGTGGCTTGCAAGATGTCTTGGTTCTTGCTACAGTGTTCCTTCTCACCATTTCTAGGTGAGACGGCCTGCGGGCCGTATTCTTTGACAAGTGAACGATCAGAAGCCGCGAGGATGTGTACGGATCATTTTGGCATGCACAATGTCATCCTGATTCGATCAACCCTGGGGCAGCAAGTTCACAGCCTGCTGTCCTTGGACATCCTTGTGATGCCAAATTTCAATTTCTGCTTTAAGATTTAAATGAAGAAATTGCCTTCGGCCTTTCGGGGTCGATTGGCAGGATGTCCAGAATCAAACCTTCTCGCAGTCAACATCGAGCTTGCTCGATGTCAACAGCAATATTAATTGAAGAGTTTGATCCTGGCTCAGCGTGAACGCTGGCGGCATGGCTAAAACATGCAAGTCGAGCGCGAAAGTCCCTTCGGGGGCGAGTAGAGCGGCGAAAGGACTAGTAATGCGTTTCTATGTACCCCATGGTCGGGGATAGCCCGGGGAAACCCGGATTAATACCCGACGCCCTCTTCGGAGGAAAGATTTATCGCCATGGGAGCAGGGAACGTCCTATCAGGTAGTTGGTGAGGT
>DOPG01000167.1:0-251 GCA_003513555.1 Rhodopirellula sp. | reverse complement strand
TGGTGAGGTAAAAGCTCACCAAGCCTTAGACGGGTAGCGGGTGTGAGAGCATGACCCGCAGTATCGGGACTGAGACACTGCCCGGACTCCTACGGGAGGCTGCAGTAACGAATATTCCGCAATGCACGAAAGTGTGACGGAGCAATGCCGCGTGCAGGATGAATCCCCTCGGGGTGTAAACTGCTGTCAGTGACTAGAAAAAAAATGATCAGTCGCAAAGGAAGGACCGGCTAATCTCGTGCCAGCAGCCG
>DOPG01000364.1 GCA_003513555.1 Rhodopirellula sp. | reverse complement strand
CCTCCTAGTTGATCTCGCTGCGGTCGTTTCCGAGCATGGTCCCACGATTCTTTATGGCCGCAATACCCTGGCTCCCGAAGCGTTAACTCAATATTGGTCCGCAACCCACGCGTGTTTCGGCCTATGGCATCAAGCAATGGCCAGGTACAGCCGTGTAGAGAAAAGCGGCAACCAGCGTGCCATTGACGCGTGGTGGTCCGACCACACAGCCCTGATGGAGGAAATTCTGGTCTCGGAAATCCTGACGAGAGTGGTGGCTGCCCTCGGCGCGGGCATGGACGAACGTTCCTCCGAAGAAGAAATCTCGCCAGTAACCCATGCCATCCTGTTAAACCATTTGGAAGCGAGCAATCGTGTTCATCAAATCATCTTGAAAGCTCAGTGCACGACTGCAACAAAAGCAGAGAGGCTCAATCGTGTTCGACAAGGCATCGAAAGCTGGACTGATGTCCTCATCGGCCGAATGTCAATTCGCAATTCTGCCCCCGTCCAGTACGCCATTGATCCCGAAAGAGCCAACGAATATGCAGAAGAAGCATCCTTGCAGGGTCACGGGGTTACACGCAGGACATCGAATGCTCTCATGAATATTGCAATGCGCGACATGATTTCCCAACGCATGTCCTCTGAACCCGCATTGCCTGCAGCGAACCGCGAGGTTTCACGGAGCGTGATGTTGATGTTGCGGCCAGAATTGTTCGACAGCGTCGGAGCCTTGAAATCACTATGGATGCATCGCCTCGAGAACTCAGCTGATCAGACCGATCGCATGTTAGATGAACTCATCTCAGCTGATATTCATGAGGCTGAGATCTCAGACAGCCTCGAATTGACCGGCGGTTCCTATGTCGAGCGCTGGTGTAGCTAGCGAAAAAAAGACGCGTTTGGAATCATTTGCAAGACCTCGTGCATTTGATTGCCCCTGCCCGTTCCAAATTCACATATGGCCGGGCACCCCAAGTTTAAAATCGCTGATCAGGGGGAGTGGCAAGTGGAAACACTGCCTCAGAGGGAAGTCTTGCAGAACCCGCCCGAGGTGTCCGCTTATAGAAAACAACAAGCAAGTGCCGCGGTCTAATGGTCTGAGTCCCACTCGACTGCTTGTTCGATCGCCTGGTGATATTCAGCATCGGTAAAATCAAAGAGTTCCTGCATTTTTGTCAGAATGTCTAGCTGTAACTCTCCCAACGGGCCGTCTGCCGTAGCCGCTAAGAACATCGCCTGCAGCGCTCTCTCACGCTGCTTTTGATTCCAAGGTCGAGACGCCGTCAGGACATAATTCACCGGCTCGATGCGATGTTGTTGTGCGTTGGAGCAAAGTCGCCCCAATTCATCCCGTTCGACAGGTCGTTTCATCAGATGTGATGCGATTATCTGGAGTGCGTTGATCTCTCTTTCCGTGATCTGATTGTCCGCCAAGACCACGAGGACCGCAGACCTGACGGCTTCAGTGCAAAACTGTTCCTCTGCTACGTCTGACGGGTTCACCTGATCCATCTCGAGTACAGATGGATCCCAATTGGCTTTGCAATGATCACACTGAATAAAAAACTCATGATCACTGACAGGAACCATGGGTATGAAATAGACAGTCAGCCATGCTCTTGTCGCTCTCAACCGATAATGCTGTGAAACTCCACACGCAGGACAAAGAAAGTTGCCTTCATCGCGAGTTCGGGTCAGGTTGACAGTTCCAATAAAAATCATGGAATTTTGATGTAATGATGGAGATCGAACGAACTTGAGCAAATTCTATCAACTGCCTGGAAGCAAGCGAGATGAGATCCAAATCGAGGGGTCGTAGCAGTAATTCCTCCAGCTTCCACCTTTTCAGTGCCGATATCTCATGTGGTCCGCTCTTGTGGACGTCGTTGTCCGTTGCGCTTGAAAGTCCTGCGAAATGTCAGTTCTGCCAGTCACGACCGTTCGAACCAGTTTCCCGCTGAGTAATCAGCGACTCCTGTTTCAACTTAATGCAGACCAGATCGCATTGCAGAAACAATATGACCAGCTAAGCACGGGGAAACGTGTGCTGCGTCTGTCAGACGATCCGGCAGCAGCGAGTCGCGCCATCGGGCTACATCGGAGTATCGACCGCGCAACCCAACTCGGTCGCAACGCCGCTTCCTCGCTTAACTTTTATCAGTCGACCGACAGCTCATTATCACGCGTCGACAATGCTCTGATCGAAGCCAGGGCTGTCGCAATCGAATCGGCTCAGAATGTCGTTTCAGAAGACGAAAGAGCTGCCTTTGCTACGACGATTGATGAAACGATCAATACGATTTTTGCCTCTGGCAACGCGATGTATCGTGATCATCAACTGCTGGGTGGATTTCTCAACTCGCAGGATGCATTCTCGCGAATTGGTGACAAAATCCTCTACAGCGGCGCAGAAGCAATCGCTCGCACCAACCTGGGAGCGGGGGAGACAAACGCCCTCAACCTAAACGCAAATCAAGCGTTGGGAGCACTCTCAGTCTTTCATGAAGGAGAGAAGCTCCACGCCGGTGTGAATGCAGACACTCGCTTGGTCGACATGAGAGATGGCGACGGTATCACCCCCGGGCTGATACGCGTTTCAGGAGGCGGAGATTGGTACGATCTTGACCTCAGCGCAGCAACCACCATGAGTGATGTGGTGAACCTGATTTCGGGTACCGAAATCGATGGAAGGACGCTCACCGCCTCGCTCACTATCGATGGACTTCGCGTCGAGTACATTGACGGTCTTGGTGGCACCTTGGCCGTCGCCGACGCCGAGGGCTCTGAAACGGCGGATCAGCTAACGATCCTGAATCCCGCTGGCATAAATCCTCCACCACTGATCGGCTCGGGCATCTCACCCGCCGTCACAGGACAAACAAGACTTTCCGACTTGGCTAACGGAGACGGAATCGATCTCTCAGATGGAATCCAGATCATCCAAGACGAGAAAGTTATTATCGTCGACCTTTCTGCTGCGGAGAATATCTCAGACGTCCTAATTGCTATCAACCGCAGTGGTGCTGACATACGGGCAGAACTTAAAGGTGACGAAGGACGGATCCAGCTACGTTCCATGAAAAGCGGGTCGGACTACGCCGTTGGCGAAAATGGCGGGGATGCAGCGACACTGCTAGGAATACGGACTGCCACTGAGCAAACGCTGTTGTCGGACCTCGGCAGCGGACAAGGCATCGCTCTGAATCCCAACTCGCCCGAAATATCCATCATTCGCCCGGACGGGGTTCAATTGGAGCTTAACCTTGAAGGTTCCGACACAGTCAGGGACGTGATCACCTTGATCCGGGATCACCCGTTGAATCAAGACACCGCTCGCGTGTTGGTGGATTTGAACGAATTCGGCAATGGAATCCAACTGACCGCTCCTCCCGGCGCTGCCCCGCTGACCATCCGTCAAGTGGGCAGTAGCAACGCTGGTCTTCGCCTCGGCTGGATTGGAGAAGATGGCGCTGATCATGTGGGATCAGTGATTGGCCCGGTGGACACGATTATTGGCAACGACTTTAACACTCGTGACGCGGGTGGCACGCTCGACACCCTTCTGCGACTGCGTCAGGCCGTCCGAACAGGTGACATTCCAGAGATCACACGACTTCAAGCAGCGTTGGACGTCGACTTGGACCGCGCGAGCCGTGCGAGAGGGCGTGTGGGTGTCTGGACTCGCAACGCACAGCAACTCTCAGACGTTGCCGAGACCCGATTAATTTCGATGAAGAGTCAACTGAGCGACGAAATTGAAGCTGATATCGCGACCGTGGTAAGCGACATGAGCCAAAGGCAACTCGCCCTAGAGGCATCGATGCGTCTAATTGGCAAAACATCGCAGATGACAGTCCTCAACTTCCTCTAGCGATTTTGTCGATTCTAACGCTCGTTCGGCCGATACCGACTAGGAGGACTGTTTTCTCGGTCGGCACGCCGCGGTATCGAGAAATGAAAAGAAACCTTTAATTTTGGCGGTACATGCCATGCGAATCGACACGCAACGTTTTGGCACTCTTGAACTGAACCCAGACCAGCTCTTCCTTTTTCCACAAGGTCTGATTGGAATGGAGAGCCTAAGACAATGGGCGCTGTTACCGGATCCGGACAATCCGGCAGTGGCATGGCTACAAAGCGCTTCCCGTGGTGATCGTGCGTTGGGGCTGATCAGTCCACGTGCTTTCTTCACCGATTATCGTGTGCGTGTGACTCGCCGCGATCTCTCGTGCCTGCACATGAAGCCTGATGCCGAGCTGTACATTCTGACCACGGTAGCCGGTCATGTCGGACGTTTAACCACGAACCTCCGGTCACCCCTGCTGCTGAATCTCAATCGTCGCCTCGGCTGTCAAGTCATAACTGGCGACGAACAACCCATCCAGCAACCGCTACCGATGGCGCCGGCATCACAACAAGTTTCGGTTGCCGAAGCTGCACGCCAGGCTGCCTAGCCGACAGGGCAGGCACAATCCCAACGTGGCGAATCCGCACGACCGGTACGTGCGGACCTTCTGAGACTCTACCTCAACTCCAGCCACTACTCGGTCGATTCCTAACCCTGCCGACGACTTTTTTGCCGCGAGGATGCGGATTTACGGAAGCAGTCGGTCCGAAACCATCAACCTGCCTCCTCAAGTGCACCACACGAGGCCCCAATGTTAGTCCTTTCACGACACCGCGACGAAAGCATCATGATCGGCGATGATGTCGTGGTTACCATCGTAGACATTCGCGGTGACAAAGTGCGCCTCGGCATCGAGGCGCCGCAGTCAATTCCGGTGCACAGGCAGGAAGTCTACGACGCCATACAGAGGGAAAACCGGCGTGCAAGCCAAACCGGCTCTGGCGCCACCAAGGACATTGAGCCACCAGCAGCTGACTAGCTCAGTACCACTAATCACCACGGCACGAACACTCAGAATTGCTAACGGATGAGCATTCAGAGCTGTCAACCCACGAGCATCCTTTGCCGTTTTCAAGCAGGGTCACACTGCTGGGACATAGTCATGGCCAAAATTATTGACCACGTCTCTCAGCAGACTTTCCCTCACGCCCCTACTCCATGCGGGATCTTCTGGCGTCGCTCGCCGAACCTTCTCGTCCACAGGTCGCCTGGAGGCTCGCCGAGCCGCACCCGAGCCTGCTTTGGCAAGTGCGAGACTAACGAGCTGTCCAAAATCAGTGCCCTGCCTGAAAGCAACAGTGTGCCGAGGTACAATGCGGGGTCAGACAAGCCCCAACGCACACGAAATCGAGCAAAGCAGACTGATGATAACCAACTTGGTCCGAAACTGGGTTGCGTGCCTTCAGACTGCACCTTACCTGTAATCGGAACGTTACCCGATCATTTTGCAGAATCCGTCAGATTGGCACGGAACTCGCAAGATTCTTACCCCCGAGCGTCCGAAAGCCAAATTAGGGCTACTTGGATGTTGCATGATGCAGCAGTTGTTGCAAATTGCAACACCTACAATCGGAATCAACCGGTTAGGGAGCTTAGGAAAGGCTTGTTTTTTCGTGGCAGATGCCACGGAGCGGGAATAGACTCTACGTCAGAGTCCTTTCGTACAGCTTTTCAAACGATTTACGACTTGACTGGTATTCACGCGGCAGAGGACTGTCGCATGCACGCCATTCAGATCTCGGATAACCCGAGGCACGCACCGAGCGTTCAATGCTAAAAGCGGAGATATTTCAAATGGGATTGCGACACGTCGCACGCACAACTCGCTCCAAGAGCCTTCAATCTTTTGCCATCTTGACCTGTTTGGTTTCGATGGGAGCGACCACTGCTTTCGCCACCGAGGGGGCAAATGTCCGGATCTCAACCTTCGACACCGAAACTGGTGAAGGTTATTTTGCGGCATCCGTAAAACCAGTCGCCGACAGCACACTGCAAATGGCGAGTGAGTCCCAGCCT
>DOPG01000308.1:4172-4564 GCA_003513555.1 Rhodopirellula sp. | reverse complement strand
AGCAAACGATGCAAACCGATCAAACTGTCACCAGAGAGTCCTGATTTAGCCCGCAAGATCTTGGTCGCTGACGATAAAGTCAAACCGTCAAAATGGTTTGTGGTTCGTAGCGCAGTACCACCGATGATCAGATTGAGCTGTTCGACCAAAGCCACTTTTCGTTGTGACTCCGTCAGGCTCGTGTTTGAAATCTTCTGTTTGCCCTGACTGGTGAAATTGTTCCACAGGTACGTCGACACCCCTGATGTATCAGATTTATCGTCCTGCAGCTTTGCGTACAGTTTTGCAAAATCCTTGATATCCGCCGTGACAAGAAGTCCCGACCCCGGCAGCAGTTGATTGAACTCCCTCTGGGCGAACGCGAGAGTTGTTGTGTCCGTTCCTGCCGTATT
>DOPG01000308.1:0-3892 GCA_003513555.1 Rhodopirellula sp. | reverse complement strand
GGGTCTGAAGAGACATCAATCTGGAAGTCGGCCAAGGAATACTTGCCATTGACTGGCTTTCCGACTTTGATCGTGTCAGCACCAGCCCCACCGTTCACCGAGAAGGTTGACGCTTTTCCTTCAACGGCCTGTTCGCGATGTGTTCCGTGTACCGCAATTTGATCGTTTGCCGACCCTGCGCTAAGGACAACGCGTTCGATGGTGCGATACTTGATCTTACCCGCTGCATTACTTCGCAAGACCGTTGTTTCGTCAATCGGAAACTTGTCGCCGTTCTGCAGCGTAATGGTTTCCACTTCCTGAACGTTGTCTATTTGAAACGACTGAGCAGATGTCTCGCCTTGATCGTTGATGTATAAAGCATCGTCCGCCTCAGGTCCTTGGCCTTTGATCAGAACGTCACCTGCAATCTGATCGAGCTTTCCGGTTTGTTCGTTGCCTGCGGTAGTCCCCACATAAACCGTGTCAAACCCGCCACCCATTTCGACCGTCGTTGTGACGCCAGAGGGTGTTGTTGGGATATAAAAAGTATCTGCTTGCGCACCAAGTCGAATGGAAAGCTTGTCGATCGTCTGGAACGCCAGCGTCCCGACCAGACCGAGACCGGTGACAGAAGCCCCCGTAAAACTACCGACATTGGCGACATCATCTCCCGAGTCATTCAGTTCCAGACTGTCTGTCCCGGACTCACCTTTGACGGTCAGCGTCCCATGAATAAAATCAGCTCGCGAAGTCGAATGGGGATAGAGGCCCGTCGTCGTCGAACCAATGATCACTTTATCATCACCACCCGAAGTGGTGATGTTGGTTCTTCCAAGATACGTGCTATCAATGTTGAAAGTATCTCCCGCGTCACCAAGGATGACATTGACTTCCTCAACCGTGCTGCTGAGGGTGTCTTTGTTATTTAGCGTTGTTCTCGTTGCGTAATAAACAGCACCAGGTGCCGGTGGATCACTCTTACTACTGTCATAGATTTGGCCTTGGGCGGCATGATGGCCGTACAACCTGTTCGTGCCCATTTGCATGCCCGTGACGCCAACCGCAGTCAGTTGCCCCGCAGTGACGCTCGCATTGCCTCGGACATTCAACTTGTCATTGTTGCCTTGCCCGCCGTCAAACACGACAACTCCACTGATTTTGTCCAGCTCGTTGGCATCGTTTCCGACGTTAAGGGTGTCATCGCCTTTGCGTCCCTGGATATAGAGTCCGACATCATCGGGCAAAGCTTTGACTTGCATACTGTCGTTTGCCGTGCCCAAACCCACTCTGACATCGATCGCATGATCATCGGGTGCCGCGAATTCGATTCGCCCTGACATCCCCAAGCCACTCAAGGCTCCGTGATCAGCCACGGAACTTGCATCAACCACCCCTGACAAACTGCTGCTATTCCCTGCTGCGCCGACGTTCACCACGTCCAGTGTGCCACCGTTTCCGCCAACCCCGGGGGCGACGGTCAAGACACCTTTAATGTGCTGTAACGTTCCTGTCAGGACATCCAATGGATCAAAAGTATCACTGGCCGACGTCGTCGCATCCTTGAAGACCCCATTATTGGTGAAGACTGCTTTACTCGCATTGGATGCAATGTGATAGCGATCGGCGCCCGCATCACCCTGTAGCTTTGTTTTACCGCCTATCCGTTGAACAAAGAAACGGTCATCACTGCCGTGACCTCTGAGGGTCGTTTCACCATTTGCGTTGATCCCACTAAAGAGCTGGATGAAATCAAGGTTAGCACCACCTTCGATGACAACGGTTTCAGCCTCCACATTTCCGTGAATCGCAATCACAGCTCCCACATTGTTATCCGGATCATTTCCGCCTACCCCGTCGTGGTCAACCTGCATTCGAACCTGCCCACCCGAATCGGTATCCGCAGTGACAAGGCTTCCCGCAGGCAGATTGATTCCGTCACCTGCTCTCAGCGTAACATTCCCTTGAGGAGCGCTTACCGTGGGTACCTTGACTTCTGTTCCCAACAGGGTGTTGCCCCCTGCCCCTAGCAGGTTTAGATCCTCACCATAGGGACCGGTGAAGTTCTCATTAACCAAGACGGTGTCAACAACTTTGAGTGAAACATCACCAGCGGTCGATTCCACTTTCAAAATATTTGCAGCAGCATTGACCTGTTGAAGGTAGATGTCAGCATTTGCTGTCGCATAAAGACGTCCGGTTTGGGGAACCGAATCGACAATTCGCGAAAGATTGTGTTTTTGGCCCTGACCCGCGCCGTAGAAATCCAGGTAATTACTGTTGCTGCCAATACTGCCACCTGCAACAACGAGATCGATATTTCGGCCTTGAAGATCGGCTTTCTCGTCAGCATTGCCAGCGAGCATCGATCCGCTGACGGTCGACAATGCCAGGTCGTACGCCGAACCAGTTGACACTCTTCCAATTCGCAGATCACCGGCAATCTCCTTGAGATGGACATGATCACCCGAGGCTTGAACATTGACCAGGCCATTTGCCTGATAAGAAGAATCGATTTCCAGAGGATTGGGGAATGTTCCCACGCCTTTGGAAGCTGTGAGTGAGACTGAGTTTCCTCTGACAAACGTGGTCGAATCGTTGGTAACATCCGCATCCAGCACCATCCCGTCACTTACCGTCAAAGTGATGTCACCCTTAGTGGATTGCACCACATCGACCACTGCATTTCCTTTGGTCTCTACCAACGATACATTGCCATTGGTTAAGACATTCAGGGTACCTGTGTCAGCTTGATTAACCTTTGCCACCAAGTCGATTCGTGCAGCGGATTCTCCTGGCTTGACCGCCTCGAGGTCAACATTCACACCTGTGATCTGATCAAAGTCGAATCCTGCATCGATCTCGGCAGCTTTGCTGGTATCTGCAAAATACCGATAGTCGCGAACAGCTGGCTCCGTCGCGGTATCGGAATCATATTTGGCGTAAAATTTCTTGGCGGTTCCACCGTTTGCAGTAACAGAGATTGCACCACCAGAGCCAGTGGGCGTTGTTTCGTGAAGCGCACTTTGAACATCAATATTCACATCACCAGTGGCCGCAATGCTGCCAACATCAAACTGCTTCTGAGAAGTATTGGTATCGCGTAAACGGCCTGTTAGATCAATCCAAAGATCGCTACCAGCCGTCACATCCAGATCGGTTGTTCGACCTTCACTGCGTACCAGATCAATCTTCAAGTCATCTTGCTGGGTGCCAACATTTTCATCAGAGTCAACTTCGACCACGTTGCCACGAAGCACACCATTGCTACCCGTCTTGCTGACAATACCGCCATCAGCATTCACAACCCGGATACGCCCCATGGGATTGTCGACCAATCCTGCAATTTGCACATTACCGGCACCCTGATTATCGATGGAAATCAACAACTCGTTGGAGGGATCCACGGAGCCGATATCGAATTTTAGACTGACAGTGTCCGCCGTCAGTGTTACCTTTGGCTCGGCGTTCGGATTCCCAAGACTGATATCGTTGATCACCAGATCCTTGGCGGATTGGTTCGTGATTTCTACTTTGGGATAGAACGACCCACGACTGAAAGTTGCCTGATCGCCCTTGAGCTCACCTTGGGGAGCGGATGCGCCATCCTGCTTTGCTAGCGTTCCAACTGTGAAGGTCGCGTTTCCGCTATTCGTGTTTACGATGTTGTCGACGCTGATGGCGCTGGTAGATACGACCTTGCCCTGATCGAGACCGCTGTTAACAGAAATACGTTCGGCAACCGTCAAAGCGGCGTTGGAATCCACAAACAATTTGGGCGATGGATCCACAGTAAATTCCACGTCAGCGTTCCAGTCGATTGTTCGACCTGCCTTGAGGGACCGCGTCTCATTCTCGACTGGAGTCCCAAGGCTATCGCTCTTGGTGTCTACATTGCTCTTGAACTGAGCGA
>DOPG01000114.1:4119-18187 GCA_003513555.1 Rhodopirellula sp. | reverse complement strand
CGATGACGAAGCACAGTTGGCCGCCTTCACCGTTCCGGCGATGGCGACAGGAACGCACGCGATGGTTCAGCAGGATTTAGCTGAGTCAGGTGTCGAAGACTTGACCGAAGGCTTTGGTGAGAAACTTGTAGAGCGTGAACATTGTGCTTATCTACGGCCCATGGTCGTGCATGCTGATTCACCCGACCGGCAGGTCGCGTCCAAGGAGTACATGTTCCCGTTCGTAAGTGTAGTGGAATGTCCTCAGGATCAGATGTTGAAGCGAATTGGTTCAACGCTCGTCGGTACGGTGCTGACCCAAAATCCCGAGTTTATCCATGCTGCTGGATCGTCCGTCGATATTGATCGAGTGAACATTGGTCCGATCCCGACAAACCGTCTGAATTGGTTACAACCCCATGAGGGGAATCTGATCGATTTCCTGTACCGCTCGCGTGCTTACCAAGTAGCGGACATGCCGGTTGCAAGTCACGCCTGAGAGGACGTTCACGGATAGCTGACTGGACGTTCATGCCACATGTGAACATCGCGTCTGGTAGTTTGTTCTCCGGTGGGGACTTGCGTTCCCACCACACGCGATTTTGGTTGCTGGAAACGTCTATGTACGTTTGGGTTTGGGTTGTTGATCGACCTTCTCGGAGTGCGAGGATTGTTGAGACCTGGGGCTATGTGCTCTGTCGCATATGATTCGGGTGGGCAGGCCTTGTCGTGTGCTGCAAGCGAGGCTTTTTCGACCCCGGCCGAAGGCGCGATGTATAGTTGAGTGGTTAGGTTCATCTTCACCTCGCAAAACTCCTATGACCGGAATCACCATCTCTAAACCAGCGTCAGCATGTTCGAACGCTCCGCCGCAAATTTCGGCAGGTGTTCCTGTCGTGCCGGATGTAATGGCGGGAACAGGTGGCTGCGAAACCTCATTTGCCTGCCCCCGAGACAGCGAAGATGATCGTTTGCCTGCTGTTTTAATCAGCACCATCATCCATACTACGTTTTTGCTACTGCTGGCGCTTTTTACGTTGCCAAAGGGCAGTCGTGGGGCCGATCAGCTGACAGCTAGACAGGGGCAAAGCGATAAAATTTTGGTCATGCGAACGCTCGAGGCACAGGATGATCAGAAGTACGACAAAAACGTAGCGATGGATACGCCCGTCGAGGTTTCAATTGATGCTTCAGTTACTTTGGCCACGTTGGGATCGGAGACCAAGGAAGACAAGGATGAAGTTGTTTCCAGCGAAATGCAACCATTAGTTGCTGGTGGAGGAAGCACGGGATCCGATTTGCTGGTGCGGTTGCCAAGTGGAGGTGGTCTTTCGAGACGCACGCCTGAGGGGCGGTTGGAATATGGCGAGAAGTATGGAGCGACTCGCGAAAGCGAACAGGCGGTGGAGGCCGCCCTCGCGTGGTTGGCGGCACATCAGCGGAGCAATGGCAGTTGGTCTTTCAATCTCGATTTGGCTCCCTGTAACGGGGCATGCCGGCACACCAAGAAAAAAGGTACCGATTCGCCTACCCCTGTCACGGGGGCGACAGGTCTTGCCTTGTTGGCTTTCTTAGGCGCGGGACATACGCATCACCATGAAGGGCCGTATCAAGAAACTGTAAGGCGGGGGATTTATTTTTTGCGTGATATCGCGGGTGAAGCTGGAGCGGGACTCGATTGGCAGCAGGGGAGCATGTACGGTCACGGCATCGCTTTGATGGCTTTGAGCGAAACGCTGACAATGAGCTCAAGGGAGCAGGCTGGTGACGCTGATCTACATCGGCTTGTCTCGCGAGGAGCCTCGTTCACGTGTAATGGTCAGCACGAGAATGGTTCATGGGGTTATGTGCCAGGAAGTCCGGGGGACATGACCGTCAGTGCTTGGCAGGTGTTGTCATTGGTCGCTGCGAAAAAGAATCGTGTGGACATTCATACCAACACTCTTTCGAGTGCAAAAGCGTTTGTTCTGTCGACCTGCAAGGACCGTGATTTTTGGTTCGGATACAAAGGCCCGCCCGGTGAGGAAACAACGACGGCAATCGGTTTGGCGTTAATGCTTTATTTGGGCCAATCTACAGAATACACACCGTTTTACAACGCACTGACGGATCTGGCGGATCGAGGTCCCAAATTTCAAAACGTTTATCACGACTACTATGCCACACTTGCCTTGCATCACAGTCGGCATCACGCATGGGATCAGTGGAACCGCAAACTGCGAGACCATCTTGTTCGCACTCAGGCGAAGAAGGGGCACGAAGCCGGAAGCTGGCACTTTGCTGACCCCTGGGGTGATATTGGCGGCCGTCTATACACGACCGCCATGTGTGCGATGACGTTGGAAGTCTATTACCGCTACATGCCTCTGTACGAAAAAGTGGATGATTTCCCACTCTAATCTCCGGACTTGCTCGTGGTGGTTTGATTTGGGCGGGGCTCGTCCTAGCCAATTCCGCCCCGTTCACCCGTGATACCTGCTGCGATATCGGCGGCGTAACATTCGATCAACGTTGCTTGATTCGCATTGCGGTCAAGCTCGTGTATCGCCCTGATTGAGCGGTCGAGGCGTCGCATGGTTTGAGCGTCATGCCTCCCTGCGTAGGCAGTTGTTCTCATTTTGCGGCGGAAATGCTGGACAGCGATCGCAAGTGCATCTCGTAATGCATGACGCCGTTTCTTGGGATCTTTTCCGACCGAATCGATTTGTTGGTTCAGTACGCGACTGATTTTTACGGGATCTGGATGCTGTGTCAAAAGAAGTTTGAGCAGTGAATCACGAAACTCATTTGCTTCGAAATCGAGCAATCTTTGGGCTGTGTGCATATTGCCACCCGCGATCTCTATTGCCTCATCCAGTTGCTCGTCGTTGGCCTCGATCTGATGAACTTCGCGTAATAATCGTTTGGAATTTTCATTGTTCAGCGAGAAACGTATGATTCTGCATCGTGAACGAATGGTTGGAAGTTGTTGTTGTTCAACCGTCCCAATAACGAGGATGACGGCATCGGCGGGCGGTTCTTCGAGCGTCTTCAGAAGGCAGTTTGCACCCTCTTCATTTAGGAAATCGGCATCTTCAAGAATGGCGATCTTACGTGTGCCAATGAGTGGCTTGAGTTGAATGTCGTGGCAAAATCCTTCCTGCATTCTGGCGTCGCGTTCACCGATCAGCGTGCTGAGTGGAATGGATGACTTGTTGTCTGGTTTGCAAACCCTGATCACGTCAACGTGGGTGTCTGCCTCAACTTGAATACAGGAATTGCAAGACCCGCATGGAGCCATCTCCAGCGCCGGAACGTTCTCGCATAACAGTGTTTTCGCAACAAGTTTTGCAACGGTTCGTTTTCCGGATCCAGGTGATCCAACAAACAACATGCTGCCACCAAAACGTCCCTGCTGTATCGATGTAGCAAACCAGTCACGGATTTGCTCATGTCCGATCAAGTCAGACCATTTTTGGGTTGTGGGCTGAGCTTCGGTGTCGGTCGCTGATTCAGTGTTGGCTGGACTCATCAATGATCGAGTTGCGATGCGGAAGGGGCAAGTGGACTTTCATTGCCATCAGGCTCAGGGCAACAACGAGATTCAATTTCGGAGATTTTCTTGACTCGATCTGCATGGCGGCCACCGTCGAATTCGGTGTTCATCCACATTAGTACCAGTTCATCGATGGGCCGGTCACCGATCATGTCACCGGGCAGGCAGAGCACGTTGACGTCGTTGTGTCGGCGACTCATTTCGACCATCACTTCGTCATAGCATGATGCAGCTCGAACGCGAGGGAACTTGTTGGCAGTGATCGCCATTCCGATTCCTGTTCCGCAAATCAGGATGCCGCGATCGGCTTCGCCACTGCTGACCTTTTTCGCGACGTCCTGAGCGAAGTCCGGGTAATCGACCGACTTCTCTGAATCAGTTCCTTCATCGCTCACAGGGAAGTCGTGGGCTTCCAATGCCTGAATGAGCCGGTTCTTGATGTGAACACCACGATGGTCACTTCCGATGGTTACTTTGAGCATCTTTGCACTCACTCGGCACTAGAGGTGTTGACAGGAAAAAAGTCATCACCCAGAGCCTCCAGCCATGCTGCGAGTTCTTGATCAATCTGCTCTGAGCAAGATTGATAGCACTCAACTGGCATGCCTACGGGATCTGTGATATCACCACCATCTCTTCTGAGCGTATGCACTCGTTCCTGCATATTTGGCCAGGCAGCAAGTATCGCTGCACGATGGCCGCGTGTCATGGTCAGGATCAAGTCTGCCACGTTCATCACGGCGTCGTCTAAAGGGCGACTGCTGTGGCCGGTAAGGTCCAGATTGCGGGCGCCCATGACCTCAACCGCCTGCGGGCTGGCTCCGCTGCCGGCACTTGCTGCCACGCCCGCGGACAGAACGCGAACTGCATCCTCGCTGCCCAGTTTCTGACGCAATTGTTCGCGGAGCAGGGTCTCTGCCATTGGACTTCGGCACGTATTACCAGTGCAGACGATGACGATGACGGGTTTTACAAATTGATTCATAGCAGCACGTTCAATGGCACCTTCGCGTAGTATTTCCAGGCGGTTTCCTTGGACTCGGGTCACCGTCGACGCTCCACCATAACGGGTTGGACCGTCATCGAGCAGCAGTGGTAAAGAATCGCCTAATTGTTCTTTTACCCCTTCGGCAGTGGTGGGAGGGGGGTGCCCACTGGCATTCGCGCTCGTCAACACAAGTGGACCCGACAAAAAGCGATGAATATGCGTCAGTACCCGGTGGTCCACGACCCGAAAGCCAACACAGCCAAAATCTCCCGTGATTCGCTGACGCACGGGGTCCGGTAACTGTGTCACCGCGGATGTAGGAGAGTCGCAGGGTGCAACAAGTGTCAGGGGGCCTGGCCAACAGCGGTAGCTCAGACGGCGGACCAAGGGCGCGGCTTCACAGAGGAAATCTTCTGCCGCTTCGCGGCTTCCAACCGAAATGGCTAGCGGAACATCGACTTCACGTCCTCTTAATCCTTTTAATCGAAAAAGTTCTTCGACCGCTGTCTCGGAAAGAGCGTCTACGGCAAGCCCGTAGACGGTTTCTGTTGGAACGCCAACAACCTGCCCCTCTACCAATGCCTGAACTGTGCGATGAATGATGTCTCTCGGATCATCTGTCGCACGAAGGTCAAGTGTTTTCAGCATGATGGCGTCACAGAGAATAAGGCTCGCAATAGAGGAGCCAAGAGGCGGCGTTGTGTCAGGAAGTCAGGTGCGATGTGAAAATAATGCTGAGCTGGTTTGCGGACTTTCGCAATCCTGCTGGAATCGTATTGAATTAGTTCTGCGTCAGCACGTTCGTGTGAACGCGTCCCGTTATTGTGATGGCTTGACATCACTTTTGGCAGATAGCGGAAAAGGGGGGCATGTTCGTGTGCAGAGGGGATTTTGTGTTGTCGTTTTCATCAAACATTTCATTCACTTCCCCCAAGATCACTGAAATCCCAGTTTCAGCATCACGCGGAATCGCTAGTAACTGGCTATACTCAGAGGCGGCCACGCCACATCCGAAAGGCCACTATTGTAGGAGTTCTGGAAATATCTTCACAAGTCGCCGACGCCTTAATTCATGAATCAACCAAATCGCCGAAAAGTATTGCGTGATTTGGCGAGCCTTGCCACTTTGAGCGGTTTCGCCTCAGTCGGCTGTGTGCCGACGGGACAAGGCCCGCTGCCTGATCTGGTTTGGGGTAGGCGTGGAATGAGTGAAGGCCGTTTCCTGAAACCGCGGGCGATCACGATTGACGATGAGGATCGTCTTTACATCGTTGATACGACGGGACGGATCCAAGTTTTTGATACCGACGGGAACTTTATCCGTTTTTGGAGAACGCCCGAAACGAGCAATGGCAGACCGACCGGATTGGCGATCCAAGCGAGCAGAAATAATGCTCTGAAATCGGGGGTAGAGTTGGATAGGACGGCCGTAAGCGTCGACGATCGCAGACTGTTGGTCGCTGACACCCATTACTACCGCATGCTTTCTTACTCACTGGATGGAACGTTGCGTCCGGAAGAACAGATCGGCGGGACAGCAGGCCACCTTCCCGGGGACTTTGCATTCGTTACCGATGCGGTCTGTGATGCCAACGGGTGTTTTTACGTTGGTGAGTACAATGCCTCGGATCGGATTCAAAAATTCGATCCTGAGGGAAATTTTCTGACTCAGTGGGGAGGCAACGGCACTGAACCGGGGAAATTTGTCCGACCACAAAGTCTGGTTGTCCGCGAAAATGTGCTGTGGGTTGCTGACTCCTGCAACCACCGTATTCAACGCTTTGACCTGACTCCGGAAAAACCGGAATTGATCGATGTTTGGGGGCAGCCCGGTGATCGGGCAGGGCAGTTTTTCTATCCGTACGATCTCGCCTTCGCAAGTGATGGAAGTCTATTGGTCATTGAATACAAAAATGATCGTGTCCAACGTTTTGACCCCGATGGCAATTGGATTGCAAGTTGGGGGGGATCTGGTCTTGAACCCGGGCGACTCAACCAGCCTTGGGGCGTGGTGGTGGACTCGCTGGATCGGGTGCACATTCTCGACAGCAGCAACCATCGCATTCAGCGGATTGGTTTACCGGTTTAGCGTTGGCGGTTTGCCAATTTTGCGGTGCAAAGTAGGGTTTTCGTTGCCGGGTTAGTCGAGAGTTGCGATCTCTTGATGGCTGCACTTGATCGTCCATGTGGTGATTGGCTGGCTCGTTTTGCGAGTGGTAGTCGTCCTTGGGGCATGTTTTTTCTCCCGTTTTTTGTTGGCTTTGAGTAGATTTTTCAAAGCTCGGACCAGACTTGTCACGCCAACAACGAATAACTGAAGTGTTGAGACAGCAGCCGCAGACGATTAGAGGCACCAAGATGAACCGTATTCTCCGCCGCGCAATGCAGGATTCTGACCGCTACGTAATCGAAATGGATTACGCTGACGCCAAGGGCAACCGGACCCATCGTTTCGTGAGTCCCATCAGGTTCATGGGCAGTTATCGGTTTTTAGGGCTTTGCTTGTGCCGTGAGCAACCTCGTCAATTTCAGTTGTCGAGGTGCAAAAATATTCGGCTTGTGCCGGCCTGTGACATACTGATGCCAGCTCCACTTCGTGAAGTGGGGCCTGAGTTGACGGCTGTTTGATTGGTCTTTAATTTCGGCAAACTGCGTCGGGCAGTGCTTCTGACACTCAACCTCATTGGATGGCTATCGACTCAGCCTTGCATGAGTTTCAGAGAGATACGGGGTGCGTTTTGGATATGCGGGGCGAGTTTTTTTCGATAACTTTCTTCAGCTGAGCGTTGTCGTTAAATAAAAGGCATTTGCGAAATCTGCCGCAAGTTTTTGCCCCTGAGGTGAACAGCAAACGACGAAAAGCTCGAGTTGCCAAGTGGCAATTCTCGAGCTGTTCGTTTACGAGGACTGTCATTCCCGACGCGAGTGGGCAGTCCTCGTAGAGCCTCCGCCCTACGGAAAGCGATCTGTGATTTGTTTAGCGATCTGTGATTTGTTTGTTGGGCAGAGGTTTTCTCGGTACCGGAGCAGGTGATAAGTCGATGCCGGAGCCGATTACGTAGCTCATTGGGGCGATCGTTTGAAGAGGTTTGGGACTACGGATTGGTTTCAGGATTGACTGGTTGAGTGTTTCGCTCGGTGCTGCAGTGCCTGGAACTGAAGATGATGGGTTCGGTGCTCCTGTATCGTTGTTGCCGCGTTTGGGTGCCAGCATTTCGCTCTGCGATGAACCGAGATCTTTTAGGGGTGTGTCGTCGATTTGAATGGGGCCAGCCGGAAGGAGTTCCATTTGCATTGAGCCACTTTCCCCAGACTCAATCCCTTCGCTGTTGAGTTGCTCCTCGAGCAGGGTTCCATCGCCTTCGATTTCCAAAGCGTTTTCCGCATCAAGGAGTGGGCCACGGCGGACAACGCCCGGGCGAGTGACGCCACCGTGGTGTCGTTTCCCAGCACTTCGTTCACGGGCACGCTCCAGTGCATCCCAGTATGCTTTTTTGTTCCAAGGACCTTCTGCCAATGTGATATTGTTGTTGGCAAGCATGGTGCCTTTGAGGTAGTCAACGTAGTTGATCGATTTGTTGTATTCCCCCAGTGCACGATAGTAACTGATTTGAGCATCAGCGCGACGTTGTTGGCTTTGCAGTACGACGTTGACCGGACTACGGCCGCCTTTGTACTCGGCCAAGCGGGCTTCAACTTCTTGTTCGGAAGCCTGCCAACGCATGGCGTTGGTTTGCACTAGCTGATAATGGGTTGCTGATTTTGCTACCGCATCACTGAGCTGACTGACCAGCAGTCGCTCAGCATCTTGTAAGTAGGCCCGCGATTGTTGCAAGCGGAGTTGTGTACCGCGAATTCGGGTCAGTTCACGTCTGGCACCAATGGCGGGTGGAGTAATCTCAAGTCGCACAACACCTTCCTGAAAGTCGCCGCTCGTGAGGCTACCTAGTGCACTGCTGGCAGGGCTGGGGAATTGTGCATCGCGGCGTTGGGGAGGCCCGAGGGTATCGCCCACGCCTACCCAGCGATAAAGCAATGACAAATTGACTTCTGGAAGAATTTGATTCTTGGCAGAGACTTGCTCAAGCTCACGCTGTTTGATGAAGGTTTTGGCTTTTCGTAGTTCTGGGCTCAGGTACAGCATCTGAACAACGCTCTCGTTCCAATCGAATTCGAGCCGTGCAAGGCTTGGTTCCTGGATGGGCCGGATCAAGCGTCCATCTGTAGCAGACAGTCCCATCAGTTCTCGCATTACACGCTCGTAACCGTACACACCAAAGCGGTCATCGCCCGGCATGTTCGAGCCAGCCAGAGCTGAAGAAAGACGCGCACGAAAGCCATAGTACTGCTCTTCCGCCTGTGCCAATTCCTGCTTCGTTCCTGTGCCGTTGTCGTAGTTCAGCTTCGCAAACTTCGCCGTTGCGATGGCACTGTTCCGTCCGATGATCGCAGCATTCACGCTGCGATAGGCGACATAAAGATTCCAGTAAGCAACCTCTACATCGCGTACCAGGTTGCGAACTTGAACTTCAAAGTCAGTAATCGACACGTCTTCATTCAAGCTGGCAAGTACCACGGGAATGCGATTCACGAGTGTTCCGCGGTTCCGCATCAGTGGCTGTTGAATCTGTGCTTCCAGAGTAGCGGTCCAGTCACTCGCTAATTGTCGCGCTGCTGAGTTAGGGCCGCCCAAAGGCAGGTTGTTCCGCGAGTAGATGACCTGCTGGCGTAAGGTGGCTACGCTTCCGGTGGCGAAACGTTTGCTGATGGCGCTCTGCTGTGTTGCGTCCTGCCCCTGAAAGAAGGTTTGCGAAACCGAGCTGCGGCCCGTATTGCGTGGTCTGTCTGTTGTGCTGTAGTCGAAGAATGCACTTGCTTGTGCATCAAACTCAGAAAGTGCATCCTCAACGCCACCAATCTGATTCGCTCGTTGCACTCCGCGTGGGAGAATTCGGTTACCGTTTCCGTCGACTGTCAGAGGGATGGATTGGGTGGTGGCTTGTTGGATGGCAACATCGTAAATACTGCCAAGTTGGTCGGCTGAAGCGCTCGTGAACTGAGCTGCGATGTTCTGACGGAATTCCGCGTTGCCGCTTGTGGTGACGAAGAATTTTGCGTTCTGCAGTGCGATCGAGACACAGTCTTCGACCGTCAGGTCCCAGAACTGGTAGTCATGGTTGCCGATGGATAGAGGGCGTTGCGTCTCTGTCGTCTCCGCCAAACTCTCGACTTCAACATCGGGATATTCGACCCGCGTAGCACTATTGAGGTAGTACTGCAAATCAGGCGATTCATGCAGGAAGAATGGTTGCGTAGGTGCACATCCTGTTGCTAGCAGGATGGTAAGCAACAGCTGCAAATAGGTGGTTTGTTTTAAAAGCGAGCGACTCATCCGCTGGACTTCCGGGGTCGTGCCGTCGTGAAACACACCATACTTTCATCGCACAGCGCGATTCAGCGTGTTTCCGTACTGGCCGAGTGTGGAAGCCCCCCACGATGCCTGCTCTGATTCTCTGGTCCATCAATGTGAACCAGAAACTCAAGCTAACCTCGTCCAATGGGTACTATCGGACCACCAGATGTCAAACTTTGACGGTTCTGCAAAAAAAAGTGGATCCATTCTCTTGCTGGCAACAGCGCGGTATTGCGATTTCGACAGTGGATCCGTGGCGAGAATGGGCCGATAGCTTGCAATGCGGCAAAGGTCTTGAACGCACTGTGTTCTCCGTTCTCCGCCGAAGCGAGAAGCTACTTCCCGGTTTTGGGAAGTTTGTCTCCTTCGATCAACTGTTGCACTGGATTTTTGGAGTTCGCCTCTGCCGGGCGAAGTGGTTGGTCAGAGGGGGACGCACCTTCATCTTGATTCTGACGCAGTTTGTCCAGGATGCCATCTTCCTTCTGCAGCACGTCCTGAAGAGTTTCATCCGCTTGGGATGCCGGCAAAGCGGATGGTACCTCGTTGATTTGCTTCATGTTTAAGGTGTCGACGCGTGGGCCGATTTTGAGTGCTTCCCACGGTTTCGGATAAAAATAGTGCATCACCGTACGCGGTTTGTGGTCCTTGTATGCGTCACGGTGTTTTGAGGCATGCCATGACATTGCCTCCAGGCTGCTGGGGGCAATGTAGTAGGAAATCCTGCCAGCAGTATTGCTGGGGCGGTTGTAGCGGCGTCGGTATGATGCGGGCAGCCAGTCACCCAAGGGCCCAATCAGGTCGATTCGCGGATGCACGGGGTAGTTTTCTTTATCCGGGTGGTCCGCAAGCAGTGTTGAGGAAAAGCACGCAATCAAAGTGGCAACGGTGAACCAACGCATGACAAAAACCGGGGAAGCTAGGATTTTCCGTGAAACAACCGGAGTGTGAAACAGCAACAGATGCTGCTACGCACTCTTCTTTTTTTTCGTCAGTCAAGCACCTGCATCGTGACGCTGCTAACTAAATTGCCGATTCTGCAGGTCGGGGAAACATTGCACTTCTTTTGGGGTCAGTAGACGATGGCCCGCGTCCAGTCGCCGTTTTAAGTGAGGGCTTGATGCTGCCTGCTTTTTTTGGCGTCAATTGATCTGTGTAAAGTTTCCCTGCCGTCAGATGAACACAGAACTGTAATACTGAGGGTGAAGCCAGAAATCAGAATGCTGTAAAGTCTGAGGTCTGTGTCTGCCTGCCACAAACCTTCGGATGCCAGTCCCTCGACCTTCGCCAAGCCCCATGTCGTAATAAGAATTACAGGTAACAGGAATACGAGAAGCCGAAGTTGACGAAACATCACCACCCGAATCGTGAGAGCAGCAATTGTTTGCAGAAAAAACCAGCTGCAGATCAAAACAGGCCAGTAGATCAGGCTGGCGACCGGGGGCGTGTACTGCCTGCTTGCTGCAAGCAACAGGGCGACCAGAGTTGTCACAGTGATGAGTTCGCCAACATGAAACTGCGGAAGCTTTGGTTGTTGGCTTGCTTCTGTTTTCTTCTTCGGCCCGGACCTTCGCCCGACAGTACTGAGCGAGGTGGTCCAACAGGGAATGGCTAAAAGTACAAAAATGATTGGCTGCACCAGAAGGATGCCGCTGACGCCGATGGCGTGGCGTAGCATGTCAGGCGTACAGCAGACCGTCAGCAGAAGAACACAGCCAACAGCGGCCGTGATGCGTGTTGCAAAACGGATAAAAGAATTGCTGATGCTAGTGGCGAGCCACGAAATGAAACTAATCAGACCGAAAACAGTGCCTGCTATCCAGCTCTGACCCTGTGTGGTGACCAGTGAGGGTGATGCCAAGTTTGCATCGGTCGTGATCTGTGTTTTGGGATGGTCGCTCAGTGAAGAATTAGCGTCGCCCAGTGAATTATTAGTAAAGAATATCAGCAGATTGATCACAAGCCAGCCGGTCACAATCATAAGCGTCATGCCATTGATGTTAGGACTACGGTATGTTGACATTGAATTCAGTTGACTATTTTAGTGATAAATTGCCGGACGCTCACGGTCATCTCTCCCTCCCTGCCGCATTAACCACGTTAACACGGTATCCAACTCCTGTCGCTTCGAACATGGACGGTACAACAGAACCTTTATTGGCAGTGATTGGAAATCCGATAGCAGGAAATCCGTCGCAATTTGCTTTAGAGCGGGCAATCGCCTCGCTTGGGCTGGATTGGCGCGTGCTCTCCTTTGACGTGCCACCTGATGATATCGCTGCTGCTCTGGATGGCTTTGCGGTCACTGGGATTTGCGGTGTATTGGTCGATCTTAGTGTCAAGAAAGCGGCATCGAAGTGGTATGCCAAGCGAATCGGATCAGAGGCGGCGTTGATTGATTGTCTTGTTCGCGGTACGGATGGGCAGTTTATCGGCTTCGACGAACGCTATTTGTGGGTCAAAGAACAGCTCGTGTCAAAAACCGACGGGGTCAGGCTCTGCTTTGGGCATTGCGGGGCAAGCTCTCCGTGGAATGTGGACTTGTTGGGTGTCGAAAAAATTTCAGGTAACGTCAAGCCTGAAACGATTGAAGCAGCTCAAGCCATCCTCTTGGTGGACGATTTAAGTGGCCCTCCCGAACTTGAACTGGATGAGTGGCCCGAAAATGATGGCTCGTCAGTCGTGATCGATTTGACGGCGTGTCATCCCCAGCAGGATTCAATCAGCGAATTGGGGTATCAGCTTTTAACTGAGTCCGATTTGTTCGTAGGTGTATTGAAACGCGCTGTCGAAAAGTGGTCTGCCAAACAGGTGGACCCCATCGTGATTCGTGATGCGGTAGAAGAGTATCTTGGTGTTTAGCCACAAAAGTGCTTCGCGAGCAAGGTAGGTTGGCTTGTGAATCATCAGTTGCAGGCAAAATCAGTTGCCAAGTGTCAAAATTTGGGTGCCTTGTTCGCCGATTCTTATGGTAAGTGGATTCGTGATCGTGGAACGTTTGTTCAAAAAGGTGATGTTCGATGAAGCCTAGTGTGTCCGGAGCGAGGAAAAAGTTGATCGCTGCTGCAAAGCGTCTGCGTCGAGATGTTGATTCGATCTCTTTTGCCGAGCCGGTGACCCATGTTTACAACCCGTTGAAGTATGCATGGAAGGCACACGAGTTGTATCTTTCTCGAATCAACGATGATGGCGTTCGCGTGCTGCTGTTGGGGATGAATCCCGGTCCGTGGGGAATGGCACAAACGGGGGTACCCTTTGGCGAAGTGAGTGCGGTGCGAGATTGGATTGGAATAGATGTGCCGGTGAAGACTCCTGCAAACATGCACCCCAAACGTCCTGTGCTAGGGTTCGAATCTAAACGAAGTGAAGTCAGCGGACGAAGGCTTTGGGGCTTGTTTCAGGAGCGTTACACGCATCCAGATAAGTTTTTTGCTGACAACTTTATCGCAAATTATTGTCCACTGGTGTTTATGGAACAGAGCGCGAGAAATCGAACGCCCGACAAGTTGCCTGCCGCTGAACGGGAATTACTTGATGCTGCTTGTCAAAGACACCTCGCAAGAGTCTTTGAAGTGCTGCGGCCACAGATTGTTGTAGGTGTGGGGGCCTATGCTGAGAAGTGCCTTGAACGCACGATGGACAAGACGGGGTATGAAGCCCAGTTGGCTAGGATTCTTCATCCCAGCCCCGCATCCCCAGCAGCAAATCGTGATTGGGCCGGAACGGCGACAAAGCAGTTCAAGGAAGCAGGCATCTGGTGATCCCAAGCTGGAAATCCCCGCCGCTGTGCAGAGGCATGGAGGTTGCAGAAGCATCCGCGTCGTCATCAAACAGCTGCATCACCATTGGCATGCCCTCTTCGCAGCGAAAAGAGCTTTTTTGTTCCTCTACTCAGAAATGCTACTCAAGGCCGCGAGCAAGCCGACTGCTTCTCGCATCGTCTCGAAGCACTGCTTCCAGCTGGGGCTTTCAATCGGGTAGCAACGCATGGGATTCAGCAATGGGCTACCATGGAGGCCTGCCGCATGCGGCAACTGAGCATTTGCATCATGACGCGTCTTGTTTCCATCGTCTGCGGTGTCTTGCAATCGGCACACCGCAGCGCGGGGATCAACATGCTGCGAGATCACAGCTACATGGCGAGATCACAACA
>DOPG01000114.1:2703-3840 GCA_003513555.1 Rhodopirellula sp. | reverse complement strand
ATGTCTTGCTCCGTATTTTAATAGAGACGCGTGAAATTAGAGAGGGAAGTCAAATGGATGCAGATGATTTTCAGGATCTTTATAAGTTGCTTCGGGGCAGTCGATGCGCGACTGCGGTTTTGGATGCGCGAGCTCTTTTTGTGGAACGCAGGATGGAGCAGTCTCTTCTGAAAATGAGTGAGGCGCGAGCTAGCTTTGCAGAGAGTAGGCATCGTGTGCTGAGGCAAGACCCCGAGAAGACGATTGATGCCAAAGCGAAAGATCGTGATCGGCAAGTCAAAAAAGTAAAACGCAAGCAAGAGAAAGCCCAAGAAACTTTGGATGCCTTTGATGAGCTGATACCCGCGTTAACCAAAATGGCGCAACGTGAGATCAGTCGGCGAGAGCGTAAAGGTGCTGAAAAAGGTGCTGTAGGCCAGGCGGAGGCAGGCACCGAGCAACCTACTGCCACACAAATTGCGAACAAGTCGGTTGGGGAGGCGACGTCTGAACGCGGTGATGCAGGACTTGATTCGTATTCAGATTTTGACTCTACCGGTGAGGGGCCGCTTCCCAAGACAACCAACGAGGTGTACTCCGACGGTTCAAACGGTCCACAAAGACCTGCCTCAGCCGCGGATTTTTCCTCGCAGTTTTTAAAGCAGTTTTCAGCTGCGAGCGGTGACGCAAGACTTGATCTGATCGGTGGGAGATTTGGTTTTCGGCCTGTCGAAAATGAACTTGATGTTGTCGGTGATGGTGTTTATTTGATCCAGACCAGCAAGCGAACCATGTTAGTGTCGTTGCCGGCTGATAATAGCGACGCTGATGAGCTGCGTCTTTTTGATTTGGTTGAGCGGAGACGTGTCAAACCAATCACACGGATCGCGTTCCTCGATTTGGGATTCCGCCAAAGGATGGTGTTGCTAACCTGCTCAGAATTGGATGAGCGTGGAGCACTGGTTCATGATCAAGATTCAGACAAAACGCCCTTCCTGTCGGGTGACGACAAGATGATGGGCGATCATGGTACGGAAATGAACGATCCTGGTACGGTGGTGGATGACTGAGCCACACTGCGTTGCAGTGTGGGCAAGCTGATGAAAAATGCAAAGCTCGTTCAGCCGCCAGATCTCCTGTGGGCAACTCCTGTGGGCA
>DOPG01000114.1:0-2487 GCA_003513555.1 Rhodopirellula sp. | reverse complement strand
CCTGTGGGCAACTCCTGTGGGCAACCTGTCCCCAATTGGCAACTCAAGAACGAAAATCTGCTCTTTTGGGACGCATCGAGCGGGTCTTTGGGGATTTTTAGGCCAAAAACAAACCCAGAATCTGAAGCATTGTCTTGGACTCTGGGTCGAGTGACTCACGTCGCGTGTCGATGAAATGTGGTGGGCTGATCCCGCCGGATCACTCCAAGAGCCGAATTTGTTAAAAAACTCCACAAAGAACGCTTGATTGCCGTTGACGATCTCGGTTTTGTCAGCGAAAGTCTTTGTCGCTCGTGGATCGGCCACGAGATGTGGGAGAAATTGCCGCTGAGTGGGATGTCCTTCGTGACTCCTATCAGGTCGGGTGATTTCGCCAAACCACCCGACCAAACGAAAGTCGTGACCCGATGGGTAAGAAATCAAAGCGCTACCGCGCTTCGCTTGAAAAACAGCCAGCAAACCCGCTTCCACTCTCGGACGCGGTGGATGCACTCAAAAAATATGATTCGACCAAGTTTGATCAAACGGTCGAAATTCATATGCGATTGGGAGTGGATCCGAATCAGGCAGACCAGATCATCCGCGGCAGCTTGGTTTTGCCAAATGGAATCGGAAAGACCCAGCGAGTGGTTGTTTTCGCAAAAGGTGATGCCGCAACTGCTGCCGAAGAGGCGGGTGCTGATGAGGTGGGCCAGGAAGATCTGGCGAAAAAAATCAAAGATGGCTGGACTGACTTCGATGTCTGTATCGCTGCTCCTGACATGATGGGCCTGGTTGGCCCTCTCGGGCGTGTGCTTGGGCCTCGAGGCCTCATGCCCAGTCCGCGTGCTGGAACAGTGACCCCCGATGTTGCCAAAGTGGTTGGTGAGTACAAGGCGGGTAAAGTTGAGTTCCGGAATGACAAGGGCGGTAACGTCCATGCCATGGTTGGAAAGATGAGTTTCGATGCTGCCAAGCTCACCGAAAACATCTCAGCCTTTGTCAAGTTTATCGAGGGCATGAAACCACAAACCGTCAAAGGCACCTATATCAAGGGTGTGGCGATTTGTGGCACGATGAGCCCGAGTGTTCGAATAGCCTCATAGTTTCGATCTGAAGAGAACGGAATAGTGGCCCAGTTAGTGATCGAAACGATCGTATCAAGTGAACCAATCTGATGAGTAAATACGTCAAAGAGCTCGTTACCCGCGACATTCGTCGCCGGCTCGAAGGAGTCGACGATGCGGTGTTGGTGAAATGCGTCGGGATGGACGCAAACACAACCAACGAATTGCGGGGAGAGCTCGACAAAAAAGACATCCACATGCTGGTCGTGAAGAACTCTTTGGCTCGTCGAGCCACTGAGGGAACACATCTCGCTGCTGCTTTCGAGGGTGCATCGGGCCAGATCGGCATTTGTTGGGGGTCGAGTGATTTCGTGTCCTTGGTCAAAGAGCTGGTTCAGCTCGATAAGGACTCGGAGAAATTCGATCATTTCGTCGCTGATGGCGGCGTCATGGACGGCGAGAAGCTCGATGCTGACGGCCTCAAGGCAGTCAGCAAATGGCCAAGTAGGCAAGAACAGATTTCGATGCTTGTCGGGCAGATTCTCGGTCCAGGTGCGCAGCTTTCTGCGGCGATGCTCGGTCCAGGAAAAATGCTCAACAGCCAAATCAAGAAGAAAGGCGAAGGGGACGAGTAATCCTTCGCCCGGCCCGAATTGGCGCCGTTACCCCTTAATTATCAAATCACCCAACTGTTTTCGAGGTATTTCCTATGTCTGAAGAAACCGCCGTCGCAGAATTCAGCGATGACACCAAAGTAATGGGCGACAAAATCGCCGAAATGACTCTCAAGCAAGCCAAAGAGCTGAGCGATTACCTGAAGGATGTGCACGGCATTGAGCCTGCCTCCGGAGGGGGCGCGGTGGTCATGGCTGCTGCCGATGATGGTGGCGGTGCTGCAGAAGAGAAGACTGAGTTCGATGTGGTCTTGACCGGCTTCGGCGACAAAAAGCTGAACGTCGTCAAAGTTGTCAAGAACTTGACCGGTGCTTCGCTGATGGAAGCCAAGAAGATGGTCGAAGGCGTTCCTGCAACCCTCAAAGAGGCTGTCTCCAAAGAGGAAGCCGAGAAGGTCAAAGGCGAAGTCGAAGAAGCTGGTGGAAGCGTCGAACTCAAGTAGTTCGTGGCAAATCGGTGATAAGATAAAAAAGCCCCGCCGGTCTTGTATCGGAGGGGCTCTTTTTGTGCCTGCGGCAACAAATAGGCGAGATTCTGGAGTCACTACCTGAACATTGGGAGCGGTCGTTGGTTCGCAATGCCAGTCGTGGTGTGCCGTTCGCTCTTTGAACTCGGTACTAGTTCCTGCGCCGTCATGCCACCTTGGACGCTGCTCCGGGTGGGAGTCGTTGAGGCCAGTGGCGAGACCGTGCTGGCCGCGATTCTAGGTGGTGCGAAAGTTGTTACCGCCAAACGAGAGGGTTCACGATTTTGAAACGGAGTGTTG
>DOPG01000046.1 GCA_003513555.1 Rhodopirellula sp. | reverse complement strand
CATGGTCAAACAACTCGCGCCCCATGACCGTCTCACGCAGGATGTTGAGCGCGGTGGCAGGTTTGCCGTAAGCGTTGTTGCCAAACTGGTAAATCGACTCCGAGTTCGTCATGATGGGGCTGATTCGCGTCTTGTCCCCGCCCATGTAGTCGCGGATGTTGCGGGCGCTGCCTCGTCGCGAGGGATAGTCGCGGTCGAATTCTTTCTCTGTCAAGAACTGCACAAACGTGTTGAGCCCTTCGTCCATCCACGTCCACTGGCGCTCGTCGGAGTTGATGATCATCGGAAAGAAGTTGTGCCCCACCTCATGGATGATGACACCGATCATGCCATACTTCGTGCGCTCGCTGTACGTGCCGTCATCCTCACATCGCCCGTAGTTGAAGCAAATCATGGGATACTCCATTCCGATGCTCTTGGCGTTGACCGAGATGGCCACCGGGTAAGGGTAGTCGATGGTGTGCTTGCTGTAAGTCTTGAGGGTTTGGGCCACGGCCTTGGTGCTGTACTGCTCCCACAACGGGTTGCCCTCCTTGGGGTAGTAGCTCATGGCCAAAGGCGTCTTGTTGCCCACCTTCACCGCCATCGCATCCCAGATGAATTTGCGGCTGGCAGCGAACGCAAAGTCACGCACGTTTTTTGCACTGTAGATCCACGTCTTTGGCTTATTGCTCTTTTCTGATTCGTTCTGCTTGGCTTCTTCTGGCGTGACGATAAAGAGCGGTTTTTTGGAAGACTCGGCTTCCTGCAATCTTTTGATCCATTCCGGTTTCAATACTTCTTTTGTGTTTTGCAGTTCACCGGTGGCCGCAACGACCATGTCGCTGGGCGTAGTGATCCGCACAACGTAATCGCCCAGTTCAAGTGTGAATTCACCACGTCCAAGAAACTGCTTGTGTTGCCAGCCTTTGTAGTCAGTGTAGGAAACAACGCGAGGAAACCATTGCGCGATTTCATAGATATAGTTCTCGTCTTCCTCAAAGAATTCGTATCCACCACGCGCTCTTATTACTTTGGCGTTGATGATGTTGTGTGAGAATCGGATTTCAAATCCTGTCGACATGCCAGGCTTCAGTGGTTCCGGTAGGTCAATCCTCATCATCGTTTTGATGATTGTGTGTGGCAGCGCTGTTTGCTTTTCGTCGGTTACCGATTCGATTTTGTATCCACCCTCAAAAACCGTGCGAGCAAGAATCGAGTTGAGTCCACGAAACGAGATGCGGGGTGAAAGAGAAGGAGCCGTTGTTGTGGTGGCAGAGTCCGAGTCGGGCTTGAATCGGTTCTGATCCAGTTGAACCCAGATGTAACGTAGAGTGTGCGGAGACTTGTTGTGGTACTTGATCCGTGAGATACCGCTTAGTCTCTGGGTTTTGTCATCGAGAGTGATGTCAATGTCGTAGTCGGCACGCTGTTGCCAGTATGCCGGACCCGGAACTCCGGAGGCAGTTCGCTGAGCATTGGGCGTTGGTAGCCAACTTTCAATTTGAAAGAAGCGATCCAACGAGTCGGTGTGTTTCGGATTCGGTAGATGTTGAGCCCGGCAGGCGGTGGGCGAAAGATTAGCCGCCAAAATCAGGGTGACAACAAGCAGGAGAAATCGATTTAAACAGGGAGCAAACGTCATGGTGGGAGAACGCACGGAGCGAGTTGGGTGGGTGTAGATTCGTTCAGACCGGTATATATTCAGTTTAGTCGAGCTGCCCAGTGTCTGAAGCCGAACCTTGGAATCGAGGCAGATTTGATCTTAACCTACCCTCACAGCCGCCTAAATAGCCTCCATCCGTGAACTATCTGACACCATCCTCGGCAACAATTGGCTACTGCACTAATGTGCACGCTGGAGTCGATTTAGACTCCATTTGCAGTAATTTGGAACAGTTTGCAATCCCAGCCAGGGATGCCAGTGGTTCAGATGAGCTGGGGGTGGGGCTCTGGATACCGGCACAGGCAGCGGGCGAACTCAGTGATGGGGTCGATCGATTTCGCAAGTTTTTGCGCGAGCGTCGGCTGTGTGCGTTCACTATCAACGGGTTTCCCTACGACAATTTTCACCAGCCCATCGTAAAACGTGGGGTTTATTCGCCGGAGTGGTGGCGGCCCGAGCGACTCGATTACACGCTTCGACTCGCGGAAATACTGACTCAACTGCTGCCGCAGGAACAAACCACCGGGTCCATCAGCACCTTACCGATCGCTTGGGCAGATGAGAAAGCGGATTCCGAGAATCTCGCACAGGCTGGCGCGAACATGCGTCAGTTGGCCGCAAAACTTAAAGACATCGAACAATCCACCGGAAAACGCATCGTCGTCGCCCTGGAGCCTGAGCCCGGGTGCGTTTTGGACACGACCCAAGACGTTGTCGATTGGTTCGAGAAAGAGCTGCCCGATGCAGACCATCGTCGCTACTTGGGGGTCTGCCACGACATCTGCCACTCAGCGGTGATGATGGAGTCTCAACAACAGGTCCTAGCGGATTTCGTGGAGGCGGGCGTGATGATTGGCAAGGTGCAAGTGAGCAACGCAATTATCGCTGACTGGCTATCCATGGCAGCTGGGCGGCAGCGAGAGGCTATCGCTCAGTTGAGTGAGTTTGCCGAAGACCGCTACTTGCACCAAACTGGCCGGTTGAAGGCTGATGGAAGTTTCGAGCTTGCCGAAGATCTTCCCAATTTACTCCGCAGTGCTTGCGGCGAAGAGCAGCCAGCTTGCGGAGATCAACGTTGGATTGTGCATTTTCATGTACCGATCTTCCTTGAGCGGTTCGGGCACTTGCGAACCAGTCAGGATGACACGTTGGAATGCTTGAGATTTCTCAATCAGAACGGAGCTGCTGATTTTACCGGGCATCTGGAAGTCGAGACCTATGCTTGGACAGTCCTGCCACAAGCCATGCGACGTCGGGGTCTTTCCGAAGATATTGCTCGCGAGATCTCTTGGCTACGAGGCATCGTCGCCGATATGGCGTGAGCATCGGAGAGCCCGCCTTGAGGTTCGGCAAGATCTGTTAGAAAACAG
>DOPG01000164.1:8697-13584 GCA_003513555.1 Rhodopirellula sp. | reverse complement strand
GAAGATTGCCCGATATGTTTGATAGCCATGTCCGAAACGGCCCCGCTTCCAGCAAAGCACCATATTCCCGATCCTCAAGGAACTCGTTGTGGCCGGTGTACAACACAATTGCGTCAGGTTCGTGCTGCAGTACCTCAGTGACAAGCTTGGAAACGCGATAGCTGGCATAGGAAATGCCACCGACATTGACGACTTCAAAGTCGGTGTTGGGAAACGCTGCTCGGAGACGCATTTCAAGCCAGATCGGAAAAGCAGTTTCGGTCGAGAATGGCCTGCCTTGGACCGTTGATCCACCGAGAACGAAGATTCGCTTGGTTGTGTCTTTCTTTTCGGCAGGGAACACGGCGGGCCGAAAGAAGTTCATCCGGTGTTTAGGGATTTTCCACTCGTTCGCGGATGCGTCCAATTGAAACAGTGGTTCCAGTTGTTGCAGGTCAACGTAGGGGTCAACAGCGATGTCTTGACTTGCTTGTGGGGCGAAAACACGAAAAGCCAATTCCAAAATACCAAAAGGTATCAGCGCCAAGCAGACAGTCGCCAATGGCATCCACCACCGACGGTGAATGGCAGACTTCGACGTGCTTGGCTCAGTTGCATCAGGCCTTATCCCAACGTCGATTTCTTCGGAACGGTTGTCGCTGGATTCCATCATGAAGTGATCAGCCTCGTTTCCGGGTTGGCTTGATTGATAGGATGCGGGCTGTGTGTTCAGAAGGCACACTGTCACAACATCGCACTACAACAGGTTGGGTACTGAGGTTCATGGTCCGGCTCACTATCTGTTTTCTGTAGATCAGGTGCCGCTTAGGAAGCGATTTGTTGCTGTTCGTAATCTGCCTCTTCGCTTTCAGCATACCTTGGTTTCCAAACTCACGAGCGACTTCGTCCAGGGGCACGTCTAGTCGGCGGTCTGAAATCTCAGTTCAGGTTCACGTGTCACGAGGATGTGTTGATTTGGTCCGGAAATGGAGGGGTTTCTCGTCTTTGGAACGACTGGATCGCTATGCTGGACGTTCTCCAAACGGGGCGTCAGATGTCGGTGTATTTACAAGCGACTTATCCGTAGGAAATGTGTCTGCTGCCTACTTTACTTTCTGTGATACAAAGGCAGTGTTCAGGAGGGGACTCGCTCTTTTATCCTCTGTCACACAAAATGGTTTCTATGGCCAACACAAAACACATTTATCTGACAGGATTTCGCGGTACCGGCAAAACGTCGGTGGGGGCTTTGCTGGCGAGATCCCTGGGGCGTACGGTGATTGATTTGGATGGCGTGGTGACCGCTAACGCTGGCAAATCGATAAGTGAGATTTTTCAGGATGGCGGCGAGGTGGCATTTCGCGACCTGGAATCCGATGCCTTGGCGTCTGTTTCGGAGACAGAAAATGCTGTCATTTCGCTTGGTGGTGGTGCCATTTTGCGTGCTGGCAATCGGGCGATCATCCGTTCAACCGGTGTCTGTGTTTGGCTTGACTGCGATGCGGAAACGATCGCACATCGGTTGCAACAGGATGATGTCAGCCTCGAGCAAAGGCCAGCATTGACCGAGTTGGATGAGTTGCAGGAAATTCGCGAGTTGCTGAATGTTCGGGATCCTCTTTATCAGGAAGCCGCCGATCACCGTCTAGATACGGCAGGTAAGACAATTGAGCAGGTGGGCGATCTGGTCATCGAGTGGCTGAGGGGAAATGCATCCGTTTGAAAGTCGTCTTGGCATGTGAACTAGGAAAAGTCTTGCTGAAATTTGGAAAGCAACGCATTCTTGGTCCGGATCGGTCTGTTGCGATAGGCGGTGAAATCGGTAAGCTGTCACGAGCAAGCAGTCTAGCCCCTTTGGGCGAGCTTGCGACGGCCCCGATCGCGACGAATGTCGGGTGGAAATGATATCAATTGAGGTAGATATCATTCGGAATAACGAGGTGCCCCAAAGCAAGGGGTGTTTTCGTTAGCAGGGCCTGATGAATTCAAGGTAGCTAAGTAAGGATTGCAACGTGTTTGTAGCAGCGTCGACCGAGTGCTGGCCCGAGATGGAATTCGAAGAGGCCATCGAGGTTCTCACTGATCTTGAATTTGCGGCCGTTGAGATAGCGGTTCACGAATCGGGAACCCTGAAGCCAAGTCAGCTTTTGGGGGATGCCGATCGAGCGGTTCAGATCTTGAGGCACACTCATCGCCTGGATATTTCCAGTTACAGTCTGGAATTGGGCAGTAAGGGCGATCAGCACTACGAGGACTTCAAGCAGTTCTGTAGAATTGCCAAGACAACCAAAGTGGTCAACGTGACCGTACCCTCGGGTGAGCATGGAACTCCATTCAACGAAGAAGTGGAGCATCTACAGCAATTGGTGACGATCGCCGAAACCGAGGGAATTCGAGTTGCGGTTCGAAGTCAACTGGGTTGTCTTAGTGAGGATCCTGATACTTTGATGGTTCTGTGCAACAACGTTGACGGGTTGGGCATCACGCTTGACCCCAGTGTTTATATTTGCGGCAGTGCCAACGGAAAAAATCTCGACAAAATTTTGAAGTTTGTTTGCAATGTGCACCTTCGCGACACGCGTCCTGATGCGTTTCAGGTCAGCGTTGGTCAGGGAGAGGTGGACTACGGCAAATTGGTCACGCAACTTGAGCGAGACAAATATGACCGCGGCTTGGTAGTTCACATGACTCCGTGCGATGAAATGGATCAACGCGTTGAATTGAGAAAACTGAGGCGTTTGCTTGAAACGTTGATGTAAGATAGCAGTGATTCCCCGAAACATGATTCGTATTCGGATGACGTGGCGGATGCATGCCGGTTTCTCGTACCGAAATTGATCGCATCAGGTCTCGCCTTCGCGACGGCACGCCTTTGCCACAGCCAAGGTTGGTGCCGGAATTGTCTTATGGACGGCACCGCGGTCCTGCCCGACCCCAGTCACGTATCGCTGCCGTCGCAGTCACGTTGTACCACTGCCCCACTCAGGGGTGGGTGATACCGTTGACACTGAGACCAATGAACCTGCAGCATCATGCGGGGCAAATCTGCTTGCCCGGAGGACGTGTTGAAGCGGGGGAGACCATGTTTGAGGCAGCTTTCCGCGAGTTCCGGGAAGAGCTGGGAGTCGATGCGAAAGTCACCACTTTTTGTGGGCAGTTGTCAACCCAGTACGTGTATGCCAGTGACAACCTTGTGCATCCGGTCGTGGCGGTGATTGAACATCCTGGGACGTGGAATCCTGATCCAGTGGAGGTCGCTCAGGTGATCAGTTTGCCACTGTCGCGACTGGAGGCGATGGTGCCAGAGCTCTCCTCGAAGAACGCTATGGGGTCTTTTTCTGGAAAAGTTTCGAAATCTGTCGATGCGAAATGCTGTGGAAGCCAAGTAATCAAGCAACGCGGCGTCATGGCAGATACGGGTGAGGTTGATCAGTTGCGTTTTCGAGCCCCTGCACTCCGTCATCAAGACCACCAGATTTGGGGAGCCACAGCATTGATTCTGGATCAATTGGTCCGAGTATTGCACGATGTGAGGTGAGAATCAGGCGGGCCTGCCAGCGATTCAGCCACCAGCAAGCTGTTTGTGCTGTTTGTCAGGCGGAACAACGGTCATGTGGTGTTCCACGGATCGGAGAAACTGCATCGGTGCTAGCTGTTTTTGCTGCCGCTGCGGTTTGCATCAAATTGACACCGTCGTCTTGGTTCCTACAATCTTGCGAGCCGGATGGGTGATAGCTGTCGCTGTCACTTCACGCGCTGGCTAGGCGGGAAAATAGCCTGAGCGACGATTTACCAGTAAATGAAGGAAAGCAGACGATGGCTTCTGATGCCGTAAAAGAATTCACTGATGACAATTTCGACTCTGATGTGCTGCAGGCCGATGGGGCAGTCCTCGTTGACTTTTGGGCACCTTGGTGTGGTCCCTGCCGTCAGATTGCTCCCATGATCGATGAACTGGCCAGCGAGAATCCGTCTGTGAGTGTCGGTAAAGTGAATATTGATGATAACCCAGGCGTTGCACAACGCTTTGGTATCACGAGTATTCCAACCTTGCTGCTCTTCAAAGGTGGCGAACCGGTGGAGAGTTTTGTAGGTGTTCGACCAAAAACCGCTTTGCAGGAAGCAATCGATTCAGCTTCTTCCTGAGGTCGGATGCTTGGCTTCAAGTTTTTTGCAGTAGAAATCACCGTAACGGTGAGCACCTATGGGTATCGCTGATAGTTGTTCTGGCTGCTGAAAAAAGCGAGGACTACCGGCATCGCCGTCGGTTAAGAACTGGCGAGCGAGCCGGCATTACACGGAACTGCGTCAATGGGCTTCCATAAGGCAGCCTGTTTTCGTTGCTACCCGTTCCTCGGTTCTTTACAAGTGACTCGGTTCCTGGCGGGCTAAGAGAGTGGCAAGTCGACCGCCCACCTCTATGTACCGCTCGACACAGGGACACTGTAACCAGCGGCGCACCGCGTGCCTCGGTGAAAAAGCGTTACGGCGACGCTGTCATAACCGGGGAATGTTTCGCAAGTACACGAAGACGGGTGTAACAGCGACATTGGGTCAGACGAGACGTTTTGTTCCAAAGTTTTTCGAGAGAGACCAATTTGAATACGACAACGGTTCACAATATCGGCGAACGAAGCGTGGCAGCTTTCGAGCGTGCGCGAAAACTGATGCCAGGTGGAGTCAACAGTCCCGCGCGAGCCTTCGGAGCAGTTGGTGGTACGCCTCTTTTTATCGAGCGTGCTGAGGGACCTTATCTGTTTGATATCGATGGCCGGCGATATTTGGATTACATCGGTTCGTGGGGGCCGATGATTTTAGGACATGCTCATCCAGAGGTGATCGAAGCGATCACAAAGGCTGCGCAACGGGGTACCAGTTACGGTGCTCCCACGGAAGCCGAGCCAGGGT
>DOPG01000164.1:7346-8511 GCA_003513555.1 Rhodopirellula sp. | reverse complement strand
CCCACGGAAGCCGAGTCAGGGTTGGCAGAACAGATCATTGAAGCTGTCGACAGTGTTGAGAAAGTACGCTTGGTAAACAGCGGGACAGAAGCCACGATGAGCGCGATCCGTGTGGCTCGCGGCGCGACTGGGCGAGATAAAATTGTCAAGTTCGCTGGCAACTATCACGGCCATGTCGATAGCTTGCTGGTTGCTGCAGGAAGTGCAGCTGCCACGCTCGGTGTACCTGATTCACCGGGTGTCACGGCAGGCGCGGGCCAGGACACGATTGTGTTGTCCTACAATAATTGTGAGGAGCTTGTTGCTGCTTTTACTGAATATTCAGGACAGATTGCAGCGGTCATCCTCGAACCCGTTGTGGGCAATATGGGATGTGTCCCTGCGACTCCCGAGTTCATGGCATGCTTGAGAAGTGAAACCGAAAAAGATGGGGCGATCCTTATCTTTGATGAAGTGATGACTGGGTTTCGTCTGGCTTTTGGCGGTGCGCAGGAACGGTATGGAATTCGCCCTGATATGACCACGCTCGGGAAAATTGTAGGGGGGGGGATGCCACTGGGAGCCTACGGTGGCCGAGCTGACATCATGGACCAGGTGCTGCCAGCAGGAAAGGTTTTTCAGGCCGGAACCCTAAGCGGAAACCCGGTCGCTGTCGCCGCAGGCAGTGCAACGCTGCGACTGTTGCGCGATGATCCTCCTTACGAACAGTTGGAAGAACGGGCCAAGCAATTGGCGGCGGGGCTGGATCGCGGGGCGACCGCAGCAGGAATACCACATCAAGTGCAGCAGGTCGGAAGTATGATTACGCTGTTCTTCAATCCAGATCCGGTGCATGATTGGCAGAGTGCAGATCGGTGTGATCGAGAAGCGTTTGGACGCTACTTCTGGGGGCTGATTAATGAGGGGGTTTATATGCCGTGCAGCCAGTTTGAAGCTCTCTTCTTCAGTCGTTTGCACACCGAGGCAATGATCGATGAAACGATTGATGCGGCCGCAAAAGTGCTGAAAGCGATCGCTTGAAAAGAATGCGGCTGACACTGCCTTGTCGCAGCAGTCTAAGTGCAGGCCACAACACGCAACACGCCTGGTGGATCAGATCGCGTTTGCGGTGCTGTGGCTGAATCGTGCCCAGCCAACATGGCTCAACTCGGGTGCTCAACTCGGG
>DOPG01000164.1:0-7115 GCA_003513555.1 Rhodopirellula sp. | reverse complement strand
AACTCGGGTGCTCAACTCGGGTGCTGGCTTATGAAACGTTTGTTAGGACGCGTTGGGGGTTCGGATCACAAGGTTCCGGATTTCGGTCATGTCTTCCATGGCAAAGCGAATTCCCTCCCGACCCAAGCCACTGTCTTTGACGCCTCCATAGGGCATGTTGTCGACTCTCCAAGATGGAATGTCTCCGATCACGACGCCACCGACATCCAATTCATCCCAAGCCTGCTGCATCTTGTAGAGGTCTCGCGTAAAAATGCCTGCCTGCAAGCCGAACACGCTGTCATTGACGTCCCGCAGAGCCTGATCGAAGGAGTGGAAGCGACTTAAGACCGCCACGGGTCCAAACGCTTCACCAGCACAAATCGGCTCTTCTGCAGGGACTTGCTCCAGTAGGGTCGCTTCAAGCATGGCACCCTGCCGCTGGCCTCCGCAAAGCAGTTGACCCCCCGCGTCAATCGCCGATTTGATCCAGTTCCCAAGACGCTCAGCCTCAGATTCCGAAATCATGGGGCCAATGAACGTGCTCTCCTCCTTCGGATCCCCAGCAACCAACTGTTGGGTAGCTGCGACCAGCTTATCCCGCAATTTGTCGTAAATGCTGTCGTGAACCAGGATGCGTTGGACTCCAATGCAGCTTTGGCCAGACTGATAAAAGGCACCGATGACCAGCCGAGCAACAGCATCGTCTAGGTCTGTATCGTGATCGACAATACAGGCTGCATTGCCACCGAGTTCCAGCACAACGGGTTTCTTGCCAGCTCTGGACTTCAGGTTCCAGCCCACTTCAGGTGAGCCGGTAAAGCTGAGAAGCTTCAGGCGGTCGTCCGTCGTAAACAGGTCAGCTCCATCGCGACTGCAGGGTAAGATCGAAAATGCGCCGGACGGAATGTCCGTTTCTGCCAAAATCTCTCCGATCAATAACGCACCAATCGGCGTGCGACTCGCTGGCTTGAGAACAAATGGGCAGCCCACCGCCAATGCGGGCGCGATCTTGTGGGCTGCCAAATTCAGTGGAAAGTTGAACGGCGAGATGAACGAACAAGGACCAATGGGGACACGCTGGAACATCCCTCGATAACCCTTGGCACGCGGGGAAATTTCAAGGTTCATGACCTCGCCACTGATACGTACCGATTCCTCTGCAGCAATGCGGAACGTATCAATCAGTCGTGTCACTTCACCGCGCGCATCATTGATCGGTTTTCCCGCCTCGATGCACAAACACATAGCCAATTCATCGAATCGTTCTTCGAATCGGTTGACGCAATGCTGCAAGATCGCTTGACGCGCGTACGGCGGCATTCGTCGCATCTCCTCGTTTGAGTTGGCTGCTGCCTGAATGCCCGCATCAATGGCCTCCACATCTGCGATCGCAACACGGGTCGCAACTTCGCTCGTGTATTTGTCAGTAACGACTAAGTCTTGATTAGGGGCGAAGGCCTTTCCGCCCAAATAGTAAGGGTAATTTGGTTTCAGCATCGCAGTGACTCCAAAGAGGCGACGTGTGGGAATTGTGATCCACGGTGTCCAACGATATGCCGCCGACGATCAAAATTTTTCTGTCATACTAAGCTTGGGTAACGTTTGTTCAATGCCCGTATTCTGGTGCGTGGGCAACAAGGGCATTCGGGGGGCGGGGGCCGCGGCGACGACGCTGGCTGACCACCTGAGTACACGCGTATTCAAATCCAAGCGTCCGCATGACCAGATGCTTCATCGAAAAACGGCTAGCAAGGCCGGGGTGTCGCTCGAACCAAGTGCTAGCCACGCAGTACCTTTGTTTGGCATTGGCACCGAACTCAGCAGCTTCTTCATGCTTGCCAAGAGACCGGCTCAGCGTGCCACTCAACTAAGCACTGTCCGATGCAGAACCGAAGACTTCGCGAATTCGGATACCAAATTTGTCACCGATCTTTACCGTCTCGCCAGTCGCAATCGGTGACCCGCCAGCTTCTAGCGTCAACGGTTGGTCGCAGTGCACGTCAAACGTCAGCATCGCCCCCGGGACCAAATTCACAATGTTTTCCAACGACACACTCTTGCGAGCCAGCGTCACGCAGACGGGCGTTTCGATCGAAAGGACAGCGCGGGTGTAGTTGGTGTTTGGATGAACACTCATAAGGGCGTCTTAATTTTCCTAGTGTTTCCGGCAACTCAGGGCATTTTTGACTGCCCCCAGACGCTATTATCGGCCCGACGAAGGTTAAAGCTTGCCCAGACTCTTCTAATCGCCACCAAAAACCCCGCGAAAGCAAGCATTTCCAGAGGAAACCCCCCAGCAGAGGGTATGGGGCGGCTGTTCGCGGAGATACATTATGCCCTGCCTGAAGGGTGGGTTTATTTTCCACACGCACTTCGGCAACGCATTTTGATAATCACTGTTCTTTTGAAATAGAAAGCTGCGAGATGTGCCTACTGGCTGTTCAGTACCGCTTGGTCCCCGAAAGTCCCATCCTTGTCGCAGCGAACCGCGAGGAGTACGTCGATCGGCCTAGTCTGCCGCCATCGATTCAATCCGGCAAGCCCCGGGTGCTTTGTGGCATCGATCAAAAGGCGGGGGGATCTTGGTTGGGGGTTAATCAAAATGGCCTCTTCGTCGGTCTGTGCAACAGGGCGACCGCAACGCCGCTGTTTGGGCAACGTTCGCGTGGTTTGCTAGCTTTGGATTTGCTTCGCTGCACCTCGGCGAGTCGTGCCTTGGAAAAAGCTGAAACAGAATTTGCCAAGACTCGCTATGACGGGTGCAATATTTTGATCGCCGACGCCAAGAATGGATACGCCATTCATGCGGACGAGAGACAGGAGGTTGTGGAACTGCAAGACGGCCTGAACATTATCGGCGCCCGCAACTTAAATGATCCTGATGACCAGCGGGTTCAGATGGCTAGGCGATTGCTGACGCTTCAGACGCTCGATTCTCCGGTCAAGTTCCTTGCGGTGGCAAGTAAAGTCTTCGCCAGAGCTCCTGTCGGGCCTGGACGTCCGAGCATGGTGGTCCGAAATGGTGACTATGGCACGGTCAGTAGCACACTGATCGCTCTCGGAGTTAAACCGCGCGATGCGATTTATCAATTTAGCAATGGTGCGCCAGATCAGTCCAAATATGAGGATTTTTCACCAATGCTCCGCGATATCCTCAGCCGTGGGCTTCGTGAGGCTCGCACCAAGGCTAAAGCACAGAGCTAGACAGTTGCGGATGGCGACTGTCAGCCGTCGGAGCCAGACCTGCAAGCAACCCGTTTTTCCATGAATCGGCATAAACATAAAACGTTTGTGCCGATTTTTTTCCCACCTACGTTACCAGCGTCTCCTCAGAACGTGAGACCGCGAGAATCACTTTGAGTTGCTCCGTGATTCCAGCCCTGGAGTTCGTTGATGCGGCTAGCCACGCAATTTTGTCTGCGTGCCTTCTTTAGTTCTGATTCTGGGCATCTTGGCACTTGCGTCAGGCTTCGACCCAAAAAGCTCTGGTTGCAGGCTTGCCCATCGTGATTGTTGCTAGTTGCTAGTTGTTGGGAGGTTGATAGTTGCTGGCAGATTGTGGAGTATTTTTCCAGCCAGATTGGCTCATTGTGCTGGGATCAACGCTTGCATCTGACAGGTTTTCAGCCATTGTTGAATGGATCACTCATTCGCGGCTCCAACTGGCACCGCTTATTTTGCCTAACGGTTTTCTCTTCCGCTTGGATTCTGATGTCATCTGATATACCGCGTTCGATTGAGGGCTCACGTTGTTTGGTTACCGGTGGGGCTGGATTCATTGGCTCTCACTTGGTCGACGGTCTGTTAGCCGCAGGTGGCACTGTCAGGGTGTTAGATAATTTTAGCACGGGATTTCGCCGCAATCTTGAGCATTTGAAGGCAGGGCAGATCGAGCTTGTCGAGGGTGATGCGTCTGACATTGAAGTGGCCAAGCAGGCTGTGGCTGACGTCGATCTGGTATTTCATGCCGCAGCGATGGCAAGCGTTCCGCGTAGTATGCGGGAACCGGATTTGTGTCATGCATGGTGTACCACCAGTACCGTGAATTTGCTGCAAGCGTCAGCCGTCGCTGGTGTGCGTCGGCTGGTGTTAGCTTCCACGAGTGCCGCTTATGGCGATTCCACGTTTGTGTCCAAACGCGAGACCGATCCCTCGGCACCATTATCGCCTTATGCTGCCGCTAAGTTGGCTGCTGAAGCTTATTGCCAAGCGTTCCAGCGTGGCTTTGATATCGAAACGATCGTGCTCCGCTATTTCAATGTGTTTGGTCCCCGTCAGGATCCGCAAAGCGAGTACAGTGCGGTCATTCCAAAGTTCGTCTCGATGATTCTTTCAGGTGAACGTCCGGTCATTTACGGTGATGGCCAGCAGTCACGCGATTTTGTTTTCGTCAAAGACGTGGTGCAGGCCAATCTTCTTGCGGCCACAGCAGCTGATGCGCCTGGCGGAACATTCAATATTGCCCGTGGTGAGAGAACTACTTTGCTGCAACTGCTGACCAGCCTGCGAGATATTCTCGAGGAACATATCGAACCGATCCATGAACCACCGCGAGCCGGTGACGTGCGTGATTCGCTCGCCGATATTTCCGAGGCTCGGAACCGATTGAATTTCGAACCAGCAACGACGATCGTCGAGGGGCTTCGCCAGAGCGTTGAGTATTACCGCAGTGTGGTCTGAATGCCGTGATTCTCAATGCAGGTATGCTGTGCGCTGAACGCAGTAGGGATCGTATGATGCTTCATTAGCTCGCACCCGGTCCGCCCTGGCTGTGCTGTTTTGGACCGCTTCCTCTGCCCGGCAGAAGCATTGCCCTTGCCCCGGTCCGAGGCATGCTTCGTGATTCGGATTCCCAGAACGCTGCCAGTGCTAAATTTTGGGTGGCGGGATTGGTTTGACCGAAGCGGGCAAAGTCTTGTAGGGCAGATGGTAGTCTGCGAACAGGTCTGCGCCGTAGCCACGTCGCATTTCCCACTTGGCACGTGCTGCCCAAGGTGAGCCTGGGTGATTCTTGACGATAGCGGCGAACTGCTCGTTCGCACGGTCAACGTAGGGTTTTGCGTCTTCGGTGCGGATTTTTTTGACGGTTCGAAGATCCCAATGAACCAATCGCTTCTTGCCCTTCATGGGGGCAGCCTTTTTCGGGCTCGCGATGAAGGCATCCAAGGCAACACCATATTCGTAGATTCTGGCCTGGTAGGCGATCAGTTGGGCGAGAATCAAATCATAGTTGGCTTGCCATCGTGGATCAGGTTCCTGCTCTCTAAGGTGCTGGCCGGCGAGTAGTGCCTGTTCGGCCTCCGCCATATATCTCAGATGCATCTTTGCCTTTTCCTGCTCGCGTCTTGCTTGTTTGATGAAGTCCTGTGGTTGGAGTGAAAACGTCAGCCGCATTTCGATGGCTTTTTTGTTCTGTTCTGCATAGGGATTCAGATCCTGGATCACCTTCCAGATCAAGGAACGCAAAGGGAATTCACTGCGGTCGGTCAGCACTTCAATCTTGGCACGCAAGTCTGGTCGATAGGGACGTAAGGCCTCCATGTCATACTTCTCTTTGTAGCGGCCCACTAATTCAGACTCGGCGCTTGGCAGCATGAAGAAAATACCATTGGTTTCTCGTGCCAACCGTGATTGCTCGTAGGGGCCAAAGCCACTGCCAAAGGCATCGCGACGCCGGTGAAAGCCATTGGTTTGCAACTGTTCAGGAAATGCAGTTTCAGGTCCGCGATCCATTTGCAAATAATGATGTCGGTTGGTCTGGGGGTGTTGCCAGTGAAGAAATGCGTACGGCGAACCGAAGACGGATTCACGTCCCAGGACATACACTTTGCAATTGGCAGTTTTGGCAACATTGATTGCCTGTTCGATAAACCCGTCGTTGTTTTGTCGGTCACCACTCTCGTCGCTAACCAGCACAAGCGCCATCTTGCGGCCTCGCCGTGCCAAGTCACGATAAATATTGATCGCTCGTCCGACAGCAGAGCTCATCAGTTCTCTTCCCGTGGTGTCCACGGGAATTTCATCGATCGCCTTCCGAATCTCATCCCGGTCAGCGGTTGGTTGATGAAGGGTGTGATCGATGAACATCTCACCGTAGCTTGTCACTGCCGTCATCAACGCTGTCTGTTTCGCTTTGTTCTCGGTGCGACCGACAATTCCTAATTGTTCATAGACTGTTTCAATCCGATCTCGGATTTCCTGTTGGTCGTCTTTCATGCTTTTGGACTGATCGAAACACCAGACCACCAAGACTGGACTTTCGTCCAACATCCAGATCAGTTCCTGAGACAAACGATCCAGAGCATTTTGGTAACTGTCGACGATGTCTCGGGCTTCTCCCTTTACCTCACCATCAGGAACCGCTTCGATCAATGCAACCGAATCAGGAATACCAATGGTGGGAGCGGCGATGCTCAGTTGGGATGTGTTGGCTTTGGCCATCAATGATTGGTCGAGCGTTGGCAGATTGGCCGCAGCTGCTGCTGCGCTCACCGGGGCAGGCGCGGAATTGAATAGAGCAACGTTGTCGAGTACCACGTCAATTTCGGGGTCAAGCTCAACCTCAACCGGAGGATCCTCTACTTGATCAGGTGGGGGGACCACAACAAATCGCGTTTCCTCTTGCTCGATCTCCTCGTAGGTTACGACCGCCAGCAACAGCAGAATTGCTGTGTGGACCAGCAATGAAATGGTGGGGGGCATCATTCCGACCAATTGCTCACGGAACGTGAGAGGCTCACCGTGCCAGTCATCTGCTTTGAGCTGCAGAGCGGGGGTTTCTGTTGTTGTGTCTGCTTTACCAAATGGGACTTGGGAAGACATCAAGCATTCTCGAGCTATGGAAACGGTTCATCTCACGGACACCTCCTATTGTAGCGGCGAGGTTCTGCGGCAAGATCTCGTTTTGCGTATTTCTGCGTTCCAGCGTCTCCCATGCCAAGACTCAAGTGTCCATTTGAGCGGGCTTGCCCCTTGCAATCCTGCGGTTGCCCCCCACCTTTTTAGGACTTTTTCGTACTTTCTCAGGATTGCCACGCTTTTTGCCAGGGACTGAATGAGATCAGAACGCCCGCCTAAGAGGGAGCCGGACCCATCTGCGAACGCCACATACGTCCGGGGGGGCTCTCTTGTAA
>DOPG01000359.1 GCA_003513555.1 Rhodopirellula sp. | reverse complement strand
TCACATGCTCAAGGCGTATCGCTGCCGACATCGCTGTGGATATTATCGCTGTGGATATTCAGGGGCGACGTTCAGTATTTGTGGAGATTTGTTGTGCTCACTCGCGTGGTTTGCGTAAAAGTCTTATCTCTCTTCCCGATAGACACACGTTCGCCAACAAAAAGCGGCCGGCACATGAAAGTGTACCGGCCGTCATACTTCAGTAGGATTGATTGTGTTCAGAGCATGATCGCGTTACTGGTTGAGCTGCTCTTGGATCGTTTCCTTCGCCGCCCGAGTGCCCATCGCGCCCCACAACCCGTAGGGGCTTTCCGAGCCTGGAGCACGTGGTCCCGTTCGTGAGCGTCGGACTGTTCCGATATTCTGGTCTCCTGCCTCGATCGAATCCGTGATGAAAATCACTGCTCCATCGGCCATCAAAATGTGACAGCCGCCCTGATGCCGACTGCTGGGCGGAAACATCCCGAGCCCGGTCGCACCGAATGCGGTACACACTTCTTCGTTGGGGGGCCGGATCGTGTTCATTCCCGTGAACAAAGCATTGCCGTTGGCCCAGCGGTAACCGCGTCCTTGGGTGCTGGAGACGACTCGCGTGCCCGCCAGCCAGAAAGAAGGGCGTTCCGGATCGATGTCCGCTTGGCATGCGAGCGGGTTGTCTTGCACGACAGTCGGGCTCATTCCCGTACGGGCTATGGTCCGCACATCTCTGTCTCCAAGGTCAGTGGTTAATTCCCCACACATGATGGTATTCGATAATCCATCAAGCACATCGCGAAACTTGGTCACTGACCGGGCAACGAACGTTCCCCGGCCCGCTGCGCGAATTTCCTGTGCGCGAAAATTGCTGATGACAAGGCGAGAGTTGTAGGGGCCCGCATCCGAGTAACGATTGGCATCTCCGAGGCAAGCGCCGTAGTTTGTACGCCCCATGGCTGGCAGGCCAACTCCAGGGTCACTTGGGCAACGCAGGGTCGGAATTTCTGTCATCCAAGGTTTGTAGGCTGAATTCCGGGTCGTCGTACGGGGCGACTGGTTTGTCTCATCGGTTGCGGTCGGTCCCATGGCTGGCCAAGCTGGGATTCGGAGAGTGCCTGGGTTACTCAGGTCCTCACTGTTCGGGTTACTGAGCTGCTCCCAAAGGGACTGCTGCTCTATGAACGGTGTCAAGCCGACGAGGTAGCTGAGCGACATGTTGTTACTTCGGTCAGATGCTCGATAGTACCGATCACCTCCCTGTAAATTGCCACCTGTTCCACCAAGTTGCTGTGGCAGCTGTTTGTACGCGGAGTGATAATTGTGCAGCCCCAAACCAATTTGCTTGAAATTGTTGCTGCAGCTCATCCTTCTCGCCGCCTCGCGGGCGGCTTGGACTGCTGGCAGCAAGAGGCCGACTAAAACCCCGATGATCGCGATGACAACCAGCAATTCGACGAGCGTAAATCCGGCGTTTCTACGACGCGAAAGATAAGACATGGGATAACCCCAAAGAATGAGTAAACAAAAAACATTAAACAGTGTTGCTTGATTGCATCCGTGCTTATCGACGTCGGTGGTGTTATTCGCGATCTCCACCCGACTCATATTCTTCTCGCTTTTGATCGTCTTCTTCTTGAGCTTGCGCCTCTTCTGCGGTGAGTTCGGTGTCAGAGGGGGTGACTACCGTATTGCCCTTCGGGCCGCAGCCAACGCAAACAAGGCTGAAAAGCAATGTCACAATCAGCAGTAAATTTTTCATGCAATCGCGCCTAGAAAGGTGTGAATTCAAGAGTGCCGCCGCGGGACTGAATGCAGAAGGCGGAAAAACCGTCTGCTGCACCTCATTTAACTTCTTGCGAAGACTAAGTTGCAAAACTTGTCTTACACTTATCTCCGCAATATAGGAGCGTGTCTAGGTGCTCGGAAACTACTCACGTCAATTTGTTGGAGAAGTGGAAAAAAGCCGCCCTTCTCCGTTTTTACAGGCATGATATCTGACGCATGTAAAAAAAAATCTTCAGACTATGCCTGCTTTGCTGTGAACTGCTGAAGCACTCGACACTCTGGATAACTCAGTCGCTGACGAACTGGTCGTACTGCTGTCGGGGGGCTGCGTTGATCAAATGTGCATTTGGGATGCGACGGGTGAGCACCTGTGCTTACTGCACTCAGTGGTGGGAATCCGTGCGAGCCTGTTCGCTGCTCATACACATCTTCCAGGAGTTTAAGTTTCAAGGCTTTAATGTTATCGAGAGACTTGGGGCTTTGCAGCGGTGGGCGCTGTTTTTGATTGCTTGCTCCCGATGTCTCAGGCGATCTCGTTGATCAGTCCGGTGCTGTCACCAATTGTTTTCTGATTGACACCCATAGCTTTGGCAAGAGAACGCCACAGGTTTGCGATGGGTGTTCCCTCGGCGTAGCGAACATGCTGCCCCGTTTGGATTGCCCCACCACACCTTCCAGCAATCAGTGTGGGAAGATTGTTGCATACATGGTGTTCGCCGCTGCTCAAGCCAGATCCCAACATGAAAGCGGTGTTGTCTAACAACGTTCCATTGCCTTCCTTGATCATCTGCATTTTTTTGACCAAGTGCACGAACTGTTCAATGTGAAAGAGATCCAGTCTTTCAAGTTGCTTTCTAATACCTTCGTTGTGTTGACCGTGAGTCCATGAGTGATGTTGGATTGGCTTTTCAAACCAACCTTCGACGTTTAGCGGTGAGCCCCAGCGTTCAGGCCCAGTCATCAATGTTGCGACTCGGGTAAGATCACTCTGTAAAGCAAGAATCATCAAGTCACCCATGACCTGAATGAACTCGTCTCGCCGCATCGCTTGCCAAGGTTTGATGGGAGTTGTCGGATTCAGCTTGGAAATGTCATCCTGCCGTCGCTGCACCCTTGTGATTTGCTGTTCAACAGTCCGCACCGCTTGGGTGTACTCGGCAAGTTTGTGTTGATCCAACTTGCTCAATTGCGGTTGAAGGCTCCTGGCGTCTTCCATGACAAGATCCAGCACGCTGCTGCTGTTTGCATGTTCTTCAATACGGAACAAACGGTTGAATACTTCCGCGGGGTCACGTAATGATCTGGCAACATGGCCATGTCCAAACCATGAAATGTTGTCGAAGTAGATTGACTCTCGATTGTCTTCGTAAGGATTGCAGCTTAATTCAAGTGATCGGAAGCTGGTTTCTAATCCGGTTTTGTCTGCGATAATCTGATCAATGGTGCGTTTCAATGGATAGCCGGCAGGAGACAGTTCGTCTGGTGCAGCGCTACTGAGCCAGCACGTACTGGCCTGCGCGTGTCCATCGGTGCCAGCAACTTTGATTCGATCAAGATTGCTGAGGACCAGCATGTTTTCGCGCACCGATTCAATCGGCTTCAAGGTCAGACTCAGGTCGTAATCCTTTCCGGCTTCCGCTAGGTTCCATGCAGTCTGGACAACGCCATTGGGAATGTAAAAGAATGCCACTCGTCGTGGGGCTGCCAGCAGTGGGCCTGCCTGAGCTGTTTTGCTGTGATGCATTGATTCCAGCAACGGCAACGCAATGGCGACACCAGATCCGCGAAGAACCGAGCGTCGCGTCAATTTGTTTCTTCTCATCGGTTTTCCTGTGCTGCTGTTTCGTCGACGTGATAACGAAAGGGTTTGCTTTGCACGATTTCGCGGATGAGGGTCGTGAATTGCCCATGGTTTTTCAAGGTGCTTTGTGTGATCGTGTCGATCGCTGGGTCATCAGCCAAGTTCAATTCGCGACCGAGCGCATATGAAAGCATGTGCTCTGCAAAAGCCTGTGTGAAAAGCTCCGGGTGCTGCAATAAAGCATTTTTGAATTCAACAATGTTTTGAAACTTCAGCTTGCCAAGCAGTTCCCCACTGGAATCTATTTCCAAACCAGACGCGTATTTGGGCCGCCACCGCCCCACGGCATCGTAATTTTCCAGTGCAAAACCTAGTGGATCAAGTTGCGAATGGCAGGCCGCGCATTGGGGAGATTTCTGGTGTTGGGTCAGACGCTGTCTGAGTGTCAATCCGGAGGATTCAATATCTCTGTCGTCAGCTTCGATTGGGGGCACCGTGTCTGGTGGCGGGGGTGGTGGACGATTGAGGATCACCGTGGCAACCCATGCGCCTCGCGTGATCGGGTTCGTTCTCAGCGGAGAAGAGGTCATCGTCATGGTGGCAGCTGAAGTGATTACTCCACCCTC
>DOPG01000487.1 GCA_003513555.1 Rhodopirellula sp. | reverse complement strand
GGGTTTTCTTCGCGGTAGGCAGTGAATCCATTCTCAGTGACGTTGTCGATTGCCCGATGCATCAAATTCAAGTCAGCCGCAAACTGGGGGTCCAGGTTTATCCTGCTGCGGTGAAGGGCTTCATCTTGTGATAGTCGTTTGAGAATCGAATTGCGAGCCAAATCGAATTGGAGTTCCGCGAGAGCCAATGATCGCGCTGCTCGCGCGGCGATGTCGGAATTGTTTTCTGATTCTTGTTGTGTTTTTTTCTCGCGATTGATGGCTTCGCCTGACAGAAGTAACTGACGTACATTGTCGCCAGAACTGCTGAGCTGAATCTGCAACTCTCGAAGCATGTCTGACAGGGTAGCGGTGATTCTGGCGTCGAAGATACCTGAGCGATGTTGATTCTGCAGTTCTTTTTCAAAACTGGTGAGCAGGGCTTGTGCGGATGCTTCGCTGGATGGTTCGTCGATTGCTGCTTGAAGCCGAGACGCCCATGAATCAATCCAGTTGGTCCATGTGTCTAGATGAGTTTGAGTCGACTTGGGCAACGCTTCGGCATGTTGTTGGATTAACCCTTCGACCGCTTCGAGACGACCAATCGCGAGCTTCAGATGTCGTGGGAGTCGATTGGCAGAAGTTGGGTTTTCCAGGTCGGTCAGTGGTGTGACACTGTCTTGCAACGCCATGACATCGTCGATGATTCCGATCGATAGTGTTTTTCCGAAAACTGCCTGAGCGTAGCGTTTGATGCGAGATGCGTCCTGAACCATCCGCTTTGCGCGGTTGGTCAAATCCCTTGTGGCACGGTCACGCTCAGATTTCCACGCTTCGTGCTCTTGCTCACGGACCCAAGTTGCTTCAGAAACCCAGTTGCTGAGTTCGCGGTCAACCTTACCAATGCTTCTCCCCAGCAGTTCCCATTCGCTGGATTGAATCGACTTTCCTGACGCTTGAATCTGCTGTTGGAGAAGCTTGGTCAATGCATCACTTTGCGCGTGAAGTGCATCAATGTTTTTGATTGTTTCGCTGAATGTGCTTTCCTTGTTCTCGCTGGCTTTTTGCATCACGGTCGATGCTTGCTCGCCCCATTCTGCGATCGCTTTCGTGAGTATCCGCATCGGCGTGAGATGTTCATGTCGGTTGCGATCAAATCCAGGTTCAGCGACCAACACCTCGAGAAAGCGTGACACGCCCGCTTGCCCTTTTCGGTCGATGGCCACAACGCGGGTCTGAATGATGTCGCCCCCGGAGAGCTGCGGTGAGTTTTGAGATGCGTTGTTTTCTCCTGTCTTGGCTTGGACGTCATTGCCGAGATTCAGCAGATCCCAGTCCCACTCGAGATTTAGTTCGCGGTTTGGAACCTCGATTGGTAGAGGTACACGAACCAATGGGCCGCCATTGATCCTGTATTCTTGAACGACATCCTCCAGTGGTAGGTCGTCCGCTGCGACCACTCGCATTGGCAGCACGTCGAGGGGGGAGACGAGCATGGTGTTGGAAAGTGAGGAATCCCACTGGACTGCAGGTGATGCATCTGGAACAGGGGTGACCGAATACTGGGGGCTAAAAGGATTGTTCAGACCTGATCGAAGACTTGTCGCATCAATCTGGTAGTTAGCAGCCGAACTGATTGGGAATGTCGCAATGAACTCTTGTGCTTTGCCCTCAACAGGCTTCAATTCCCAAGGGGTGACACCGCGATCGCCAAAGCTGATTTCAGCATTCTCGACGGGTTCATCAAAACGCACGGTAAGCAATACCTTCGATCCAGTCATTGCCTTCAGGTCACCGTGCTCGGCGGTTTCAATACGGTCTGGCAGTTTTGCGTAAGAGGGAAATTGATAGCGCTTTTTAAATGACTGGACACTGGGGCGCGGCAGCGGTGTCAATTCATGCCAAAGCGTGATCCCGTCGCCTGCGATGATTCGATATCGAAGTGGAGTGGTACCGACTGAGAGGTTTGCTGCGTAAATGTCTTGGTGATCCAGGGTTCCAGTTTGCGTTGTGGCAGGTCCGCTGATTCGAGGCGTCATGGCCGTTTCACCTTCAAGGCCATCCGTCGTGATCCATTGCAACCAGACTTCATCGGCAGGCTCGCCACTGATTTGAGCGACCACCCCGACGGCATCACCTTCGGCAACGAATCCTGTTGCTGGCGAGGGTTTCAGAATTTCAATTTCGGTGGATGAGGCGCGTTCAATCGCTACCATTGGGAGCATGGCGCGGGCGATACGGCGTGCGAATTGTAATTGGGGGATTGCGAAAAGCGTTAGAAAAGCGGCTGTGACCAAAGCCGATGTAAGCAACCAGCGTTTGATAAGTTTGACTGGTAACACTTTGCCAAAATCGAGTCCGGCTGAGTGACGCCCTACCTTCTGCTGCAGTTCATTCCGGAAACCGATGGAACCATTGGCTTCATTGGGGTCGGCCAGTTCAACAGCTGATAACAGGTCCTCACGTAAAATAGGGTCCGCGGATTCCAGTTTGCGGGCAATGGACCTGGGGTCGTGCGTCCCAAGATGGCGGAGCCCCAAAAACCAGAATGCAAATAATGCGGTGGCGTAACTTGTCAGGCTCAGTGTCCAGCGGACGCCATCGGAAAGCAGGAACAGGTAGTCGCATATGGCTACAAATGCCATCGCCAAGATCAGAAACGCAAGGCCACCTGCCACGCTGCGTAGCAGCAAGAGCGTTCGCCGTCGCTGAGCAAAATGACTCAGTGCATTGGTGGTCTTGGGGTCGAGTTTCAGCCCACGTGAGAAATTAGTATCTAACGACATTGCTTACACCAATCCTGACCGTTTGCGCAACCACCACTCTGCCGCAAGCAGCGCGACGATTGCCCAGAACCAATAAAAAGACTGCCAAATCAGAATGTCCGATTCAATGATGGAGCCACTTGAAAGTGGTTTCAACGTTTCCAGTATGTCGTCTCCAGACGACTCGTGGAAATATCTTCCACCGCCTGATTCGGCTATTTGTTGTAAAGTTCCAGCACTCAAGCTGACACGGTTCAATTCGACCATGTCGGGGGTGCCTACCCAAATGGGGGCACTTGCTTGCAATGCATTTGAGTCAAATCCACTGGCGCGAATGCGGATGTCATACTTACCCGATTGCAGTGGCGCGGTTTGTCCGCGGTAGGTGCCGCGAGCCGGGTCGTCTACGGATAACGGTACGGTGGCGACAATTTGGTCGTCTTTCATGAGTAACGCATCAACCGTAGCGTCGCCAACTGGCTTTCCTTGGGGGTCCTGGATTCGTACTCGAATGGTTGCAGTCTCTCCAGCATCGTATTCGACTTTATCTGTTCCCAGTGCCAGATATTCATCCGCAGCTGAGTACGGTGGTTGCATGACGGCGCTGAGTAGTTGGTTCCAGAATCGGGCATGGAATCGGTCGGCGACCTTGTATCTCCAACGCCAGGTTTGATCGCTGCCGAGGTAGAAAACACGCCCTGCTCCGAACATTCGCGTCACCAGCCATGGTGATGTCACGCCATCTTCGGAAAATGAGTTTGCCCAGACCTCGGCACCTTCCTGTGGTTCCAGTCGAACAGCGGCTGACGGAGGTGGTAGGTTCTCCCAGAATTCGGCAAGCGAGTTTTTGTCGCTCCACAGATTGAGCACAGGCCGCTGCATACCGATTCGAGTCGGTCGCACGTACTTGACCCCCATTCGGTTCTCATCGAGATAATTGACGGGTACAAGTTCTGGCAATTCTGTTTCAGCGATTTCACGCAAACGCTTGTAATGGCCGTCGATAAGTATCAAGCCGCCGCCTCGAGTGACAAAGTCTCGTAATAGGTTGGCATCGGTTTCGCGGAATTGATCCGGAGGTACTTCGCCCATGATGATGGCGTCATATTGGGCCATCGCTTCACGTGTGTCGGGGAATTCACCGCTTTCCTCGCCTCGCTTGACTCTTGGCTGATCCGTCCCTTCTCCGTACAGGACTGTGTCGACAAGCCAAGCTGGGTCTCGTTCAAACAGGTTACGCAAATAGCGTGTTTCCCAGCGGCTGGAGCCGTCGATGATCAGCAGGCGACGGTCGCGTGTAGATGCTGAAACGCGAAATGACAACGCATTGTTCTTTGCGTTTGTGTCACCCTCTGGTGGATCAATCGCTGCTCGCAGGTCCATGACCACAGAGTTGCGACGGACGCCACGCTGATTTTCCCCACCGATTTCAGCGAGTACCTCGGCCACATCAAGATCAAACGCTATTTTCTGAAGAGGTCCGTCTGCAGCAGTTACGGTTTTCTGCCATACAATCTTTCCGTTGGACTCGATTCTTAGTGTTCGTTCCGCCGTATCCTGATTGTTAGGTTCTCCCAAGTTCCGGAGAATGATCTCTCCTGCCAGCCGCCCGTCCGATGCGACATTCTCTGGGCGGATGACATTAACAATACCAAGGTCACTCGGTTCATCTACCGAGCCCAAGCCGAAGCCATGAACGGCAACCCCTGTTGATTCGAGGCGTTCGGCTAATTCAAGCGGGGCATTGCCTGCGTTGTCGCGACCGTCGGATAGGACGACCAGAGCCGCGCGGCTCATTGATTCGCTCGGGTCGCGTTCAACTTCGTCGCTTGCCAGTGACGCAATCGTTGCCAGTGTGGTAGTCATGCCAGTGGACAAATCAGTGCGTTGTCCATCTGGTTCGATTTCAAAGCCAGCGGGGACAGGTTCATCGTCACTGCTTGACCAGACGAGCGATGGATCGCCCGATGAGAATGCGATGACATCCACTTCATGAGTATCTTGCAAGGACTCCAGCCAACCGGGGCTATTCTCATCACCCGTCAGCATGCGGAGGGCACGGCTAAGTCTGGATGCACTTGCATCGGATTCGGAGGTGTCCGTCATCGACATGCTTTCAGACGTGTCAACAGCGAATACAACACGTCCAAGTGTGCCCACGATCTGACGACGGTGCCAAACGGGACCTGCGAGAATTAAGATGGCAAAAGCGACTGCGGCAGCTCGTAAGGTGGGCAACAGGTATCTGTAGGGAGACGTAACTTTGCGGCTCTCTCGAAAGTACAGCCAAAATACAACGGCGGCAGCGGTTGCAGAAAGCAAAAGTACGACCGCGGGGTGCATCTCTCCCGCAAAGCGGATCGACGAACTCATGTCGCACCCACTTTCGATACCCGTTGTTGCAGCAGCAATTCACCAATCATTAGAAGTAGCAACCCGATGAGCAGCCAACGCCACATCTCCCGGCCAAAACGCCGCGTTCGGTCGTCGTTTTCGAGTTCCTGACGGTCCGTGTAGACATTAGCGTCGATCAAGTCTGCAGCGGTGGCTAATCTTGCAGCCTCGACATCCCGCAGCTTTGATTCATCTGCGGGTACCTCGACAACTCGAAGCTCTGAACTGATCTCGGGACTACCGACTTCTTGCGGCGTCATTTTTCGAAACACATATGTGCCACTAACTTTTGTCGATGGAATCAGAAGTTCTCTGTCGCCTTCCTGAATATTTTCGATGGGCTTCTCTGGTTCCCCGGCATATTCAACGCTGTAACTGACAGCTTCCTTGCCTTGCTGATTGCTGCCTGTGGTGTTGGTTGCTTCTTGTTTCTGCAGATCGGGACTGTTGGCCATCTCAAATTCTTCCAAGGAGACCGCAAAGCCTCTGCCCA
>DOPG01000045.1 GCA_003513555.1 Rhodopirellula sp. | reverse complement strand
AACGACGTAAAGGCGATTCATGCCTGCCTTATTATCCGGCCCCGGATCGCGGCGTTTGCCGAACCCAACCGCATTGGACAACATGCTACGATCAGTACCGAGAATATGAGCCTGAAGAGCGACAATGACTTCAGCCTGCTCAAGATCGAGCACCTGCCGTGACTGCTTGCCAAAAGCCGCCTTAGTCGCCCGGCCCATGACATCACCTGCCACACCGTCGTACTGGCAAACCGTCGCCTGAGGCAAACGTTCCTTCAGCGCGTTCACCATACGAACAAGCGAAGGTGAGCTCGTAGGACCCAAAAGCACAGCAAACCCGGCCCCATCACCGGATGCTTCTACAACAGACCTACCGACCGGATCAAACTCAGACCAATCAACTTCAAACCTGCGGCCATTATCTTCTTTGAGCCTGCTCTTTCGCAACAGAAAACCGTCATCACCCCGAGCACGATCCGGATCGTACAACTGCAACACCGAGGCCTGAGCGTAGGCATCTGTCCCCGCACCGCTCGGATGCGCCTTATTGGGCTCAACCTTTAGCGGACGGCCATCGACGCACGTCACAAGCAGGTTGTACACACGCCCAGCCAATTCGAAGTTGGTTGCCCGCTCGTAATTCTCGCCCGGAACGCGACCCTCTGGCCTGATAACGAAAGGCTCAATGGTCTCTTTCGGGTAGCGACAGCCAGCAGCCCCCGCCACAGCCAAAGACGCCCCCATCAACTGCATCCAGCGACGACGCGAAACGCCCTCCGGAAACTCAGAGGCAGCGACGGGAAACTCGCGATCCAAGTATTCGTTGAACTCTGCCTCACCTCGCAGCTCAGAAATACTACGCCAGTAGTTAGCCTTGGAAGAACCACCTCCAGCAGATGAGCTGGTGAGATTCTCGGTTGCAGACGAGTCCGATTCGTTGGAGATCATATCAGGAGGATTGTCGAAAGGTCGTTTATGGTTTGTTTGCAGAACGCAGCCGTGCCTAGCGATGGCAGACAGCACAGTTCACGAGCGGATTAATATTGCTTTCACCGATATGCTTCTCGGCCCAAGCTGCTTGATCACCCAAGGGGTTGCCATCTGCGTCGAGTTCATTCGGATCCCATTCCCAATCGAGCTTGGTAACACGATTGACTGGCCGCAGATGCTCGTTCGGCTCACGATGACAACTGATACACCATGCCATGGAAAGTTGCTTCGCCTGGTAGACCGTCTCCATTTGATCGATCCGACCGTGGCAGGTCACGCAACTGACGCCGGAATTCACGTGGGCAGCATGATTGAAGTAGACAAACGACGGCAGGTTATGAACACGCGTCCACGCGACACTGCGGCCCAAATTCCAACTCTCACGTATCGGCCCAAGCTTGACGCTGGTCGGGTGAATCGCAGCCAAAGCCGTTACACCATTTTTGCCTTTGGGACTGTGGCAATTGATGCACGTCGCAGTGGGCGGGACTGCCGCATGGGCGGCGTCAAAAACCGTATTGTGGCAATACCGACAGTCCAGTTTCAGTTGCCCTGCATGAATCGCATGGCTGAAAGGAACGGGCTGAGTCGGCTCGTAGCCAACGTTCAAAGTCACAGGGTCAGTAATCAATCCGCCCATGGCACCTGCGAAAACAACGCCCGCAGCCGTTGCTACCGCAAAAATACCAAGAAGTGGATTGACCCAACGAGGAAACAAAAACCGTTGCATGATTTATTTGGCCAGCGATCAACTCGCAGCCCAGTTCCACACTAAAAGACGAGGGAAAATATGGCACAGGTGCCTAGTCGTACACAGTATGGGGACAGCCCCCATGAGCTGGCAATGGCAGCGAGGAATCGAGCGACATTGTGTCGCATAAATCAGCCAACTTTATCCCATTTGCGACATTGTGCCGCACAAGCCGGCGGGCCAATCAGCCCGCAACAAGCATCCGAAGCCCCCAACCCGCCAGACTCAGGTGGAGAGTTATCGACCAGTCAACAGGCAAACCATCAGACTAAATCTCGTTTCCCGCCACACCGAAGACCGATAGGCAGCTCCACCGCACAAAAAAGGGGCAAATAGGCAAACGAGGCACACGTTGATTGACTGCCTACCACCAAGCACCGTCCGCGGTTACCGGCTCCACGGGGCATCTCATGGAAGACAAAGCGGATACCAACTCACTAACGGCCCAGTCTAAATCATCAATTTCAAGGCGATACTCGGGCCAACGCCATCCCGCGGGCCACATTTGGTGCGGTGCTGGCCATCGTGCTTTTTCGGTCGTCGACTGCAGTCGAACGACCAACCTAGGAACACTGACGGAATTCGTCTCCGGGGATGCCAGATGGGGCAAAGGCGGCAAGAAAGCCGAAACCCAAGGCCCGCTCTCAGCCTTGACACCACAGATATCGCTGCCCGCCAGTCCAGACTCCGGATTTTGCACCTGAGGACCGACCTTTTCTCCCGTCACCGCTGCTGGCCCGACCGCCCGACCAAGGCTCGCAACCTTACTCGGCGCCGGACGATCTTGGCTCACACGCGCCGGCGCGTTCCCGACAACCTTCATGCGTTCCGGAAATGGCCTAGCAGCAAAGGTGGTAATCCCAAACTGGGTAGCCAAGCGGGCGCAAAGCTCATCTCGAATAGCTTGATCACCTCCGACCAATGCCAAAGAGGGTGTTCCCTGGTCGATATGGTTCGCAAGTCGCTCCAATGTCCACCCAAATCTTGGATCTCGGTAATGCGAGGCTACGTCGCAGGCAGGCTGCAGTACAAATTGCCGTGCCGTGTATCTTGGATGAGGAACAATTAAACCGGTGCCACCGCCGACCAGTTCGCCATGCAGGACCACGTCCAAGTCGATCGCTCGCGCGCCCCAGCGTTGTCGCCGCTTCCGACCCAAATCGATCTCTATCGTTTGCAGGCAGTCCAAAATTTCTCTTGCGGACGCTTCTGTATCGAATGCCGCAACAGCATTCAAAAATGGCTCCTGGCCGGTAGGGCCACCGATTGGAGGCGTTTCAAACAGTCGGCTGGCCTGCAATCCAGCGACGGCGGGCAGGCGAGCGACAGCCTTTGCAGCATCTGCAACCAACGCGTGCCGGTCGCCTAGGTTGCTGCCGAAACTGATCAAACATTGGGACTTCACGATGCCTATTCACCTACGTGTACGAAACCGTGGCCGTCCATGACCGGGTTCAAGAACGTCAAAGCATAGACGATACGGCGGGGAAATCTTGCACCGATGTGTGTCCCGCTGTCGGAAGTTAACGAATTGCACCATCGCTTGTGCTACTGAATTGCCTGCCGCGTATCTCTTCGCTACTAATTTAAGCAGGGGATTGATCGGCGACTAGAGATTGAACCCGACGCCCAATTGCTTGTCTGAGCGTTCTCATCGCTGGGCGAGGTGTGCGTTCCCTGTGTTTTGTGCGAGAATGAGGAGGCGTGCCCTTCTTGAACTTTCTCAATCAGTCGGCGACTTCGTTGCCTGCCAAAACAGCCTATGTCCTCAGAAGATCAAGAAAACGCTGAACAGAGTCCAGACCAGGTATTTCTGTCCGCTGCTTTGTTTGAGCTTGCCCTTGCCGCTCTTGCGCTTTTTCTGGGTTGGGCCATCGGCCCATCTGCGCGAGAAACAATCCCCAAGTTTGCAGTCGATGAACTGTGGCCCATAGTGAGCAGCATTTTGTTGGGCTGCATTGCAGCTGGCCCGATACTACTGTTCGTCGAAGTCATCCGTCGCATTCCCTGGGAACCGATTCGTGAACTTGAGCGTCTGACAGATGACGGGATGCTCCGGAGCTTGCTGCAACTGCGTCCTCTCGAACTGATCATGATTAGTCTTTGCGCTGGAATTGGGGAGGAACTTCTCTTTCGAGGCTGGCTGATGTACTGGCTCGCAAATCTGATTGGACTTGCAGAGTTTTCAGGAGTCGGTACTTCTTGGCTAGCGCTTGGAATCGCACTGGTCGCATCATCTCTGGTTTTCGGCCTCTTCCATCCCATCACCAAGCTTTACATCTTCTTGGCTGCATTGATGGGGCTCTACTTTGGAGGCCTGCTGCTCTACACAGGAAATCTGCTGGTCC
>DOPG01000240.1:2681-6019 GCA_003513555.1 Rhodopirellula sp. | reverse complement strand
TGCAGATTCAAAGGCCCAAGCAGCAAAACTGTTGGCTGCACAAAAGCCAAGGACGGTTCAGAAATGCACAATGCCAGATTTCGAAGACATGGTGGTTCCTGAAGCAACCGAAAACGTTGTGATGCGGGGAATGGCTGCGTTCATGAAAGCGAATTGCAACCAGTGTCACGTGCTTGCTGGCCATGGTGTGAACTTGGGACCTGATCTCACGAAGGTGAATGAGCGGTATAGAAATTTGAAACTGCTCAAGCAGTTGATCGAACCTTCCAGTGAAATCAATGAGAAGTACCAGACTTTTAAGTTTCTGATGGAGGATGGCCGACTCGTGAGTGGAGTCGTTGCTTCAGAGGATAACAAAGTCGTTAATGTGATGACCAATTTGTTGACTCCCACGCAGCTGACCCAACTGAACAAAAAAGAGATCGAACAGCGAGTCAAGTCAAAGGTCTCAGCGATGCCTGTAGGGCTGCTGGACGTGTTGACGAAGCAGGAAGTTGGGGAGTTGTTGTCTTTTTTGCAGTCAACAGGATTTCAGATGCCTGAGCATCTGAAAAAGATACATTCTCATGATCACCACGGAAGCAGTACGAGATAGACCTTGCTCCTGAATGAGTGATCTGTTTTCGAGTTGTCCGTTATTTCAATTTGCTGGTCCGAGATCAGATCAGCAAGATTAGACTTCGTGATTGAGCTGGTACACGCTACATTTTGTGACATACAGAAGCAAGCTGAGTTCAGGGGTTTGATTTGCGGCAAAAAAGGCTGTCAGTTGAGGTGATTGATGCGAATTGTTCTTTGCTATCCCGTTGAGAAGAGGCATGTTGCCCAAATTCAATCCGCTGCTCCGGATTGGGAGGTGGTGAATGCTGGTCAAGAGCGGATCGATGAGTTGTTGCCTACTGCGGATATCTTCATTGGGCATGCAAAGGTTCCCGTGAATTGGGATCGTGTTTTGGAGTCTGGAAGGTTGAAGTGGATTCAGTCCTCTGCTGCAGGTTTGGATCATTGCCTTGTGCCCGGGGTCATTCAGTCTGATATTTTGGTCAGCAGCGCCTCTGGGCTTTTTGCTCCGCAGGTTGCGGAGCAGACTTTCTCACTGCTTTTTGGTTTACTTCGGAAAGCTCCACTTTTTTTTCGAGCGGAACGGAAGCGTGAGTTCGTTCGTTTGCCAACGGATGACTTGCGTGGGAAGACGGTGGGAATCGTTGGAATGGGTGGGAATGGGCGGATGTTGGCCCGGATGCTGAAACCGTGGGAGATCAAACTGGTAGCGACCGACCATTTTCCAGTTGATCCTCCGGCAGAATTAGACGAACTTTGGCCTGCGGACAGGTTGAGTGATTTGCTTGCTGTTAGCGATATCGTGTTGTTAACATTGCCGTTGAATGTGCACACTCATGGATTATTCGATGAGGATCAGCTGAATCAGATGCGTCCGGGGGCACTTTTGATCAATGTCGCTCGTGGTGCGGTGGTTGTTGAAAAGGCATTGATAGGTGCATTGGCCTCGGGTCAGCTTGCCGGTGCCGGGCTTGATGTGACCGAGGTTGAGCCGTTGTCACCTGATAGTTTACTTTGGGATGACCCGAAGGTGATGATTTCACCTCACGTGGGAGCGCAGTCTGCACGCCGAGTTGATGACACCACAGACTTTGCTTGTGTCAATCTGCAGCGATATTTATCGGGAGAGTTGCCCTATAACCGCGTCGACAAAACGCTCGGTTTTCCCCATCCGTCTGTTGTCTGGCGTGCAGCCATCAATTAAAGGTTTCCCGTTGAAGTCCAGCTCGCCTCGATCCAGTAACAGAAACCATGGGATGATCCCGGACGGTGTGATCGTGTCTACAGATGACAGTGGGAGCGAAGGCGCTGTTGTTGAGGCGGGCGGCGAGATCCCAGGTTGCCATCGAGAATTGGGCCCGATTCGCTTGCCATTGAAAAACACGGCTGATTTCATTCTGGAATTTAATGAGCACTATCGCGCCGTTGGTTTGGAACTTCAGCAACACACGAACGAAAAAATCCCCAGCAGTCATGAGACTGCCGGGGACTTGAATGATGCATCGTCATCTTCTGCGACCGATCACCGTACTTGAGAGATTGAACGACTGTTAGCGAAGGAACGAGTTTCGCAAATAGTGATCCAGTGGAGTACTCAGCAGGTTTGGGGATCGATTTAGTTCACATCTGTGACGATACGCTTTGGGGTTGGCTCAGTTGCCAGCTCCGCAGCTTGGCTCACAACCGCAAGTTGGCTCGCAAGGAGCTTCGCAACCGCAAGTTGGCTCTGCACCGCAAACAGGCTCGCAGCAGTCGTTGTGGTGCTTCTTGAAAATCTTCGAGAACAAGCCTTTGAGGCCAAGGTTGGGGCGTGCGCAAGGATCGCAGCACTCGTCAACAACTTCGGCACCGCAAGCTGGCTCGCAAGGAGCTTCGCAACCGCAAGTTGGCTCGCAAGGAGCCTCGCAACCGCAAGCTGGCTCTGCACCACAAACAGGCTCGCAGCAGTTGCTGCTGTGCTTGTGGAACAAACGCTGAAGAAGGCCCTTTGCTTTTGGGGCACATCCGGTCTCGCATCCGCATGCTGGTTCAGCACCGCAAGCTGGCTCGCAAGGAGCTTCGCAACCGCAAGTAGGCTCACAAGCAGCTTCGCAGCCGCATGCTGGCTCTACGTCACAACAAGAGTCACAACCCTTGTTACAAAATTTGTCAAACAGGCCGAACGCGCTAGCGTTGGCGGAGCTCGCAGCAACCATTGCGATTGCCATCAGAGCAGGAACGATTACACGACGCATCGTGAGATCTCCATGGAATTAGGAACTGGGGAAGGTTTTGCCAGGCTTGAGCCGCAACACGTCCGAGCGGCCAATGGCCAGAATTAACTGACCTGCTCGAGCCGATCATCATCAACCACTCTGGTATTTGGTCGATCGGCGTGTTGCGGCGCGACTGGCGAACACCAATCGGTTCGGTGTTCAAAGGGAGCTATCGTCGATTCGTGAGGCTTTGCGTTGCCTATCCTTTCAGAAAAGAGGCAACGTCTGCGAAACACAGGGCAAAAATAACACCTCTAGCAGTCGTGCCTCTCAGTCCGGTTATGACGACATCAAACCATTCGTGACCTGCACTGTTTCACCTCCTAGGTTGACTCACCAGCAAACACTACCAATTCAGGTGAGGCGAGTTTGTGTGGTTTGCCAGCCGCAAAGACTACCTGACCTGAATCTGGCCCTGAAGGAAAGCTGCCTCGGATGGCTGAAATCATTCGATGGATGGGATGGCCGTTCAACATCATTGGTCATGGGGGAAGGAACAGAGTGGCCGAGAAGACTCCTGCG
>DOPG01000240.1:0-2352 GCA_003513555.1 Rhodopirellula sp. | reverse complement strand
GCGAGACGAAAACGATAGTGCTCACATACTTCGCATGGTCTCTGAAGATGCCAGGGCCGCGGTTCGTGTTGGCAACGAAAGCAGACAGATGATTGATCCGTCGCGCCAGCCTGTTTTCATGAATCGCCAGCAGTTTTCGTAGTGGGAGCTTTCGGATTTAGTGATTGGGAACAACGCAGGAGACGATTCCGTCAACCCTTATGCACCTCCGGTCGCAGCTCCTGCTGTGCCGAATTCCGATGCTGCAAGCCAACGCCGCTTGAATGTTGATTTTGTGGGACGTCCAACGCAGAAGGAACTAAGAGCTTGTTTGGCTGCAGAGCAGAGGGGCAATGTACTGGGTGTTGTTGGCTTGCTGGTGGTTCTTATAACGCCGTTGCTAGTGGCCGCGGCGAACACATTCTTGCCCAGTTTGTTTCTGATTTGCCTGGGTGTTTGCGGAGCGGTCAGCGTGGTGTGCACCGTGTCCGGGGTGCGGTACCGTGCTGGTGTATTCAAAAATGAATTTCCTCAGTGGGATTCAATGGATGGGGCGCAGATCGATTCTGATGGTATCACGTTGGTTGAAGGTGATTCGTGGTTGATGTACCGGTGGGGTTGGTTTAGCCATGCGTTTGTCGCGAACAATGGCATTTTGTTTGTTCCTGCCTTGAAATCAAAATGCCCTGTTTTGATCGGGCAAAACATGCTGGTCGGTGGGGTATCCGGGAATGTCGCGAGTGAGTGGAAGACTTTCTGCAAGTTGTCCGTTGAGCTTTTAACGCCATCGCGAAATGGCGTTAACAAAAAGCGGCTTAATATCGATCCGACTCAAAAGCATCTCAACGTCGAGTTGATATGCAATCGAGAACGATTGCGTACTGTATCTTTAGAGCCAGGAGCGATCCCTTTTTCCGGTGACGTCACGACAAGTGACCTGGAACTGATTGCGATCGATGCAGCGGCATTGAGACGAACGCTGAGAAGTCGAATTGTCATCGGGTTGCTGCTGATCTTCGGTGGTTTGATCGTTGCTGGAATCTCGGCGTTCTTGCTGGATGCGTTTTGGATTTTATCGGGTTTTTATTGCATGCTGATTTTGGCATGGAACATCCGTGCCCGAACCACGCGAGTGGCGGCGACGCAGAGAAGGCATTACTTTTTGCTCGGTTACGCAACTGACACGCGTATTTTGTTGGATCTCGGGAATGCGGTCACCAGTGTTGCATGGCATGAAATCAAAGTGCTGGCGTCTGACGGTGATTTGATGGCGATCAAGTCGGGCCGGCGAGGTCAACCAATGGTGCTACGGGCGGATATGTTTCAGTCCGAAGAAGAATGGAGGAACGTATTCGACATGGCCATGCATCATGCGACGCCTCCTGTGGCCTAAGGTCAGCGGAACAACGTGTCAGTGGTGATGATGTTGCTAGAGGAAAGTCGTTGGGAATGTTTGAGCCTTAATTTCCCTGAAGCACGCGGTGGTGCTCCGAATCCGCAACGAGATATCCAAAGCCTTTTCTGTAGGCGATCCCATGAGGTCTTTTTAATGGGTAGCTTGTGTTCGATTCACTGCCACCCAGAACGGTATCGACGCGATTCAGAGATTGATCAATACGTCTCACTGCGTGGTTTTCAGTATCAACGACTAGAATGCGGCCAAGGTGGTCGAGGACCAGGCCTTTTGGCCCTTTGAATGTTGCTTGCTTGGGGGACCCCCCGTCGCCTGTGTAACCTTTTTTGCCGGTGCCCGCGACGTGGTGTATCGTATTGGTCTTTCGGTTGATTCGCCAAATACTGTTGCCTTCCCGCAATGCTATCCAGATAAAATTTTTATCGACCGCCAGTGAACGTGGTCCAGCCAAGGCCGAGTTCAACGAAGAGCCGCCATCGACGGGTAGTCTTTTCTCCCCAGTACCACTGATCGTTTGCAGGACGCCACTTTCTAAATCAAGTTTGCAAATGCGGTGATTCCCCGTGTCGGCGATCAGAAGCCCACCTTCGCCATCCAGTACCACGCTGTGAGGTTGGTTGAACTGTATTTCTGAACCGCGTTTGCCATCTCCCGCCATGCCGGGCTGCCCGTTCCCGGCAAGTGTGGTGACAATCCCTGATTCGGCATCGACGTGTCTTATCACGTGATTCCTCGTGTCAGCGATGTAGAGATTGCCGGCATTGTCCGCTCTGACCTCGTGCGGCCAATTGAATGTCGCCTCCAAGGCTAGGCCGCCGTCACCGGAGTATCCGATGAGCCCATTTCCAACGACCCGACGAAGTTTTTTTCCATTCGATTTTCCACGGTAGATGCAGTGATCGTCCACCGACGTGATCCACACGCTGTCCTCTGAGAATTCGATTCCAAAAGGGTTGCCA
>DOPG01000065.1 GCA_003513555.1 Rhodopirellula sp. | reverse complement strand
ACGTTGTCGCGAACCGCACCCACCCTTTCTGGCGGCGAGTCACAGAGGATCAGGCTTGCGGGGCAGATCGGCAGTGGACTGGTGGGTGTCCTTTATATCCTGGATGAGCCATCGATCGGCCTGCACCCGCGAGATAATGATCGCTTGATCGAAACCCTGCTCCGCTTGCGTGACAGTGGCAATACGCTGATCGTGGTCGAGCATGATGAAGACACGATGCGGGCAGCCGACTTGATCGTCGATTTTGGTCCAGGCCCCGGGGTCAAGGGTGGACGCATCGTTGCCGCAGGGGATGTACAGAAATTTAGCGAAACCTCCAAAAGTGTCACCGGACAATTTCTGTCCGGAAAACGGTCCATTGAGCCGGCAAGTCAACTTCGCAAGGTTGACGAAAATGCAATGCTCACCATTCGGAAAGCGGCATTTCACAACCTGAAAGGAATCGACATCTCGATTCCATTGGGAACGGTCACCAGTGTAACGGGTGTGTCGGGAAGCGGGAAAAGTTCGTTTGTCGGTGGAATCCTCGAGCCATTGTTGCGCAACCGACTGAACGGTGCTGAGGCTGAAATTGGTGAACACGAAGGGGTCGAGGGACTCGAACACCTCGACAAAACCATTGCGATTGATCAATCGCCGATTGGTCGGACGCCGAGGAGCAACCCTGCAACTTACGTTAAAGTGTTTGACGAAATTCGAAACTTGTTTGCTAGGATGACCGAGGCGAAAACCCGAGGTTACACAGCTAGTCGATTTAGTTTTAACGTCGATGGCGGTAGATGCGCCGCGTGTGACGGTAACGGGGCGACTAAGCTCGAAATGGACTTCCTTGCTGATATCTGGGTCAAATGCCCGGTATGCCAGGGACAACGCTACAACCGCGAAACGCTGTCGGTCAAATTCAAAGGGCAATCCATTGCCGACGTGCTGCAGATGGATATTTCGCAGGCGCTAAAACTGTTTGCCAACATTCCAAAAATTGCGGACAAACTGCAGACACTCGTCGATGTCGGGCTCGAGTATTTGAAACTTGGGCAACCATCGCCCACGCTGTCGGGTGGGGAGGCTCAGAGAATTAAGTTGTCGCGGGAACTGAGTAAACGCGAAACTGGAAAAACATTGTACGTACTCGATGAGCCGACGACAGGACTGCACTTCGCAGATATTGAGTTGCTACTCAATGTGATTCAACGCTTGGCCGATCGTGGCAACACGATCGTGATTGTTGAGCACAATGTTGATGTGATTAAAACATCCGACTGGATCATTGATCTTGGACCCGAAGGCGGAGAGGGGGGCGGACAAATTGTTTGTGCGGGCAGGCCCGAGGATGTGGCTCGCTCACAAGCAAGTTATACGGGGGTAGCGTTAGCAAAGTCACTCGGGATCAAACGGCGGAAGAAAACCGATCAGACCAAGACGATTCGACCGCTCGTGGCTGAGTCGCCTGCCGCTCGCACACATGTGGTGGTCGAGGCCGCCAGTGAACACAATCTCAAGGCTGTCGATGTGCAAGTGCCTCGTGATGCCATGACCGTTTTCTGTGGCCCCAGTGGCAGCGGCAAGAGTTCACTGGCGATGGACACAATCTACGCTGAGGGGCAACGGCGGTACGTTGAATCGCTGTCTTCCTATGCGCGACAGTTTGTGGGGCAGGTTCAGAAACCCCACGTTGAAAAAATTGAAGGATTGTCGCCTGCAGTTGCGTTGGAACAGAAAAACCTCGGGCATTCACCAAGAAGTACGGTTGGTACTGTAACGGAGGTCTACGATTATCTGCGTATCCTCATGGCACGTTTGGGTACGATGTATTGTCCTGATTGCCAAATCGCTGTTGGGACGCAGACGCCTGATCAAATTGTTGAAAAGGTGATGGCGATCCCTGAGGGGACTCGCGCGTTACTGCTCGCGCCCATCGAGGTTCAGGCAGGTGAGGCATCCCGCGATACGTGGCAATCTTTGCGAAGCAGTGGGTATCAGCGTGTTCGAATTGATGGGCGAACGGTCCCCTTGGATGATGCGAAACCGTTGGATCCGCGTAAACGACAAACAGTGCAGGTTGTGGTTGATCGAATCGTGATCCAGCCTGACGACCGTACACGAATCACCGACAGTGTCGAACAGGCACTTTCCTTGGGCATCGGTGTGATGCAGATTGCCGTGGCTGATGAGGAGCGTGAGGAACCGCTGTGGAAAACAGAAACTCATAGCCAGCATTTGGTCTGTGGTTGTTGTGGCCGATCGTTCACTGAATTGACTCCCCATCACTTTTCATTCAACACTGCCGTGGGTTGGTGTCCTCAGTGTGAAGGTTTGGGGACGCAGACGGGAACGAATCCTGCAGCCCTGGTGAACTCAACTGGGAAAACGCTGGCGGAGGGTGCTGCCGTGTTGTGGCCAGAGCTGCATCAGAGTGTGTCCGGTTGGATGCTCAAGGCACTCTCTCGACACACTGGAATACCAATTGACGTTCCATTTGATACCCTGACGGTGTCTCAACGCAGGGTTTTGTTTCGAGGCACGGGGGCACATTGGATCGAGGTTCGCGAATCGGACAAGGCGGATGAAGGAACGCAAAAGAACTCAAAAACTGTTTTGTTCCGTTATCAGTTCAAAGGTTTTTATCCAGCGTTGGACGAGGCTTCGCGACTGACTCCTGGTTTGAGAGGAAAACTTGAGCAGTTCACCGCTGAGATCGACTGCAGTGTGTGTGACGGTTCGCGATTGACAGATGAAGCTGCTGCGGTGCGATTTCGAGGGCATACGATCGCCGACTTGGTGCACATGCCATTGGATCGCCTTCACGAAGAAGCAAAAAGCTGGAAGTTCGATCGGCGGGAACGCAAGATTGCAGGAGAGCTTGTGCGGGAGATTCGGGCTCGTGTAGGTTTCCTGCTCGATGTCGGTTTGAACTATCTTACGATACATCGAGGGGCATCCACCCTGTCAGGTGGCGAAGCCCAACGCATCCGCTTGGCTGCTCAATTAGGTAGTGGATTGTGCGGAGTGCTATACGTTCTCGATGAACCCACGATCGGGTTACACCCGCGAGACAATCAGCGGTTGATCGGAGCCCTACATCGGTTGCGAGATCTTGGAAATACGCTGTTAGTGGTGGAGCATGATCGAGAGGTGATCGATAGCAGCGATTACTTATGTGACTTCGGTCCGCGTGCCGGACGGCACGGCGGGCGGATCATTGCGCAAGGTGATCCACGTGATGTAACACCCTACCGAGACTCAGTCACGGCCGGTTACATCGACGGTACGAAAAAGATCTCGGTCCCCACGGCACGGCGTCCTGTGTACAGTAGCGCAGGGACCCCTTTGGTTGATTTCATCAA
>DOPG01000034.1:2647-4574 GCA_003513555.1 Rhodopirellula sp. | reverse complement strand
TACCGGTGGTCGACGCGGACGCATGTATCCCATTGGCTCCAACGCTATCAACGACCGCACCATCGGCGAGAGCGCCCAAGGACTGGCAGATTACGTCGTTGACTATTGTGGTGGCAAGAAAAATCTCTCTTGCGCGATTGCCTACGATACGCGGCACAAGTCGCGGCACTTCACCGAGTTATGCGCCGGGATCATGGTGGCAGCTGGTTTCAAGGTTTACCTATTGGATGACTACCGGGCCACACCGCAACTGTCATTCGCTGTCCGCGCGAAACAGTGCGACTGTGGAATCATGGTTACCGCCAGCCACAATCCCCCAAGTGACAATGCGGTAAAGGTCTACTGGTCCAGCGGCGCTCAAGTGCTGCCCCCCCACGACAAGGGCATTATCGACCGCGTGATGACATGTCAGGGGATCCGCGTCACGCCTTTTGAGCAAGCGGTCGCGGAAGGCAAGGTTGAAGTGGTGACCGATGAAATCGACGCAGCCTTCACAGATGCTGCGGTTGCTTGTGGTTTTCCTGGCGAAAGGGATGCAAAAGTTCTGTACTCGCCTTTGCATGGAGTCGGTGCTGCCGCGGTGGTACCACTGTTGCAACGCGATGGCTTCACTGACATTCACGTCTACGAACCTCACGCAACACCCAGTGGTGATTTCCCCAATGTGCCCGGTCACGTCTCCAATCCCGAAAACCAAGCGGTTTTTGACCAACCGATTGAACATGGCAGGAAAATTGGTGCTGACCTCATCCTCGCCACCGACCCGGACTGCGATCGTATCGGCTGCGCGGCTCCCATCACTTTGGATACCAGCGGGACATGGAGAACCTTCAACGGAAATGAAATTGGCGCTATCCTGACTCAGTATGTCCTCAGCAAGCGAGCTGAAGCAAATACACTCACCACTGACAACTACATCGTCAAAACACTCGTCACGACTGAGTTGACTCGGCGGATCGCAGAGAGCTTTGATGTGCGATGCGTGGGTGATTTGCTGGTGGGCTTCAAGTACATCGCTGAAGTCATTGATCGCGAAGGGCCCGATCAATTCACATTCGGAACGGAAGAATCACACGGCTACCTGATCGGCCAGTACTGCCGAGACAAGGACGGTGCCGTTGCTTGCATGCTGATGAGCGAATTGGCCGCAGAACTTAAACAGAAGGGAAGCTCAATGCATGACTACCTCTGTGACCTGCACCGTCAACACGGCTACCACCGTGAAATGCTGATCAATCTGTTCATGGAAGGCAGCGAAGGCATGGCCGCTATGAAGAGGCTCATGAAAGCTTTCCGTGAAACACCGCCGCAACACCTTGCTGGAATTCGACTCAAGCAAATCAGAGACTACGGCAATTCCACCTGCACTGACCTAAGCACCGGCACAATCCAAGGGCTGGAAGGCCCCGTCGGAGACTTGATCATCATGGATCTGGAAGAAGAAGGGAACTACGTCGCAGTACGGCCAAGCGGAACCGAACCGAAGATCAAACTCTATGTGTTCACTCGAGCCTCCGCCCAAGAATCATCACGTAATCTGGAGCATGCCAAAGCGAAGCTGGAAGAACGACTGGTTGACCTTGAATCAGACATGCGCGACTACGCCAAGGTAAATGCCTAGAATCGCCGCGGCAAGCAATCGCCGCCAACGCCTTATCCCAATCACGCAGCAACCCTGGGATCCCCCTAGCATTGGCCGGACCAGTGCCGGCCAACTCAATGGCACGCGTGCACTCTAGCAAGCGTACCCCCACAATTTGAATCAGCCCAGGAAATCCCACCAGCTGCCAAGTACTTTCGCTCAAACGCTTCTGCTGAAACGAAAAAAGGAGACCAGATGTTGAACCTGATCTCCTATTCAAATAATCAAATTGACTATCAGCGAGGCCTAGTAGCGTCCGCCACGGTCGCCACCGCGTCCGCCACC
>DOPG01000034.1:0-2318 GCA_003513555.1 Rhodopirellula sp. | reverse complement strand
CCGCCACCGCCACCGCCACCGCGTGGGGCGCGAGGACGCGCTTCGTTGACTGTTACGTTACGACCAGAGATTGCAGCACCATCAAGATTTTCAATTGCTTCCTTTGCATTCTCACCATCAGCCATTTCGACAAAGGCGAAACCACGGGACCGGCCGGTCTCCCGATCCATGATGATGTTAACCGACGTTACCTCTCCAAACTGTTCGAAAGCCGAACGCAAATCTTCGTCGGTGGCGGTAAACGCGAGGTTACCTACATAAATATTCGTCACAAAACTAACCCTACTAACGACCACCAATGAAGCAAATCGCTTCGTGCAACTACTCGTCGGATGGTGAGAAAACGGTCCAAACCATCGATCAAGGAGCTCCGGTGGTTCCTGATTCATTGAAAATCGTGACAGAGTGCCGCAGCCGAGTCAATGGTTCGCTGGCTTTGCTGTTCGCAAAACCCCGCTTTTCCCGGAATTACAGGAAACAACAAGGAAGCCCTTGGCCTGCGACTTACCCGACCTCACCTGCTCAACTTCATCGTTTACAATCTGTGGATCGTCTTTGTGCCCCCCCATTTCATTGCCGCCCTGGTGTCCCTCATGCAGAAACCCCTCTCCACCTTAACCGTACTAACCCAAGCTGCCTGTTGTGCCTTGCTTTTCACTGGAACCCTGCTAGCTGACGAAACCGATTCCGGATACGCCCCTATCTTCGACGGAAAAACCCTCGACGGATGGCACGGCCAACCTCATTTCAGCCCCGTCAAACTAGCTGAAATGTCTGACGAAGATAGGAAAGCCCAACTTGCAAAGTGGAACGCTGAGGCAGCCCAACACTGGAGCGTATCCAATGGCGAGTTGATCAACGATGGCAAAGGCCCCTACCTGACAACCGATAAGGACTACACCGACTACGAATTGGTGCTGGAGTACCGAACAGTCCCACGTGCCGACAGTGGCATCTACCTGAAGGGAACCCCACAAGTCCAGATTTGGGATTACACCGATGAAGGTAAATTCAAACTGGGTGCTAACTTGGGTAGCGGTGGACTGTGGAACAACAGCGCAGGTGCTGCTGGAAAAGATCCTGCGGAGCTTGCTGACAAACCTTTCGGAGAATGGAATCAATTCAAGATTCAGCAGATTGGTGCCCGCACGACTGTCTACTTGAATGGCAAAAAAGTCGTAGATAATGCGACCATGGAAAACTTCTGGGACCGAAATTCACCACTGTTCAGATCAGGCCCAATCCAACTGCAGACACACGGCGGTGAAATTCGCTGGCGCAACATCAAAGTCAAAGAGCTTAGTCCCGAAGAAGCGAATGCTGCTCTTCAAACCAGCAAAACCGATCACGACTTTGTGTCACTCTTCGATGGAAAGACACTCAAAGGCTGGCAGGGAAGCGTTGACAATTACGAGGTGATTGACGGTGCCATTCGCTGCAAAAAAGGCAAAGGCGGCATGCTGTTGACCGACAAAGAATACGGTAACTTCGTCGCACGCCTTGAATTCCGTCTTCCACCTGGCGGTAACAACGGACTGGCAATCCGCTCACCCGGTAACGGCGACCCTGCTTACGCCGCAATGACGGAACTACAAGTGCTCGACTCGGAACACCCCAAATACGCCAAGCTCGACCAGCGGCAGTACCATGGCAGTTCCTATGGCATGGCTGCTGCAAAAAGAGGCTATTTGCGGGATGCTGGCCAGTGGAATTTTCAGGAAGTCACCGTTGACGGCAGCACCATCAAAGTAGAACTCAATGGAACGGTAATTCTTGATACTGATCTCAACAACGTGACTGAATTCATGGGTGGTCGTCCACACCCCGGAAAAGATCGGACCAGCGGATTCTTTGGATTCGCGGGACACAATGACCCTGTTGAATTCCGTAACGTTTCCATTGCCGAACTGCCTGCAGCTGCTGCCAAGTAAACGCAGCCTCGCAACATCACCGTCGGTCCCAACCGGGGACCGGCGATGTGGCGTAACAACAAACTGGTTTAACGTTGGATCGGGCCGTAATGCGGTAGTGAGTTGTCAAGTGGCGACGAGTCGTTCGGCCTACGCCCTACTCTGCTGATGGACTCACATCAACCCAACTGGAATGTCCTTGCAGTAAAAATTTTTTCCGCGGTGAAAGGTGCAAAAAACATCTCACATTACTGGAAAAAAGAAATTCTCAGGCGGTCTTATGATCCAGACCAGAGTTCAGCCATTGATTAACTCACGAAGCCGCCGATAATGGACGATGGATAGAGTGCATCAGGAAGCAAGTCCTTGACTTGTGGATTGATTAGGACATTGAATTATGCCCGCACC
>DOPG01000233.1 GCA_003513555.1 Rhodopirellula sp. | reverse complement strand
CGGGGTGCTTTCGCATCTCGGCGGCCGAGCGAATGATTAGTCAAACGCAGGTGGCGGACATCTGCCTGGGACTTTCAACCGATGGGGTCTGCACTTAACAGAATCGTGACTCGACACGACACTATCGTAGCCCACGGGGCACGACGTACCACAAGCCTTGGATCATTAACTGAGGAGAGTGGCCCATGAGCAGGCGAAGGACTAAACTTGCAATGCTGCACCGCACGATCGGTTCGTCGGTACTGCTTTCCTGCACCCTCCTTGAGAAACAGACAATGAAAAGTGCACGCCTTCTCTGTGTTGGCCTTTGTGCTGCGTTAATTTCCTGCACCGCAACCAACAGTCGCGGCGACGTCAAATTACCGACCATTCTGGACAGTCACATGGTCCTGCAGCGTGACGTGCCCCTGAACTTTTGGGGCTGGGCAGACGCGGGCGAAAAAGTCACGGTAGCAATTGGTGATGAAGTCGTCACAACAAAAACCGCGACAGACGGTAACTGGAAGGTTACGCTGGGTGCGCAGAAAGCAGATGGCAAGGCACGCACGATCACCATTTCAGGTAACAATACGATTGAACTGAAAGATGTGCTGATAGGCGAAGTCTGGGTCGGCTCGGGACAATCGAACATGGAATGGGCACTCTCCAGTACTCAGGGAGCCAAGGAAGCCATCGCAGAAGCGGATCACCCCATGATTCGTCTTTTTCATGTGCCGAAAGTTCAGAGCAACGATCCTGCAACGGATATCAAAGCGGACTGGAAAGTTTGCACTCCCGAAAGCATCCCACGCTTCTCTGCTGTTCTCTACTACTTTGGACTAAAACTGCAAAAGGAGCTAAACGTTCCCATCGGACTGATCAATAGTTCCTGGGGCGGTTCCCCGATCGAACCATGGACAATCGCGAATGATACGTCCGGCGGGATGTACAACGGCATGATTGCCCCACTAGTGCAATATTCCACCCAAGGTGTCATCTGGTATCAGGGTGAAACGAATGTCCTGAGAAAAAATGGCCTTGCATATGAGGGCAAGATGAATGACTTGATTGGAGGTTGGAGAAAAGCATTCCAGAATCCAGACCTTGCATTTTACTTTGTGCAGATTGCACCGTGGTCGGGCCGTTATGAAGAAGGCGAACTGCCAAAATTGTGGGAGGCACAAGTGGCGACTTTAAAAATGCCAGGGACTGGTATGGCAGTCACGACTGATCTGGTTGACAACATCGCTGACATTCATCCACGCAACAAACTGGACGTAGGCAATCGACTGGCCCTATGGGCTTTAGCCAAGACCTATCAAAAAGATGGCACTACATACTCGGGACCTCTTTATAAGTCGATGTCTGTTGAGGGCAACAAGGCACGCGTGACATTCGCGCACACCGCCAATGGGCTACGATCCAGTGATGGAAACGCGTTGAATGAGTTTCAAGTTGCCGGAAACGATGGTAAGTTCGTTGCAGCTGACGCCATCGTCGATGGCAACACAGTTATCGTTTCTGCCAGCCAAGTAACGAGTCCCAAGACCGTACGTTTTGGCTGGCATAAGACTGCCAATCCAAACCTCGTCAATTCCGCGGGTCTCCCAGCGTCACCGTTCCAGACTGACAACTGGAGAGGCGGCACAGGCGAATAGCTGTTGACCACGCATTGGACGAAGTCTGGGGACGGATTGCTCGCCCCCAAGCTGCGAAAAAGCACGTTTTCCAACGTTGTGCGTTGTCTTATGCAACGCAACTCGGTTGGCAAAGCAAGCCGATTGGCGGAATCGGCGTTATTTCGTCTATGCTGGATGGGAGCCAGATGGAGCAGCAGTCCCGCCAACCCCAGTCGAAAACCAATGGTTCCACACTGGCACAAATGTCGTAACATTACGGAGCCGTTCCGTTGAAGTGCGAATCGTTCCGCGATTGCGAAGAAGCGGCTCGCACTTGCTCCAAGGTCATCCGGTTGCCTCGCGGACGTGCATTCCGAGATAACAGTGAAAGGCTGTTATGATCATTGAGTTGATAATCTTCGTAATCTTCTGGCTAGCTGCCTTCGCGCTGGCAACGGCAGTTCTGCGTAAGAATCCGAGCCTCGGTAAACTCAGTTTTGCCGTCTTGATCCCTTGCCTCTTGGTTACAGCCTTTGCAGCGTGGCAATTACGATTCGCGGTACAACCACCACCGGGTGCCCCCGATGGAAGTGAAGGCCCAGCGGTAGATACTGGAATAACGGCAGCGGTGTACGAACCGCTTCGGCCGATTGAAGTTCCTGGCGATGGCTACACAAAAGCATCGGCTTGCATGGAATGTCACGATGAACAGTATGAATCATGGCACGATTCATTTCACCGCACGATGACGCAAGTTGCCACCCCTGACTCCGTGATGGGTAACTTCAAGGACCAGGCGGTTACGTTCAATGGGCGCACCTACCAAATGACCGAGCAGGGAGATCTGTGCTGGGTTGAAGTTCCTGCCAGCATCATTCAGCCTGACGGCCAGAGCGTTTCACCGGACAAACGAACACAATTGCCGATTGTAATGAGCACAGGCTCACATCACATGCAAGTGTATTGGTTCCCGATGGGGAAAGGCAGGATGCTGGGTCAATTCCCGCTTGTCTACCTGAAGGAAGAAGATCGCTGGGTACCGCGAAAGAGCTGCTTTCTTGAACCACCTACCGATCAAACGGATCTCGAAGTGGGGCGTTGGAATAATACATGCCTGCAGTGCCACACCACCAACCCGAAGCAACTTCTCTCCCGTGACTTCGTATTCGACACCAAGGTTTCCGAGTTTGGAATTTCATGTGAAGCCTGTCACGGTCCCGGCGAGGAACACATCGCATTTCAAAGAGAGCAGGCCAGCGCATCAAAAGCAAACTCTGAGAACACGGCTGGCCGAGTCGACTCCACCAAGGGTCTGTCGGAGCAGCCGCAACAGGTTGACCCGATCATCAACCCCAGCGACTTGGACCACCGGCTCAGCTCACAAGTGTGTGGCAACTGCCATGCCATGTCGACGCACTTGGACCCGGCGACGCGGAACAACGGGCATACATTTCGACCCGGCAAAGAGCTTTCTGAATCAAGACACATCTACCGCTGCAATCCTGATAGCGAAGCACTTCTAAGACGACAGGGACAGGATCCTGTCGCATTCTACGATTCTGTTTTCTGGAAAGATGGCATGATTCGTGTCACGGGACGTGAATTCAGTGGATTATCCGAGTCTCCCTGTTACCTGCGGGGCAAAATGTCGTGCATTTCATGTCATGCGATGCATCAGGAGGTAGGCGACAAAAGATCGACAGAAGATTGGGCGAACGACCAACTGGCAATCGACATGGATGGTGACCATGCCTGCACTCAATGTCACGACGCGGATGACTACGGTGAAAATCACACTCACCACGATTTGGCCAGCAGCGGATCACGTTGTTACAACTGCCATATGCCGCACACCAGCTATGGTTTGATGAAGGCGAATCGAAGCCACCAGCTGTTCTCACCAGATGTGGCCAAGGACGAGGCCGCTGGACGCCCAAACGCATGCAACCTTTGCCACCTGAACGAAACTCTGGATTGGACTGCCAACCACCTCGAGAATTGGTACGGAATAGAAAAGCCAGAATTCAACCAGACGGACTCAACGCTTGCGACGGGAGTGAATTGGGCGCTACGCGGTGATGCCGGGACCCGCGCACTCGTCGCTTGGCACATGGGATGGCAACCAGCAATCGATGCCTCGAAAGCCGACTGGATGGCGAGATACCTCGCCCACTTGCTGGCAGATCCCTATGACGTTGTACGCTACATCGCTGGCAAGTCACTGCAAACAATCAAGGGATTCAAAGACCTCGATTATGACTACGTTGCCGACATTGCCAGCCGGCTATCAGCTCAGGCAGATGCGATCGACAGGTGGAACGACAAAGCAGAACTGCACGATTCCAAGGGCTCGCAAATACTTGTTGATCCAGACGGCCAGCTGCTGATGCAACAATTTCGCGAACTCGCATCTCAACGCGATGACAAGCCTATGTTCTTGAATGAGTAGCGCTGTCAATTGAGAACCAGTGTTCTGCAAACTTCTGGCAAGGCCACCAGAGACCGATGCGATGGAACGAAGGACGAATGATTCATCCGCCGGGCTCGGGAAAATCAGACTGATATCTTTGCAAGAGTAGTGGAACGTTATTTTTCATCAGATAAATGCGTCCCTTGATCTGCTTTTTCTCACCAGGCTCAAGACCTCCCAGTCGAACATCAGAATGTAAGCAGCGTGCGCCCCCCTGAAACAACTCCTGATACGGTTCAAACGCGACTGCAAAGAGCATCGTTTCATCCCCACTGAAGCAACCTATCAAACCGTTGCTGGGAACGAGAGAACTGAGGGGACGCGGATTCAATTCATCCCGCGGTACATCTCTTGGGCACCATACCAGACCTGGTGTGTATCTTGCTTTCATAGCCCACGGCTTAACCTCGGTCATCCGCAATAATTTTCCATTTAGAAAGAGAAAGCACTTGCCCAGATAATCATTCAGGTCCCCTCCCCTATCCGGAAACCCGGTGAAGTCTCCCAGGCGTATGCACGGCTGAGCCCAATGCGCTTCGGAAGTTTGATTTGTGGGATTGTGTGCCGAGATCACGATTTCAATCTCTTCACGCCCCGCCTTGATCGTGTGCTCAACGATCAGTCCATCGCTCACTCTGTCGCCTATACGCAACACTGTTTTCTCCTCGTTGAGCGAAATCAGCTGTGCCTCATGTTTGACAACCGTGTGTTTGACCCAATCTGCATCGGTCGAATTGGCCCTGCAGTAAGCCTCAAGATAGTTGATACGAACTTGCTTGCCGGGGATATGATCCCCATGAATAACCAACCAATGAGGTGCCTCATAACTCAAGGTCTATTCAGGCTTGGCAGCACTCGCTGGCGTCCTCGAAAACAACAACACAGCCAGTAGCAAAAACAGGCAAACGTGACGGACACGAGTAGTTGTACACTAATCTCAGATTCACGCGAAATACAACGCAATGAGACACTGGACACATACTGTACCTCAGGGTTTTTCCCGGTTCATCTTGCTGTAATGTTCGTGAACAACGCTGATTATTTTCGCTTCAGATTCGGGATGCCAAAGTCCTGGCAAACCGTAATAAACATTTGAACCACCACCCTCATAGCCGCCCTCGGCCAGCACGCGCCGTGAAGGAATGTAAGCCATCACATCATTGGCGTACCCTGCCACCCAGGTGCGTGTTCCATTGAGTTCGCTCTTCAAACGAAGCGCGTAATCGACCACAACCTCTCCACCGAGGTGAACAAAGTCGATGTCCCTTCCAAGCTTCCAGACGGCGATCGGGTAGGGGTATGTACTGGGAACACCTCCGCCATTCAGCATTTGTGTCTGCAGCAATTTGGCTCGTGAAGCTTCGTACTGATTCGTGGACTTGACTGTCTGGTCCAATTGTTCCTGATCAGGAATCTCCTGCAACTCGAGTGGTGTTTCGACATAATTCGAACTGAGCTCAGGCTCAACCACTGGCATCGGAGAAGCCACTACATCCTTTACAGCCTGTGCCAATGCGACGCCATATTTCCGGGCTAATTCAAGCTTGCGTCTTGGCAAGGGATTCTGATCAGCACCACACCCCGCCCAAAACATCGCTGTGCATTCCGGGTAAGATCTTTCCAACTCCGCTTGAGCATATCCTGGATAGTCACCATCCCATGTCGCGGAAGCAAGTGTCGTTGCGTGACAGGCATAACCAAAGAGGATCGCGAAAAGTTTGCCATCAAGATCCCGCGCGGTGAGAACGGGAACATCATGGTCGACCGGTCCAGCCAAAGTACCACTCGCCCTTCTTTCGTCGACCGTTTCGTAAGGCTTGTTTTCCCGCCTATTCACCGCAAATGTTGATTTACCGCTGCCCCACTGGAGGCGACTTGGCCGACTCCCCTTGATCGCCATAGCAACCGCAGTCTCAATTTCATCGACGAGTCGGTCTGCATACGCCAGAATGTTCTTTTGCTGAGCAGCATCAGCCAGCATGAAGTGCATTGGCGCGAGATTCTGACCGACAACAGGCCCCGAGTGAGTATGACTGGTGAAGATAGCGATTTGCCCACGTTCCATACCAAACGAATCTTGAATTCGTTTGCACACACGTTGGGATAACCCGCGCCCTATACCCACAAGGTCGAGGGAAATCAGGACTCCACGATTACCTTCTGGATCTTCCAAGAACAAAACCTTGGCCCACAAATCAATATTTTTTTGAGTAGCGGGAGTCTTACGAGATGCGTAGCCCGCCATCATGAGTGGCTCCGTCGGCGTGATTTCACTCCGACCGGTTCCCGCCAACCAATGGTCTTGCCCAGAGGACACGCAGACGTCCAGCAACAACAAGCTCACAATGAAACCACATGACCTTGTCCCGAGATCTCTGAAGCTCAACATATAAAAACTCCTGCTGTTCTGACCATCAACCAATGCGCCACCCGAACGAAACACGGTTGCGACAGAAGATTGTAACACTCCGAGAACACGGTGTGCTTCAACCATCGTTGCGAATCGGGATCGAACACCCATGAAGCATCATGCAAACGATGGTAACCTCAACAACAGAAAACTTAAGTGACAACGAGGCAACCTACACGTAACCCTTCGTGTTATCACAACCTGCCTGACGGGTGTTCCACAACTTCACACAGAACGCCATGCTAAGGTGTATGTCTGAACCTGACATACGTTTCCTGACGAGGTGAATACCCATGATGCCACCAAATTGTTGCCTCTGTGAGAATGGAATAGAAACGGGACATGAGTGTGAACTTGTCTATTTTTCCAAAACGGAAAGTGATCGACAGTGGCATGCAATGGCGGCGACAGGAGAGGGCTTCACGGGCCATCCCCCCGATTGCGATTGGTTTTGTGACCTCCACATGGAGTCAGCGAAAAGCCTAGTCCAATGGGACCTCCCCACTGCCTTACGTCATCTGAGGGAAAACGAATCATGGCAACTCATTTATATTGATCTTTTTGATCGCGACACACCACCGAGCGTCCAGAGAAGTGGTGTCGGTTTTGAAAGCGGCTTCAAACTATTCTGGGACCGAATACTAGCCACAACGGAAGCAGATGGCAGACGCTACCCTTCGGATTACCGGCTGTCGTTCCTGGGAAATCACCCCGATTACTCTCTCCCACGCGACTGTCCGGAACTTTCCCTGATCAAGCAAAACATACCTAGCGATGAAACAGCATCAGAAGTGATTAAGTTACTTTCTGCTGGCCAAGCCTCACAAATGAGGAAGGGCGGTCTGAAAGAAGCTGGAAAACACCTCACAGATCACTGCAAACAGCTTTCGCGATCGCAAACGTAATCTCACGCGTGCTACTCGTTGTCAAGCTGTTTGAACCAATCGTCAATCTGTTTTTGGTCTCGGGTGGTGAACATCACAGGAATCCCATTTCCCTCGGGCAAGCTGGTGACAAAGCCAAGCCCCGGCGCCTCTGTCCTGTAAAACAAACGAATCTGTTTCAGGTCATCTTTGATGGCAGAAAACCTGGTGACTATGCGATTCAGCTCGTCCGTCGACTTAATCACCAGCCCATAATGATGCACATCAGTCGGCCACTCGGTGAAGTACGGTTTCCACTCATTGGTCCGACAGGGATCGTTGACGGTGTTTCCGGTATCCTGCGGCCAACTCCTGACAACGGGAGCCTTCTCACACTTGTGATGGCCACGTCGGTTCCCCCTGCCGCAACCCACGCGAATCCTGAAAACACCACTAGCGCAACCAATCCAACCAAATAAACGTCACGTCTCTGGTTCAACCTTTCCCCTGAGCGGCTGCCGAAAATGGCAAAACGGATGCAACAGCAATGTCACCACCTGTACTTTCAATTCACCTCACTTTGTCAGATAGCCATTTTCCTGCGACCAAGAATCCAAACGATGATCGAAGAAAAACAGACCAGCAATAAAAGTGCGAAAGCTGACTTCAGGAATGGCAGTTTCAATCGCGACTCAAAATTCAGGTCAAGCTCCAGAGGAGCATTCTCTGCGACCTGCACGCTACGACTGAACGTGTAAACCTGTCCCTCCTCAGGGAGACTGATAACGATTGCCTGCGGAGCAGGTTCCGTTGTTCTTTGATGTTGCACCAGTCGCCCCGCAATTCGCTGAAGGGTCGCGTTATCCTCGGATGAATTACCACGCAGCAATTGACTCAATTCTTGAGGCTGAAAGTTCAGCTTATCCTGCTGAAGGATAGGATTTTCTGCAGCAGCTTGACGCATTTGCTGATTGTCACCAACTGCAAGGTCTTCACGATCATTGTCCAGGACTAGTCGTTGCCTTCGAGTATTGAGTCCAACAATTGCCTGCTGTGTTTGCAAATTCTCAAGCTGTATCCGAGCGTCTTCATTGGAAGCAGCATCAAGCCCATACTGATTAGCAACACTATTGAGAGCCCAATTAGCCTTGGTCTGCTCACCTGCTTGAATAAACTGGTTTGCTTGCTGCAGTGTAATGGCAGCCTGTTCTGCCTTCTGTTGACGCGTACGATTGGTCTTGGAGAGATAAGACTGACGGTCATACTGGGCCTGATTAGCGCTCCCAACCAGTTCAAGATTTCCGTCATTGTCAGTCAGTTCAAAACCCTTCGGAGCAATCACACTCCACTGAATGTTTTCCAGCGGCACATTGAGTTGCGGACTATCCAGGTTCATCCGTCTCACGTCGTTACCAGGCACGGTATAGACAAACCTGACATTTGCAGTGCGATCATCCATTCCGGGCAGAATATAAAACTGCCAGGCATTGGCCTCGCCACCCACACGAATTGAATTCACACTCTCACCATTGACAAAAATGCTAAAAATCTCTCCGCCCTTCGGCAAGCCAACACTCAGGCTGCTGCGTTTAATAACCTCCATGCTGACATCCACAGCAGTAACTTGATCCCCTTGAGGTGACAGGACAGTCACGAGCGTTCCACTTGCGACTCGCAGCTTAAGTGCATCTGCCAGGGAGTGTCTTTTCACATCAATTTTCAACGGGGCGGCAGATTTCTTGGCCCTCAGGGTTACAACTGGTGCATTGCGATTCTCAGAATCACGCAGCGAAGCGGGAACAGCATTCCAATCAATTTTCTGCCAACCTTGGGGAATGGATTCCATTTCAATCTCGAGGCGTCCTCCCGCCCGCACAGCAAAATAGAATGGCAACTGTCCCGCCTGTGGAAAACCAGCAGGCCGGAGGGTCTCCGCTTCTTCGCTCCGATCGCCTCGACGTTCGTATTCAATTCGAAAGTCAACTTTCCCAAGTACTCTACGCTTGAACTGAACCTCCCAAAGGTTCTTGTCTGGATCAATTCGAACCAGATCACTCACCGTTTTCCCAGAGGCTCGCAAGGTTTTTATTTCATCCTCATTCGTGATCGGAAGCACAATTTCCAAAGCTCGAATGGAGGCATTTTGCACACTGAAATTTGCAATCAAGGCAGAACGTGTCTGCCCTTCCCGCAAGATAATTTCCTGTAATACGTTACCTGAGATTCGAGGTTCCAGTTTCTCGATCCCCAGCACAAGCTTCCAATCCCGTTGCAACAGACGAAAAGCGAGAGCTCCGGGTGATTTACCTCCGATGGTCCTCGGATCAGTCTCAGAAATGTTCTGACGTGACAAGGTCCGCAAGCGAATACCCGTGGTGGGTCGCACCACGAGATCTCCGGTCTGACGCAGGCCCTCATTTAACTGGAAATGAGGAACTTCCCACTCAGCAACATTCATTGGGGCGTTGCCTGTCAACGTCAATGAAAAACTCTGCGGCCCAATCGTCTTCCCGTTGAGATGCAAGATAATCTGGCGTTGACCGTCTTCGCTTAGCTCTGCCCAATGGTGCAGTGACGCTCCGGTGAGAGACTCGACTTCAAGCCCCGCTGGCAGCGGAAAACTTAATTGAAACAGACCTGTTCGCGATATCTCGGCCGAGAAATTCACCGCAAGCACAACGCTTTCATCACCCAGCGACAACACCTGGTTACTGATTACCCTGACCTCTGAATCAACCGGAGACACTCTTAAATCGACTTCACCGCCTTGAGCTCCGTAGCGATAGACACGATGCAACACAGCCTCGGGATCAGTATTCAGACTGAAGTCAAAGTCTCCGACATTGACGGCAGACATCTGCTCTGGCTGCACGGTTTCCGGCTGTGCGTCGGGTCCAAAGGCAATCGCGACCAACCCGACTTCTCCATTTGCCCCTTCAACTCTTAGCGGCGAAAGTTTGACATCCGTAGGCAAGGGTGCCAACCCACGCTGGGTCTCAACGGTGACATTGAATGGTCGCGATTGCGCTGGTGAAACCTCAAGCGTAAGTCTTCCTTCATCTGCATCAAACTGCCATGAACCAATGGGCCCCCCAACATCACTGACCGTCAGTCCACCAGGAACAAGTAAAGTCAATTCACTGACCTGACCTTGCGAGGCGCGAATATTTAACTGGTGTCGACCATCCACAACTCCAGGTCCTGGCAAAAACAGATTGGAGGCTTCCACAAAGAACTTTGTCTCCTCCATGGTAACGTCGCGTGCTCTTGGCTTCAGGACGATTACACCTTGCCCTGGCCCCAGCAAAAGCCGGCTTTGAGTTGAATCCTGATCCTTAACCGTGATCGGCTCAATCCTGACTGCGGTGGTACAAAGCACATCCCAGCCTGCTTCATCATATGCGAGTTCTATTTCCTGAACGGCGGCATCACCAGTCGGTACCGCAATCCCTTCGATGGGCTTGACTGCCTCAACTTGAAACTCGAATCCCGCACGAAAAGTCTGTTGCAGCGATGACTTATCGTTGCCAGACTCCGCTGTGGTTGCGTCACCACCGACGACTTCCTTACTCGGAATACTTAACACATAGGCAAGGCCAATCCCCGGCACACTGGTTTTGGTAAGCCGCAGTCCCTCTGCTTCAAACTTCGTTAAGACCGCTGGCGACCGAAGGAGTAGAAAACGGTCTCCTGGCTTTCCTGTCAGCGTCATTTCACCTCGGGCAACCAGACGTTGATCAAGGTGTGTGATTTCCCAAGTTTGCTTGATGGAGCTTGCTGCCCGCAGCACACCCTGAGCCGCTACTGGCTGCGTGACCTGCTGTGATTTTGGTTCATCCGCAATGCTGGACGAACACAAAGACGCCACGAGAAAACCCAGCAAAACAATGGTGGCAGTCACAGGGTTTGGCCCGCCACCCATATCTTCCGCCTCGGCATCAGAATCTTCAGTCGCGTTTGCTTTCTTCAATTCCTTTGCACGAGCACGCTGCGTTTGAGCCGCACGCAAAACATCCCAAGCCGCCTTCAGTAGCAAACACAAGACGAAAACAACAATCAGCCAGTAAAACCACGGGGCACTGGCTCGCTGCATCAAAACAGCAGCAAAAACAAGGAACACGGATCCCACCCGTAAAGGGATTCGGTACGCTTCAAACTTGGTTAAACAGGAACAGATGAGTCCGGCAAGACTGCCAATAAAAACCACACAACCGAGGACAGAAAGATTGACCTGCCAACTAGGAATGTTGTACACATACAGACGTACGGTGTCTCCGGCTGACAGGATTGGCAAACTCAACATCAGGGGAGCAACTTCTCCCGTCTGTGTCGATGCGTAGGAGGCAGAACTCCAGGCAAAGTACAGTGCTGCGGCTAAAGGCAGCACCGCCAAGTGTCGCCACTCTCCACCACTGGCTCGAATCACGATGCCGAGCATCGCGAGACAAACGATCACAAAAAGTGATCCAGTTCCCCTCCGAGCCAACCAATCAAATCCGGATGGCCGCAACACAGGCATGGCCGGCTCCACGGTACCGCCCGCAGGTACCAGGACGCGTTGATCGTCTCCCTCGATACTCCATTCTGTTTTGAGTACTGGTGCAAACACGACGGGTAACATCAGCTCTGGTCGTGCTTCGCGAACTGCAGGCTTACCCAGCCGCAAACGTACTTCCACAGGAATGCTGGGATCAATGCCGCCGGGTAAGGGAATCAAAGTTTCATCACCTGATCGCCTTGCGGTGACCGGATTACCATCGACCGAGACTTCCCACATTCGGACCGGCTCATCTGGAAGCCGTAGCCTGAGCGCACGCTCTCCGCGGGACTTGACGTAGTACAGCACTTCGGTGACCAATTCTCCATCTCTTGACACTCGACTCTGTGCCTCGGAAAACTCGACCACCTGGCTGACTGTGGTCCCCGGCTGAAACCACTTGACTTTCAAATCCAGACTGAAGGGTCGTTCGGTATACTGCCAGGTTCCAAGCGGTGGTGCAGTGCTCAACAACCTGAACTCCGCAGGCAACTCCAACGGATCAAGAACGAGCATTCCATCCGAGATTGCGGCTGTTTCGCTTTCAACCTGCATCGGACTGACTATCTGAATGTAGCCACGCTCACCCTGTACTCCCAACGGAACTACCTGGCCAGCAGTAAACGTCCCATCCGTGTCACTTGGTTTTTCCTCAAAAGTCACCAGCAGCATGTAGGGACCCATGACCGGTTGGTGCAAAGACACAATCAATGTGTCACCATCTCGACGCCAGTCCTGAACGTTCTCCCCTCCAACAACGTCTTCGTTTTTCAGATTTTCGGGAACAGTCATCCGCAATTCCGAAACGGGTGCTCCTGTGATGAAATAACTGATCAATGCACTTCCATAGATTGTTTCCTGACTCAAGGAATAGAGATGAAATACATCGCTTTGAATGCTGCGTTCGAGCAATTCAATCTTCATCGTTGCTGACCAATCTGGCTCCCGAATCCTGAAAGCCTGCTGCAAGTTTGCCACGGGCTTTGGAAAGTAGGAAAGCGGTTTTTCGACAAGCAGATCTGTGGCTCCGACTGCTAGTCGAAAGCCCGGAGCTCCAACGACTCCGATATCACCACGAACACCTTTTGCCTCCGGATGTTCAATACGTGGCAAGACCCAATCACCTGCGGCTGCAGATTCACTTTTTTCAAGATGCAAACTGATCAACTGGCGTCCCGACACATCATTTGAGAAGATTGTTTTTAAGCTACGATGACCATCAACAACTTCACTGGTAGTGAGATAATCAGCGATGCTTGCGCCAGTCACCGAGACAACGGAGTAGTCCGAGGGGATACTGAAGTTCCACTCACGAATTGGTGCTTCACGAATATCAAGCTCAATATCGGCCTTGATGACACGGTCAGTTTCCGCCAATTGATACAACAACAATTCCGAAACACTCACTTCGGGCTGAATCCGATCCGCAGCAACCGTAAAAGCATGCGTGGCTGCGGGGAACCTGTAAACGTACACCTGACGTGCCTGTAGGGGCTCGCCTGGGAATTGCTCGGGCGATAGCTGCGTCAATCCTGAAAGCCCTGTGGGTTCCAATCTGACCGAACCAAGATTCGCCAACCTCAAAAAACCAGAATGGCGAATTGTTCCTGTTGGTTCGAGACACAAACCCTCCATTCGCACGGGAAACGCGCCTAACGGCGTCTGACTCCGAATGCTCACTTGTGCTGTATCAGTGATCGGCTGACTAAGCGTCACATCCAATTGTCGCTGCCCATTTTTCTCACTCACTTGCCAAGCCACGATATTGGATCCCTTCACATCCAAGATCTCACCGGGACCTTTAAGCACCATGCTTAGTGACTCGAGTTCGCCTTGCAGCACCTGATAATCAAGCAAATGGTCCTGCCTCAACAGACCTGATCCCACCCTGGCCTCAACTTTACCCAGCGTTGTGAAAAACAGCTTGCCTTCTCCCGCGTTACGTTTCGGTTTCCACTGGACATGCACACGCCCGCTGGCTGGCAGAAATCCCACCCACGCATTTTCCTGCCAAAGCGGTACCACCGACTGTTGATCGCGATGAAACGTCAAGCCAGCTTCCAAACCCTCTAACTTCACCGGCACAATGGCTCCTGCTGCAATCGTAAAGTCGATACTTTTCTGATTGCCTGCCGCTTTCACTACTTTCGCGACGAAATCCAACTTGATGGAAAAAGTTCCGGCCTTGGAAAACTCAACTTTGTAAACCGTCTGTTTTCCTGTGTTTGCCAACCTGACCTGGTAATTCTCATTCTGAGGCATCCGCACCAATGCAGCGTTGCCACCAAGAAGCGTCATTTCAACGGAGGGATCACTGACGAGCGCAGTGGTCTGAAGTTGAAAAAGAGCAGACTCACCGTCATCACTAACAACACCGTTGAGCGTTGTATCCACCAGTTGTAACGGCTCAGGCGATGCGCTGTCTCGCGTCAGTGACAACTGGATCTGCCCTCCAGTTGATGTCTGAAACCTGCCTCCCTTGATCTGTCCAGACAAGGGAACGAACCCACTGACATTCGTAAGCGTCCCCGTCACATCAGGTGCGTAACTGAAACTGACATTCGAATCGAAACCTACACTTTCACCCGGTCCCAAGTGCGTGAGGTTGACGGCGGCGGGCAAACGGTATCGTAACGATCGCAACTTGACAGTCGGTTTCGGATCAACAACGCCTTCGGATAATTCCAGATCCAAAAATCTTTCCTTGCCACTTTGCCGTACCGCCCAAGAAGCAACTCCCTCACCAGTGACCTCAACGACCTGACCCGACCCATTGAGGGCAAACGTCAGCACTTCGGGGTCACCCTGAACAACTTTGATGGCCACATTGACTGTCTGATCGATATACTCCGATCCAATCATGGCCTTGGCCGTCACTCGCGCGCTGAAAAACACGGGAGGAGGAGGCGGTGCGGTGCGAGCTTCCAGAAAAATGGCTCTAGGTCCATCTGGACCTGCCCCATCCGGCCCCACCGGAGCCGTCTGATTCACAGGCACTACCACTTCTGCCTTGCCCTGACCATTGGCATCAACAGCCATACCAGCAACGAGAGATGCAATAGCAACCCATAGTCGGGGGCAACACCTTCGTTTCAACATCGGCACTGCGCGAAACGCATAGCCAAGTCTTTCGCTGCCATCCTTGGGGGAGAAAATCTGTTTCATCATTGCATCACTCTGTTTTTCCAAGGTTGATAATCAGCATGTTGTTGTTTTCATTGAGAGCTGGCATGCAAGCCGTCAGGCATTGGCCTGTCGGGGTTGCTACCAACACCTGTATCAAAGTAAGTCACGCATGGGAAAAAATAAGTTTAGGTGGTCACGCATACTGTCTCTGTAACGTGGATGTAACATCCGAAGCCCACAGCCAGTTTCATTCCCCACTGATTTGCCGAGCCTGCTGAATCATCACTTCAAGCTTTTTGATCCGCGGATCATTACGAACTTCTGGTGCAAGAGATGAAATCAGGCTGGTCAGTTCTTTCAAGTCAACAGTGTCTGCCAACACATCTCCCTTTAGCTTGATTGCAAAGAGTGACGCTACTGTCGCTATTTTCATTGAGTTGGAAGCGAGATCCGGTCGCAGTGCTTCCGTCTCGTAGGGAATGGGCCAAAGTTCTTCGACCATATTCCCGGAATCAAGATCGCGAAAGCGTATGGAAACAGTCCCAATATCTCCGTAGCCGTCAGGCTTGGTTTGAACTTGATAAAGTGCAACGCCTGCTTCCGCAGCTGCCATTTCGGCTGCATCCACTTTGTCATTTCGAAAGTCTTCCTTCTTCAACCGGTGCTTTTCGAAACCAAGCAGTTTGTACTTGCCAACACGCTCCGGATTGAACTCAACCTGAATCTTGACATTCTTGGCAGCGGGCCTGAGTGCTCCGGCAATCTGTTTTGCGAAACCATCCTCAACCGACTCCAGCGAGTCCAGCAGGTAATAACGCCCATCTCCTTTTCTGGTCAGAGCTTCAAGAATTTCATCATTGAGGCCATCAGCGCTGATGCCCGCAGCATCAAACGCGATTCCATTGTTTCTCATCCTCACAATCATTTCCGCAAGCCGTTTAGGGATGGCATCGCCGAGGTTTACGGCACCATCGGTCAAC
>DOPG01000187.1:36486-41340 GCA_003513555.1 Rhodopirellula sp. | reverse complement strand
AGAGAGGGATCGGACATGAAAATTTCTGTTATTGAGAATCGTTCGTTGTAACGCTGACTCTTGTCGGCGGTACCGTGGGAAGTGGTTTCGTGCGTCTCACGGTGATCTGGTGAATCGTAATTCAAATGTGGCTTGCGTTGGTAAGTTATAGCAAACGCAAAATCACTCTGGTGAAATTGGATTTCGCTCCGGGTAAGCCAGGGACCTTTCGAGGAATTTTGCTTGTAGGCAGGTCAGCAAGCAATTGTAACGTGAAGCGAATGAGGATTGCTTCTGATACTGACTATGGTGCTCTCACCACTAATTGAAATTTCTTCGAGATCGCGTAAGGTGATGCGCAGCGGTACCGACGATGGTTATAGGTTGATGAGAGAATTGTAGGTGCACGTGACAACTCGCTGCATGTGTTCAAAGCTGAGCGTGTCGATGTCATCGCTCATTTGATGGTAGTGCGGATTGCGTAGAAAGGACGTGTCATTGATCATCAACGCTGGGATATCGAATTCCCAGTAGCTTCGTTGGTCTGACATTCCAGCCAGACTTTCAACTATGGGGTGATCGATGATCTGTACGTCGATTTCCGCATTGGTTTTCATCAGCTCGAAAACCTTTTGATTGAATGCGTGATATTTCTGTTTGCCAACGACGGCGATGAAGGTGGCTTTTTTGGGATACGCTACCAGCAAGCGTGCACCAGGATACGGTTAATCGCCTTCATCGAAGAATCCGGTCATCTCGAAATTAATCATGCCAGTCTATTTTTTTGATCCTTGATTGAGCTCGCGTGTCTATAGGATCCCATATCATGAGTTCCGTAATAAGGCGGCTCTTCGACGCTGAATGCAACAAAGTCGATGCGATAATCAAGGGTTGGCTGTGCCGCAGCAACCATCCTCGCTGATTCCAGTAGTCCTGCTACTGCACTGGCGTTATCGTCTGCGCCGGGTTGTTCTAGGCATACATCGTAGTGGGCGCCCATAATCAGACGACGAGTATTTTTGGAATTGTATGAAGCAATCACATTCCGATACTTCCCGCCATTGACCTCAAGGGTTGTTCGTACAGATCCAAACCATAGGTTGTGAATTCCCGCTTCAAATAATTACAAACTTGATCTAGTGAAGCCACATTCATGTGATTCCGAAATGGTCGAAGCGTGCTCAAAAATTCGACATGCTGATAGAGCAGGGTTTGATTGGCATGCATAAGGGAATCGGGCGTGATATTGTCTTAGTCAATTAGTAAAACAGCAGCCTTATGTTTTGCATTTGGTTTCTTCAGTGTGTAAATCAGTTGATTGGAGATCCTTATTTTGAAACCCATCTACTTGTTCAGAGTTTGTTTTTTCAGGGCTGAATAGATAGCGGTCGTTATTGCCTTGGGCTCGCTGCCCTGGGTGTTGCACATGACAACGATTCCATGTCTGCGATGTGGGTAGATTACCAATCGCGTCCGTGTTTCATCCTGAGATCCGTTGTGTGACACTTTAAGCCTCTTCCCATAGTCAGAGACCAGGACTCCGAGACCATAGACAGATTCGTTCCCATCAGTGGTTTTCTGACGTGTCCACATTTTTTCTGTCAGTTCTGAATTGATGAGTTGTGACCCACCCAATGCTAGCGCAAACTTCGCAAAATCCTTTATATTTGACTTGTAGCCACCTGCACCGTGTTTCCAAAAGTGTGCATAGTCTGGCACCTCTGTGGTTTCCCCCGTCGCTGTTTCATAGGCCAATGTCCAATTGACTTGGTCGTTTGCGGGAAGATCAAGTTGAAAGGATTCCAGCTCAAGTGGATCGATGATTCTGTTTTGAAGCTGCTTGCTGATTGGGTCTTTACCGACTGCCTGAACGACTGCAGTCAGCAGAACATAAGCATAGGACGAATAGGAAGTCTTGATTCCCGATTCAAACAGTAAGGGTGACCTGATGAACCGATCGATACTGCTCCGTGGGTTGATGTCGTCCAGCGTGTTAAAGTGATCATCGGAACTGGAGCGTTTTTTTGATGGAATGACTATCCCGTTGGAATAGTGTGGAATGCCACTCTGGTGACACAGCAACTGCCGGGATGTGATTGGGCGAAGTTGTGGCGGTAGCTGTGGGCAGTAAGACGCGATGGGCTCATCCAGCATTAATCGGCCACTCTCAACCAACTGCAAAGCGGCAATTGCAATCAGCGGCTTGGAATTGGAGGCCCAATTGAAAACAGTTTCGTCGGTAACGGGGGTGTTCGTTTTCAAGTTCGCCCACCCGTAACCCCGCGTGTAGACTATCTTTGAATCCTGAATGATTCCTATAGCCGCACCGACAATCTGCTGTTTTTCCATTTCTGCAATCACCACCGCATCAATCTGCTCGTCAAATCTGAAAACGTTATTGCAAACGCCGAGCTGGGGGACTGTCACCAGCATCAGAAACATGCCATCAATCAGTCGGCTTCGGTCATGAAAACGCAAGCAACGGCGATAGGATATTAATAGAAGAGTGATTACTCTTAGATTGAACCTTGATGTGTGGGAGCCGTGTGTCATTCCGTTTTTACCCATTCTGCATCTTCGTTGAGTTCGGCGAACGACTTGGCGTAATCAGCGCAACGGAATTCATAATCAACGCTGTCAGGATAAGCGGTAATGTCAAATGCTGGTGGCTTGAAAATCGAAAAAAGGAAAAAAGGCAGCAAGGTAAACAGGATAAGACCAACGGCAACCCATTGGCTGATGGCTTCCGGGACAAAGTGGGCAACTCGCGGCCACACGAAGAACATCGTCAGTCCAGCAACGGTGATGCAGCTCAAAAATGAGAAGAGCTCGCGGTTGCGGATGGCAGAAGCACAAGTTTGGCAAACGGGAATGTGAACGGTGAATGGTTTTCCAAACACCATCAACAGTGAAGTCAGCCACGTAATGGAATGTGTGCGTAACCGCATCTTGTTGCCATGGGTGATTCGGTCGCAGCGGACACAGCGATCGGGAAATACGGCGTCGTGGTTCCGCGGCAGATTGACATCAGTGCTCAGTGGCATGGCGCGACCTTAGGCCTTTGGCTGCAAACATTGTCAATGACTTACTCTGTATTCTCAAACTCGGTCTTGAACAGCTGAAATCCACGTTTGATGTAATTTTTCAGCGCGTGTTTGTGGTCGTTGCTGCAGGTGTGTAACCAGACTCGCGTCGTATTTGGTTCGCGCCAGGCACATTCAACAGCAACGGTAAGCAGGATGCCACCTAATCCCATGCCAATGAAGTCGGGAAGGAGTCCGAAGTACATGATTTCAACATTACCATCGTTCTGCGATTCCAATTCGAAGTAACCGGCTCGTTTGCCTTTCCAGTATCCAATCCATGTGCTTAGGCAATTTCGCGAAACGTATTCGCTCCACTTAGAACCATCCCAGCTCAAGCGGTCCGTCCACTGCCATGCGGATCCAACATCTCGATAGAGTTGTTGATTAAGACTTGCATCTGCTGGATCTACTAGAGCCACGTCGAAATCGTTCGAGCGTTGTTTGGGTTCGAACGCTTGCCGGTCGCGCATTTCCAAGTGGAATATCTTTACTGCATCGTCAGACATCGGTACATACATTCAGGAAGGAAAATTCCTCGAAAATGAGGATATTAGCGCCCGTTTCTCGCAGGCTCTAACGTTCACTTGGTTTTGTCGAGAATCGATTCGATACGCACCAGAGAATCTCTTATTTCCGTGAGCAGAGAGCTACTGTCTGAAACTTCCGTGTGGTTGACAGCCTGCAGCGGAGTGGCCTGTGATTTATTTGTTGCCTGCCGTTCCCGCTGGTTCAAAACAGTTTCACGGAATTCCGGCGCGTTGACAATTCCCGTTAAGGAAACCAGTGATCCAACGCCTGATTGACCGGCGGTCTCGACGGTCAAGGTGTGGAGATCAAATGATCGCATGATTGGTCCCTGTACCATTCCCATGTCAGTTATTTTCTCGAGTGGAATCGTTTTCTCAACACGGACAAAGATTCCCTTTCGCACTTTGAGAGCTTTGTCAGTCAAAACACACTCCATGCGATCCAGGTAACGTTTTGTAAAAACAAATCCAAGTGGGAACCATAGAAGTAACAGAGGTATTCCAACGATGGTCATGAAAAAGACGAGGGCCCCGCTAAGAAGCCAATAGAGACAGACTTTGGGATTGAACTCGGCGACTAGAATCTTTTGTTCTGATGACATTTTTTACGCTGGGATAGGTATTCTGAATCGGGGTTACTTCATTGCAATCGTAAGTTGTGTGTTGCACGATACACCACTGATCTAGGTGGGTTATTAGAATCGCAACACAGTCGAAAATGTGCAACGGATCTAACGTCATCGAGACGTATTGCAGGTCACGGAGAAACCGGTGAACTTGTGATTTGTACCACAGAAGGGAAACGTAAGGCTTGGTAATGTTACGTGAGGGTGGCTCGCTCATGGTGGAGTAAAGCTGGGTGTAAGAATTGACGTCGGGCAACCCGAGGAAATGAGTGGATGATGTCAGGGTTCACAGGATGCTAGCAATGACCACGACGATTCAACACCGCATGGTGGAGTCAAGCTTTGTCTCGTTTACGGATGACTCCCACACCCTGCTTCTTTGCTGTTGTAATTCGAAATATTTGTACTCTTCTTGGTGGTGTGAGTACGACAAAAGATGGTTTAACGCGATTTGGTCTGGACTATGGAATGCGGCGTCCGCTAGTTTTAAACCGAGATTACGGCAACTTGCATTCATGGTTGGCATTGATGAATTTGCGGCATTTTCGACAATACCTGTATTGAATTGCCGATAAGCGGTCATCCAATGATGTCGTGGCTACCAATCTTCCACTTGTCACTGAGACTTGTCACTGA
>DOPG01000187.1:5692-36262 GCA_003513555.1 Rhodopirellula sp. | reverse complement strand
TTGTCACTGAGACTTGTCACTGAGAATCATGTAATGGGACGTATCGATAGCAGATCTTCACTCAAGACTCCTGTCGCGATGTTCATTTTCAATCGACCCGATGTGACGGCTAGAGTATTCGCGGAAGTACGGCGAGCTAAGCCAAAGCAGTTGTTTCTAATCAGTGATGGCGCCCGCGATGAACGTGCTGGAGAGAACCATGACGTGCTATTGACTCGTGAGATCGTAACCAACGTTGATTGGGAATGTGAGGTGAATACCTTATTTGCTGATCAAAATATGGGTTGTAAATCACGGGTTTCGAGTGGCTTGGCTTGGGTATTTCAGCAGGTAGAAGACGCGATCATTCTTGAGGATGACTGCTTACCCCACCCTAGTTTTTTCGGTTACTGTCAAGAATTGCTTGATCGTTATCGGAATGACGAGCGGGTCGGTGCGATCAGCGGTAACAATTTTCAAGAAGGGATAAGTCGCACGCCTCACAGTTACTACTTCTCGAAGTATTTTCACTGTTGGGGTTGGGCGTCTTGGCGGCGGACGTGGGAAAACTTTGATTTGAATTTTGAGACATGGCCCAACTTTCGAGATCAGGGTGGTATAGCCACTTTTGCGGATTCGCCAACAGAAACCTGGTATTGGACGCGTCTTTTTGACGAACAGTATTCGGGCAATACGACCGTCAGTAGCTGGGCATATCCGTGGCTCTACAGCGCCTGGACGCAGAATGCTCTTACGATACTGCCAAATGCCAACCTAATCAGTAACATTGGTTTTTTGGGTGGAGGAACTCATTGCAAAGACAGAGACTCTGAATTTGCCAATATGGATGTTCATGACATTGGAATCTTGGACCATCCTGAGACGGTTTTCCGTTGTGTTGAAGCTGACAAATTCTCATTTGGTCGAAAGTACTACCGCGACTCTATTTCACGTCGAGTGCGACGCCTGTGCCAGAAGGTGTTCACGGGTGCTGGAAAATCAGCAGCTTGACATGATGATGCTCTCACCAAAATAACCGCACTTTTGGTGTCTCGTACGTGGATCAATAGGCGAACAAGCCGACGAAGAGAATGGCATTGGTTCTTGATTGAAATTGGTACCGGCCTCGTCAAACTAGTTCCCCTGAAAAGCTTCTTCGTCAAGCCACTCAGTCATTGTGTTGAACACCTCGTGCGGGTTGATGAGATGGTGCGCAGAAAACAGAACGTGTTTTTTTTGCAGACTCCCCAAGTCACCGAACATGGTTTTTTGAGAAGTTTCTACGGGAAACACGTGATCTGATGTTCCATTCATCATGAGAATGGGCTGTTTCACTTCGGGGGTAAAGTGAAAGGCTTGAATTTCGGGACGGTTTTTGTGGTGTGGTACATAGCCTCCCGAAAGCAGTACTGCCGCGCGATAGCGGGTGTCGGTCGCCAGTGCCATAGGGCCTCGCAGTGCTCCATTGCTGAGGCCAAAATAGACGAGTCGCTTGGGGTCGACATCGTTGCGTGTTAGGAGATAGTCGATTACTCGTGAACCATCCTTGGTCACGGCAATGTAATCATCTCTTGCGCGTATCGGTTTGTTTTCAAACTGTTGACCCAAGGTACTGCCCGACCATCTTTCATAGGTGCCCTGGTAGACAGGAAAACAGACTATCCTGCCGCTTTCGGCTAACCGTTTCAGCAACTCGACGTGAGGCTCCTGATTTACCTTGAGTTCCCGGCCGTTTTCCCATGCCGTGACTCCGGGAACAAAGATGATAGTCTCCATTTTTCCTGACGCGTCATTGGGTATCAGGAGATGTACTTTGAATCGCTCATTGTTGTAGGCGGCGGTAATCTCAACCACGTCATGACGAACTCGGTTCTTGGTACCCCCACGGATGCTTGCCGGACGAATGCTGCCGTTAGCTGGCTGGATGACCGGGTCCAGCGGTAAATCATGGTCATAAAGGTACATTGCACGAAGCCTCTCAAATGGTTCACGCTCAGGTCCCAAATTAAGGCTTTTGGGCTTTGCTATGTTTGCCAGAAGCTCCTCAGTAGGTGTCGAACCTGCTGGATATTGTAGGCATCGAAAACCATTTTCGTCGCTGCGATCCCACGGCGACAGGCTGAAAGATTCGCTGAATGAGTAATGAGGTGAGTTCCAGTCGCCGCCAAGATTGTATCGCTTGCCTCCATCATCAGCGGTCTGACACCACTCTCGAACGTTGCCGGCAAGATCGAGTGCGTCGAAGCGCCCGACTCCTGTCATTACTCCGCATGGAGTGGGCCCAGCGCTAAGGAAGTTACCAGCTGCGGCCATGATGCCCGGCTGGTCAGAGTCGGCAGCCCACTTCCAGTGATGCAGGGTTGGCAGGTGTTTTGAACGGAACTTGGCATAAGCGCAGGCTTCAAACCAACTCACACCACCCACTGGGTAGGTGGATTCACCTTCGGGATAGTGGCTATTCTTCCAGCCAGCTGGACCTGGCTTCCCCGTCAGGTCGATGAATGATTCCATAGCCTGCTGCCATGGAATGGTTTCCCCTTTTTGCTCGAATGAAATTCCCTTCCAAAATGAGGAATCTTGATAGCCACCTGCATCGACAAATGCCTGATAGTCTTCGTTTGAAACTTCGAGTCGGTCGATCCAGAATGCTCCTATGGGTAGTTCATCATCCTTTTCTTTCTTGTAGATCCAGACCATTCCTTCAAGTTGAGCTTCGTTGGGGACAAGGTAGCTACACGCGGAGGTATCAACTGCTTGGGGTACTTTGAGCTGTAAGTCCCGTGAGACATAGCCTGTCTTTTCAAAACGTATCCGGATTGGGCCTCGTGGTAATTCGATATCCTTTAGGGGTGTTTTGCCGATGGTTATCCATTGCGTTTTGTCAGACGTGGCATCACGAATTTTGACACTCGTGTTGGGTGGGAGCTTATCGAAGCTAGTTGTCATCATGAGATCATTCATGATTTCTTCGAATAGGGGGTCTGCCTTGATTCGGGGGGTGAGTGATTGCATCATTTGATACGCACGGACTGTCTGCTGATCGTTAATCAGATCGAGGATTTTGGGCGCGACAATCTTCCTCGCCTCTTGCAGTTGCCTTGCCTGCTTGCGTGCTTTTTCCAGTTCAACAGATGTTTCTGCTAGTTTTAATTCATTATTCCGTCGTGCAGTTCTTTCCAGGTATATCACAAGGCTTGTTAGCGAAAACACCGTGAGCATCAGCAATTTCAACACATAAGCAGTGACTTGGTAACGGTGTCTCCTGACAAATAGTTTGGTCTTTCTGTAGAACGAGTGTGGGCGGGCTTGTACCGGGACGTTTCTTAGAAATCGTTCAATATCGTCGGAGAAGGATTTGGCTGTCGTGTATCGGTCATCGGGATCTTTTTCCAGAGACTTGGCGACAATCCAGTCCAATTCCTGCCCCAACTGTTTGTTGAGTGCCGCAGGTGTCGTATTTCGGTTTTCAGAAATCTGTTGTTGCCTATCGGAAAGTTGAACACTCTGCCTCAGTTGACAGGGAATGATTTGGCGCGTGACGGAGAGGTGTTGTTCAAGAGTTTCTGCTGACCTGAACGCCTGTACCAAAGGGATTTCGCCACTTAGCAGCTCATGGAGCATCACGCCTAACGAATAGATATCTGATCGTGTGTCGATATCTCGTTGGTTGGACCCAGCTTGCTCGGGGCTCATGTATTGCAGCGTGCCAATGATTTGATCCACCTGCGTGAGCTGGTGTTCAGCCTGCAGGTCCAAATCGCGGGATTTTGCAACGCCAAAGTCGATGATTTTGGGAACCGGATTATGATTGTATTCCGTAATCAAAATATTGGACGGTTTTAGATCTCGGTGGATCACTCCCCGGTAATGCGCGTGTTGCACCCCATCACAAATCTGCTGAAACAGCTTCAGTCGCGCTCCAATTGGCAGTTGATGGTCATCGCAATAACGGGTGATTGGTATTCCATCGATCCACTCCATCGCGACGAATGGTTGTGCCTGTGCTGTTGAGCCGGCAGTGTAGACAGACGCAATGTTTGGGTGGTGGAGTGTTGCCATCAAACGGCGTTCAGCTTCAAAACGCTCCACTGCTTGCAGATCGAACTGTGACGTTCGTAGCAGTTTCAACGCAACCTTCCGCCGCATGGGCTCTACTTGTTCCGCCAGATATACCACGCCCATGCCGCCCTCACCGAGCTTACGGAGAAAGAGATAGCCCGGAATCTCGGGCATTTCTGTGCTTGTGTCCGTCGCAGGCTCAAGTGATTTTTCACCGAGAGGTAAGTCAAGTACCGAACATGGTGTTTGATCAGCAGCTAGAAGATCTTGCAGTCGTGATCGCAAGGCGGTATCGGTCCCACAAACCTGAGCGATATAAACCGATCTGAGGCTATCTGATTCAATGTCTACGGCAACACGGAAGATTTTTTCTTCGTCCAGTGTCGACATGAATTTAATCCTCCCTCCCAGTCCAGCCTCTCATGGATAACAGCAACTCGCTCCGACCAGAAGACAGTGCGATGAATGGCAGTGAAAGCACAATTGAAAAACAGGTACTTGATTCAATTACTGGACATGTTTCCTGAAGTACCATCCATTTTGACTTTCAACCATGCTCTGGCGTATCGCCAGTCTTGATCAGCAGTTGATGTTGAAATATCCAAAACTTCTGCTGCTTCACGATTCGATAGCCCTGCAAAAAATCGTAATTCGACCAACTTGGCTTTTCTTGGGTGAGCCTCAGCGAGGATCGTCAACGCCTCGTTGAGCGTTAGTAGCTCCGCAGGGCTGGAGGTGAAAGTCTGTTCAATCTCATTGCTATCTACGCGATTGAACTCACCACCACCTCGAAGAGATTTTTTTCTCCGTGCCTGTTCGATGAGAATTCTTCGCATCGCTGTCGCTGCTGCCCCGAAAAAGTGTCCGCGACTATTCCATCTTTGCTGATTGGTATTCTTGGTCAATCGCAAATACGCTTCATGTACCAATGCCGTTGCCTGAAGCGTTTGCCCAGCGGGTTCGGCGGCAAGTTTTGATGCAGCTAGCTTCCGCAACTCCGAATACACCAAAGGTAGCAAATCTGCTGATGCTTCCAGATTGCCTTCTTCCAGGTCTGCAAGCTTAGATTCGATCCGTGCTTCCTGGTCCTGCTGTGCCTCTGGCAGAGTTGTGTCATGCATCGGGAGCCTCGTTCACAATTGGAATTATCAAAACCCGCCCGTGGGCTTGGCTCTAGCGCGGAGTTATGGTCGGTGGATTTCCTAATCAGGAAAGGTGAGTGGGGAAAATCAGAGAGTTCCAACTTACCGCATAATGTAACCGAAGCCTGATGCTGTTGGAAATCATTTGTAGATGTTGCGGATCACTGCCGTTACTAGCAATTTTGGTGTTTTTGTATTGCGGCATCGAGAGTTGTGACGACCTGCGGTATTCCCTACTTCGCATTGCAGCATCAATCAGTTTTTCGGGACGGGACTTGTTTGTGTTTGTCCGATTTGGAACGCCGACTGATCTCTTCGATCAGGACCGCCGCTTCTGGCGAAACCTTGTTGCGCAGTTTCTGTGCCTGGGAGACGTGTTTGGTTGCACCTGTGTGATTATTCGTGATCGAGTCTTGGAAACCACTCAGAAGCTCACAGAGCTGAAGGTAATCGACATAGTCCCGATAGCGGGATTCGCCTGCCTCAGGTCCATAATCAAGGCTTCCTTTGGGATTGGCTTTGTAGTTGGTAGAGGCTTTCGCATAGAGGTTCGAGATTTCAGATCGAGCTTGTTTTTCTTTGCCGAGACGAATTAAAGCCAGGGCATAAACTGCTTGTTGGTCCCAGCCGTTGGCTTCTGTTGGCATTCCGATGCGGGCCATCACGTCACTAATCCTCCAAGCACTCGGTGGCTTTACCAGCTTCGCTAATAACTCCGCTTGCTCTTTTGTTAAATTGCTGTGTGCCAAGAGTGGCCAAGCGATTCGGGACATGAAGGACTGCGTCTGGTTATACCGCTGGGTAGTCGGCTTGCCAGCCAAACCGTTGTAGACAGATTCGATTTCCTTCTTAAGCTGTTGGTCATTCGGTTGATCAATCCAGTGATTGAATAATGCGGGGATGAGAGCCTTCGCCGTCAATTGCGATTTCTTGTGGCTGTCAGCCCAGATTTCGAGTTTTTCGCGATCCCGGTCTGTACCGAGTTTTGGATTTTCAATATTTAGGGAAATTGCGTACGCCTCTTTATGATTTTCTCGCAGCTGTTTTAGTATTTCGGCTTGCGTCGATGAAGACAATACGAGAACGACGAAGAGATTTCCAAGTGTGAAGTGCTTGATCATGGCTTGTTTTCTTGGGTGATTTTTCCAGCGGTCATTATGTGATCATTCGTATCTTGTTTTATGTATGCAAATGATGAGCCCAAAGCCACGATGCCTGTGCGCTCGATGTACTTTTTTAGCACAAAAATATTGAAACTCTCAGCGGCCACAGCGTGTGTGAGCTTTACCTTTGGATGTCTTCTTAATGTGCAACCATTTGAGTTGCCTGAAATAGATAGCCCAAGTCGTTTTTGATTTACTGAAACATTTGATTGCAGGATAGCTGGACTACCGCTAGCTCAACGGTGCGGAGTCAGGTGCCGTGACTAAGCATTGATGGAAATCACAATCGTCTCCGACGCACGCTCGTGGAATTCGGGAAGTGAGTATGTACTGTGCCGTGTGGGGCAACTGGGTGTCGTATTGGGTTCATCATGTGTTTTGCTCAGTTTCGTGCTGGGGTCCGTGGATTGCATTTGAAAAGGCGACCGCTGTAAGACTCAGATTTACAAGTTAGTCAAACGTGGTTAGTGGGACGAATAAGCTTGTCTTCTACTACGCTACATGTGTGTGTCTTTCTGAAAACACTCCAACGTTGGTGAAATGCAGTTGGTTTTTCGTCGCTCCGCTACATGCCGATGACACCACGTCGATGTCACCAAATCTCGTGGATGGCATCAGGAAGGGGGTATCAGTTTTGGGCCGGCTAATCTGCTGGAAATTCGATCGGCTACCACTCGCGACCCAGGGTTTTCGAACTCAAGGATGAGCCCTTGGTTCCGCGTAGGCGAGTGGAGATATTCAGGCGACTGGCTCTTTGAGGGCGCCTTCTTGTTGCAATTGAATTGCAGTAGTATTATATATGCAGCTGCATGAACGGGAGTGCTGTCGGCTCCTGTGAGGCGGCAGTGATTTTGAGCGGTGTACATGCCGCGAGGGCTTGAGCACCACAGAGGCACCGGTCCTGTCATCGATAAAATTTCCCGCATCTCCCGAATTTAACCATGGACAATATTGGATTATCGAGCTCTTCGCGTTTACCGGTTACTGTCCTGAGTGGATTTCTCGGTGCGGGGAAAACGACCCTTCTGAACCACATCCTTGCAAACCGTCACGAGATGCGGGTCGCTGTGATTGTCAATGATATGAGTGAGGTGAACATTGACGCTGCCTTGGTACGTGATGGCGGAGCGGATCTGTCTCGAACAGAGGAGCAACTGGTCGAGATGACCAATGGTTGCATCTGTTGCACGTTGCGTGAGGATTTGCTCGTCGAGGTAGCTCGCTTAGCTCGTGCCGGGAAATTCGATTACTTGTTAATTGAATCGACCGGTATCAGTGAACCTTTGCCAGTTGCGGAGACGTTTACTTTCGAGGATGAAGAGGGTAGCAGTCTCTCGCAGGTCGCGGATCTTGACACCATGGTGACAGTGGTGGACGCAGGTAACTTCATGAAGGATTTTGGTTCCTGGGATGATCTAACCGATCGTGAAATTGGCCTTGATGAGCAAGATGATCGCAATATTGTTGATTTATTGGTTGAGCAAGTTGAATTTGCGAATGTTGTGATCATCAACAAGACGGATCTAGTGACAGCGTATGAGTTGGAGCAGCTTGATCAAATTATCCGGCGCATGAATCCTCAGGCAGAGATTTTGCATTCCACAGAAAGCCAAGTGCCACTTCCAAAGATTCTTGGTACAGGAAGGTTTCAGCTGTCCGAAGCTGAGGCCATGCCTCAGTGGTTGGCAGTGCCACGGGGCGAAGAGGAAACTGAGACTGAGGAATATGGTATCTCCAATTTTGTGTACCGCCGTGATCGCCCATTCCATGCCAAACGTTTGACAGAAGCTTTGGATGATGACATGGACGAGGGTCTCTTTGCCGGAGTGCTGCGGAGTAAAGGGTTGTTGTGGATCGCATCGAGAAATGACTGGGCATACGATTGGTCGCAAGCTGGGTGCTCGATTCGTATGAATCCTGCTGGTTATTGGTGGGCCGCGGCCCCAATGGAGGAGTGGCCAGAAGATGAGATGTCGCGTGAAGAGATTCGCGCCAAGTTCGTTGGCGAGCATGGAGACCGACATCAGGAACTGGTGTTCATCGGCCAGGGGCTGGACCAAAACCGGATTGAAGGCATTTTGGACCGGTGCTTGTTGACGGATTCGGAGTATGAACAGGGAGCACAGCGGTGGGTGTCATTTGATGATCCCCTGCCAGCGATTGAAATTGAACCTGATGACGACATGATCGAGGCAGTGTGATGAGTGATAAAGCCAATGAAGATTGTTACGATGTTGTTGTCATTGGAGCAGGGGCAGCTGGTGTGGGTGTCTCCATTGCGCTGAGGCATGCCGGAATCGAGAACTTTGTCGTGCTTGAACGTCATTCGGTCGGCGCGTCTTTTGAGGGTTGGCCGGCAGAAACTCGATTTATCACACCGTCTTTTCCCACTAATTCGATCGGGATGCTGGATCTGAATTCCATTGCCATTGGGGTTTCGCCGGCATTCAGCTTGGAAGTCGAGCATCCGACAGGTGAAGAATACGCTTCGCACTTGCGTGGTGTGGCACAGTTCTTTGAGCTTCCTGTTCGTGAGCAAGTCGATGTGCTGCGAGTCACAAAGGTGGGCGCCGATTTTCGAGTAGACACCAAGGATGAGACACTGCGGGCCAAGCATGTGATCTGGGCAGCAGGGGAGTTTCAGTATCCCCGTTTGGCAGCATTCTCGGGCAGCGAATTCTGTCGACACACCGCGACGGTCCCGAGCTATGAAGATCTCGAAGGTGATAATTTCATTATCATAGGGGGCTACGAAAGTGGTATCGATGCTGCCTATCACTTGGCATGTAGTGATAAGCAGGTCCGGCTGTTCGATAAGGGGTGTCCGTGGAAAGACGAGAGTTCCGACCCAAGTGTTGCGTTGTCGACTTATTCGCTTGAGCGAATGCGTGAGGACTGGTTCGAAAGGCAGGTAGAGTTGTTCGCACACACCCCAATCGAATCTGTGTTGCAGGTCGATGGTGGTTACAAAGTCAAGGCGATCGACGGTCGGGTATTCGATACCACAGTTCCACCTTTGCTGGCTGGTGGATTCGATGGCAGTCATAAGCTACTGGCAGATTTGTTTGAGCAACGTAAGGATGGGTTTCCCGTGCTTAGCGAGCACGACGAATCGACTGTTGTGTCAGGACTGTTCTTGTGTGGTCCGGCCGTTCGGCATCAAAACCATGTCTTCTGCTTTATCTATAAGTATCGCCAGCGATTTGCTGTGGTCGCCAAAGCGATCGCGAATGCTCTGGGTTTGCCGGCCGAGGAATTGGAAAACTATCGAAAGTGGGGAATGTACCTCGATGACTTGTCCTGCTGTGGAGAGGAGTGTGCCACATGTTGACGGACGACACTCTGGCGATGAGTGACGACACCCGCGTTGCAAGTGAATCATGGCTTCGACGCATCGGCTTCAAGAAAGTGCTCAGTGTCGAATGGCTTGGGCAGACCATAGCGAGTGTCTGTTGGATTTGCAGTGTTCTGGCTTATGCGATCCAGTCACCGGGAGACTGGTTGCAGTTGTGTGCCGCTTCAGCTTGGTTGCTGGCAAACCTAGCGGCGGTGATCAAGCCCAAGATGGACTGAGGTGCACATGGTACTTGGGGGAAATGAGGAGCCGCTAATGAAAGCCGAGCCAGTTGAGCACGCAGTGGGGCTCCTTTGTCAGCAGGCTTGGTGTTGGGGTCGGGATATTTTACGACCTCAAGGTAATTGGCTGCTCGAAGTCGGGTTTGCGAGGCAGGAGCCACCTGCTGATCGGGAGGAGTGTTCTAGCGTCTATTCATTGGAACTGCCGTTTGGGCGTTGCATCGTACTGCGCGGATTTGGTGTTTTTTATGGAGACGATCGTCGCGGGGCGATCTTTTTGCCCCGTTATGATTTTCGACCACGATACACGCGGGACGCGAAACTCGCGTGCCCACTCTGGTCAATGGAGGATTTGCCGAGGTTGAGTCTGCCAAACAAGCATCAGCGAAACGCATGTGTTTCATTGACCTTGGATTTAATTGATTGGATTCGCAGTTACGAAGTGAACATCGTCGAGTGTTTGGGGATCGAGTACCGGCGTCAAACGCTCGTCAAGTGGGACAATGGCGAGCGTCTTTTTACGCCAGCCGAAGAGTTTGCGTCAGCATGGCGTGAAGTGTCACTTCAGGTTGCTGGCAACTTTGATGCCTTTTCGCACGAGGATACAGCGTGAAACATGTTTCTATTCCAGCTTCTTACGAGCAATGGCGTCATTTCACTGAAGTCAATTGTCGGCTCACACTGACACCGAACTACATCAACAACCGGTTATCGGCTTTGCAGAACAACAGCGATGCGCAAACGAGAGAGTTTGTAACGCGCTATGGATCGGATCAGCATCAGCGAATCATTGCCTGGTTTCGTCGGGCATTGAATGAGTCTTGAGACCAGGCTGAGGGACTCCGTCACGCCTGAAATTAGCTCTGTACATCCTATTAAAAATAACAATGAAAAAACTTCCCGTAACTGTTTTGTCTGGGTTTCTCGGATCTGGTAAGACCACGCTACTTAATCACATCTTGACTAATCGAGAAGGTTTGCGTGTTGCCGTTATCGTCAATGACATGAGCGAGGTGAACATCGATGCTCAATTGGTTGCAGGAGGAGATGCCGCTTTGAGTCGCACCGATGAAAAGCTGGTCGAGATGACCAACGGTTGCATCTGCTGCACGCTCCGTGAGGACTTGCTGCTGGAAATAGCAAGCTTGGCCAAGGAAGGCCGTTTTGACTATCTGTTGATCGAATCGACTGGTATTTCGGAACCTGCTCCTGTGGCAGATACATTCACGTTTGCGGTGGGTGATGGCGTTGCGCTTTCAGAACTGGCAGAACTGGATACGATGGTAACCGTGGTTGATGCCGCCAATTTCATCGAGGATCTTCGGCTCGGTAAAGATTTGCAAAGTGTTGGGGAAGCTGCTGGTGAAGATGACCCGCGAACGGTCGCTGATTTGTTGACTGAGCAGGTGGAGTTTGCAAATGTGATCATCCTTAACAAATCCGATCTTGTTGATGATGAGGCATTGGGCGCGCTTGAGGCGTTCGTCGAGCAACTCAATCCGCATGCGCTGAAAATCCGTTCCTCATTCGGAAGAATTGATTCATCACAAATCATGGGGACCGGGCGATTTGATTTTGAGGTCGCCAAACGGAGTAAGGGATGGCATCTAACGCTTCGCGGTGATGGTGCAAGTGAAGTCGAAGAGTATGGTGTCAACAGTTTTGTTTATAGGTCGCGGCGGCCATTTCACCCCAAACGGTTTTTTGATCGTCTTAATCAGGATTGGAATGGCGTTCTGCGTAGTAAAGGTTTCTTTTGGCTGGCCAGTCGGTTGGATAAAATCGGTGTTTGGTCACAGGCAGGTCGGGTTGCTCGACTTGACTTTGGGGGATTCTGGTGGGCGGCTGTGCCTAGGTCTCATTGGCCACAGGTCGATTCGATTCGGGCTGAGATTGATAAGCGTTGGAACGAAGAAGTGGGGGATTGTCGCCAGGAGTTGGTCTTCATTGGAATTGGGATGGATGAGCTTGAGCTTTACGACTCACTTCAGGCGTGTTTGCTTACAGATGAGGAAATGGCAGAGGGAATCGAAACTTGGCTGGAGTTTGATGATCCATTTCCGGAGTGGAATGTTCAATTGGAAAATGCGCTCGCGGCCGTGGATTCTATGTGAGGGTGAGGTTGCCCTTGATGGCCTTTCAGTGAGATTACCTGTATAGATTGGATTCCGAAATGTTTAAGTTTCACTCGATATCAACTCAAACAACTTCTCAGTATTTTTTGCCGCGAACTCATTGGGTTTTGTTGCTGGCGTGTATCGCAGTCGCGGTTGTTGGCTGCGGGACCAAAAAAGAAGAGTCAGCAAGTACGAATACAGAAGAAAATCAACTGCCGGTCATCAGTGGAAGCCAACTCAATGAATACCTGATCGATAGCAGCTTGCCTGTCCTTGTTGAATTCGGAGTCGATTTCAATTGCTCGCGATGTGCACAAACCAAAAACGCCGTACTTGATCTGCGCGAATCACTGAGTGGTGAGGTTGATGTGATTCGGGTTGATTTTAATTCCAATGCGCAAACCGTCGCGGAATTAGGGGGGACGATCTGCCCAACTTATGTGTTGTTCGACCAAGGCAAGCCCGTGCTTACAAGAAGTTTCCCTGTTTCCATCGGTTTGCTTGAAGGAGATATTCTTCGACAGTTTGGTCAGTAGCTGGTACACGGCGTTCGGTGAATTGCAATGGCGTACGTTCATCGCTCCGACCAATCGGCAACTTGATAGTTGATGCTGGTATTGTATTGACAACGCGATCTAGGTGGTTTGCTTCAATTCATTGAGCCGTCGATTCAAACAGAAGATTGACATCGTAATTGACGCTGCGATAGAGGATGCTGTCATTGACAGATCTATGAGCGGGGCGGCTTCATGCCGGGCTCGTGAAGCCTGATATGGAAGATGACGCTCACGTATGACAAGCTACGTGAGCAGTTTTGGCTAGTCACGAGGTCACAAAGTTGATTTAGTTTGCTTATCCCGAAATTCGACAAACATGTGCGTGCTTCAAACGTTATTGTGAGCGAGTCATGAGTCTCGTGAAAATTGTTAGTCCGTTATGTCAAGCCTCTTCGATTTCAGCAGATTCGAAATCCGAATTTGCCTTTTGTATGAAAGGATTGCTGTGATTCGTCTCGTTATCTTACTAACCCTATGTTGGTTGCTGCCAGTTTCCACTGTTGAGGCGAAACGTCCTGCTCCGGTCAAAGTGCCACCGGTTGCAGTGGGAACAATTGAGTATCGAGCACCGACCAAGCAGATGGGATGTGTTGAAGCGTGGGATAAAGAGAGCAAAGAGATGATTTGGCGACGCCAAATCTACGTTGTGCAATATCAGGTGGGTCTTGAGCGGGATGTGCAAGATGTATTCATCACGAGACTTGGGACCAAGAAAAATAGTCTCGTTGTGAAGAATGAACGGAAATCAGAATATGAATTGGATTTGGAAACCCTCCAAGTCAAGGTCTTGAATGGCGCATTGGTAGAGAAGAATTAGTTGCTTGCGATCGTGTGGTTCGTCAAGGACTCGAAAGCAACTGCCGGCTAATTTTGTGATCGGGAAGAAGTGTTGCAAAGCAGCAGTGATGGTTGCTGGGTTTCCCGCTTTTTCAAGCTTCACTGTTTGGTGGGTGTGTTGCAGTTTTCACGGATTCGAAACTTCGGCGAAGATGTGTGAGATTGTTGTAGTCAGTGCATGCTAGATCTTGTGTACACGAATAATACATTGGATGGCCCTGTTTTGCGGCAATGTCGTGAATATTTCACGAGGGTTTTGAGAGGTCTGCGCAAATAGCAGTAGTTTGTGGGTTACCTGCAATTTTGATTGACGTTGCCCCGTCAACACGCGGTCGATGCCATGACCGCGTGGAATTCGCTTGAACGCAGATCGCATCTCGGAGAAGTGTAAACGGTGGCCTGAACCTACTGAGTTCAAGCGATCAACTTTGGGAAAGCGGGGAACCGCATTGAGAGTGGTCAAACTTATCGAGTGATGGCCGCCTATCACTAGTTGTGATGGATCACGGATTTTGCATCACGTTGAAAACCGATTCGCAATCAGAAGCTTACTTGTGAGCCACCGAACAGCTTCTTGCATTCTCTGTTTTCGCGGGGACTGTGTATGGAAACAAAAAACTTGAATTAGTCTCGTGGCAAAGTCATGAGTCTGACCAACGGATTTGCTAATCCATACGAACCGTTCCATCGGGTAGACTGAACCTGCGACATTCGTTTCCGCCAACCCCAGATTACTCTGTACAAATAAGCGGAACTGTTTTTTCGAAATACATCCTTCCCACTTTTTCATCAACAATCATTTTCTATGTTGCGCACGCTTGCCTATCTGTTGATTTCTTTTTGGTATCTCTTCGTGCCAAGTTTGACGCACGCTGAAAGACAGCCCAACATCGTGGTCATTTTGGCTGATGATTTGGGCTGCTGCGATATGACCCTTTACAACGGTTGGGTGAAGACACCACGCATTGAAAAGATGGCTGAACAGGGAATGCGATTCACTGATTTTCACACGAATTCTTCGGTCTGCAGTCCGACGCGTGCTGCGATCCTTACCGGCCGGTATCAGCAGCGTGTGGGTATCGTTGACGTGATCGTTGGTAGCCGGGAACCTCAGAGTGGCATATCTCCCTCGCTCGCTACTTTACCGCGGGTTTTCAAGGATCATGGCTATGCGACTGCTCTTTTCGGAAAATGGCACTGTGGATATCAGGACCAGTACAACCCAGTCCACCATGGGTTCGACGAATTCGTCGGCTTCCTTAACGGTGCAACGGATTACCACAAGCATGGGGCTTGGCGAGTTGGCCTGAAAAAGAAGGATGTGCCCGGTTATTCGACGCACATCATCACTGACCGAAGCGTCGACTTCATAAAACGCAACAAAGATAATCGTTTCTTTCTTTACGTTTCCCACGCTGCGGTCCACAATCCTTACCAGACCGTTGAGGATAGGCCTGACCATCGCGTAAAGGGAGAGAATCCAAATCAGATTAATAACAAGAATCGTGACAAGTACAGGTGGATGTTGCAGGACCTAGATAAAGGTGTCGGGAAGATCCTCGACACACTTCATGAACTCGATTTGGCAGAGAAAACTCTTGTGGTGTTCTTGTCGGATAACGGAGCGGTGGGCATGAGCCCAAAAGAGTTCCGTAAGTTCCGCGGCGGCAAGTTCAGCCACTATGAGGGTGGACACCGTGTGCCGGCCGTCGCGTGGTGGCCTGGCAAGATCAAGGCGGGGGTCCAATCCGATAAGTTAATCGTTGGCTTCGATCTGTTCCCAACGCTCACAGAGATAGCTGGTATCTCGAAAAGCAATCCAGAAAACCTTGACGGCGCGAGTTTCAAGACGCATCTGCTTGAGCAAAAAGATTTCCCAGACAGAGATATCTTTTTCGGATACGAACCCAAGTTGGGGACAGCCATGCGGCGGGGCGATTGGAAAATGATTGTCAAGGAAGAAAATGTTCAGCTTTTCAATCTTCAGCGTGATCCTCAAGAAGTCACCGATGTGGCCGACCAGCATCCTGAAGTCACCCAGTCAATGAAGCAGGCGATTGAGCGGTTCAAGACAAACGTAACGGCCGGTTCGTAACGAGGTGGTGTTGCCCACGGAGTGGCTCGTTCATGCTGTCCCAGGAGAAGGTCACCGGTAGAAACCTTTCCATGAATCATTGAAGTGGATTGGAGATTGCGTGCGAGTACGTGCAGCATCTACCAGAGTGCCTTCAGGGCACAAGTCGCGTCGGTCTTTTTACAGTCGCCCAAATTTGTAAATGAGCAGGTAAACTACTCAAGTCATGACCGGGAGTAACGTGCCCTGAAGTTTTTGTGAATGAGACAGCTATGATCTCGCAGGCGTCAGCCAAAAGCGGCTTCATTTGAGGATTTAAACCCGAGATTTTTTGGTCACAGTATTCATTGCAGTTTTTGAACCCACGGCATTTCCATGCACAGAGTCTCGCTTTATTACGCTGTCACACTATTGGGACTATTGTCGTTGGTCGATACGGCTGCAGGCGAGGATTGGCCCACTTGGCGACATGACATCGGGCGTACGAATATCTCAGTAGAGCAGATTCCAGAGCCGCTGTGCCTGCAATGGAAGCGGCAACTTCCTCCGGTAATACCGACGTTTCGCAAGTCACGACTTCAGTTTGATCAGGGTTACGAGCCGATTGTTCTGGGCGACACCATGTATGTGGCGCTGCCGCATATTGATGCCGTTGTCGCCTATGAAGTCGAGACGGGGAACGAGAAGTGGCGATTTTATACTGCCGGTCCCGTGCGTTTGGCACCGGTTGGGTACCGTGACAAGCTCTACTTCGGATCGGATGACGGACATCTGTACTGTTTGCGAGCTACCGATGGCGTCTTGCAGTGGAAGTTTCGAGCCGTTCCTTCCAAACGGAAAATCCTAGGCAATGGTCGGTTGATTTCGGTCTGGCCGGTCCGCGGGGGACCAGTGCTGGCCGACGACACTGTCTATTTCGCAGCTGGCGTCTGGCCACTGGAAGGTGTCTTTGTCTACGCGCTCGATGCCCGTTCCGGCGAGGTCAAATGGGTTAACGATCGCTGTGGAGCGTTATATGGCAAGCAACCGCACGTAGGGGCCGAAGCTTTAGGAGGGCTCTCCCCGCAAGGATATTTGTTGGTTCATGGAGATAAACTGCTTGTCCCTTGCGGTGCGGCGCGACCGGCCACTTTTGATCGCCAAAGTGGCGAGTTACTCGATTTTACTCTTCCATCTGAAGGGAGCTTCCCCGGCGGCTGGTTCATGCAACTCGCCCCGGAACTTGCTCGGGATATTCGACGTGGCAAAATTGAGTTTGACAGTGTTATCAATCGCGATTTGCATGAGGGTGGATCGCGCGAAGGCAAAGGAGTCGCCGGATCGAGGACCCAAGTGAGGCTAGGCGGAACTCTGTTGAAGTATGCTGACGGGGTGCAGGGGGTTGATGGTGACATTCACAGCATCGTTGCTGCCAATGGCCGACTGTTCGTCACCACTCGCGATGGGACGATTTATTGTTTTGGTGATACAGAGGTTTCACCGATCGTTCACACGGTGCAAGCTGTCCGCAAGCCGAATGTAGACAAGAGGTTGGCGTCAACCATTGCCCAGTTACGCACGCTAACCGGCGTTCGTGACGGTTACGCGCTCGTGCTCGGCACGCGCGACGGCTGGTTGGCGGAGCACTTGGCTGCCGACACAAATCTGAACGTCATTGCATTAGCCTCTGCTGAGTCGGATGCCGATGCGATACGACGACGAATTCTTGAACCTTCCATGCCGGCAAGCCGGGTGTCGATCGTGACGGGCAGGCTCGAAGAAGTCGTGTTTCCCCCGTATCTCGCCGATCTGATTGTGATCGAGGATAGCGACGCGACTGGGCTCAACACGGGCGCTGAATTCTTGCTGACGTTATATGATCGACTCAAGCCGTACGGGGGCCTCGCCTGCCTGGCTGTAGCGCCAACGCGTGACCATGAAATTCAGGCGTGGCTCCGCGAAGCTGGACATGGCGAAGCCCAGGTGGAACGAAACGGTGACTTGCTGCTCGTTCGCCGAGCGGGCGCGTTACCCGGCGCCGTCGATTACACAAATGACTGGAAAGCGCCCGACGCCCGTGTGCGTGCGCCTTTGGGAATTTTGTGGTTCGCCGATTCTGTGGCAAGCTTCAAACGCGCCCCTCAACCGATGATCGTAGGCGGCGTCATGATTTCGCAGGATAAGGATTGGCAAGGCAAAGTCGAGAAGATGGGCCATGTCAACCATCTTCATCGAGACGGAACTGGGCGGTTCCGCTTGCTCAAGGAAACCTTTACGGACGTCTATACCGGTCGCGTCATGTCTTACGACGAGGCTGAATCACGGTTAGAGCAAATTCCCAACACACCGTCTGCGGAATTTCGCCCACCCTATCAATTTCGTCCGCCGTACGTTGAGGCACATTTGCAGGAACTGGAGTCCCGAGGCGAGAAACCACAGTCCTATCCATTTCGGAGGCAGGCTGATAAGGGTCAAATGATGAGTCCGTTGACCGGGCTCATGGAGCCACGATGCTATGTCAAGAGTTATGGCTGTGACGGCGGTGTGGACTATGGCCACTTGATTACGATGCGTTCGGCGACTCCTGCCTTCTACGACAAACGTATTGAAAGTGGCACTGTTAATATTGCTGGTCCACGCTCTGGTTGTACGAATAGTATCATTCCGGCTAACGGTGTCTTGAACGTGCCGTATTTCTATGATGGCTGCACTTGTAGTTACCCGCTGCCCACCGGAGCCGCGCTGGTTAGTATGCCACAGAATTTCGAACAATGGACCGCTTGGGGTACGGGGACGGCGAAACCAATTGTGCGGGTCGGCGTCAACCTTGGTGCACCGGGCGACCGGATGACTCACAGCGGAACTTTATTTGTCGATCATCCCAGCGTGGGCGGGCCCTCGCCCGCGATAAAAATTCAGATGCAGCCGGCTGAACCTGACTATTTTTATCACCATTCCCTATTCATGCAGCTAGGGAAAGGCTGGCCATGGGTCTGTGCCTCCGGCGTACAAGGCCTCGAGTCCTTGCGTGTGTCGGACCTGCAACCCGGAACTTTTACCGTGCGGTTGTACTTTGTCGAACCACAATACACTGTGGCGGGAGCCCGTGTGTTTGACGTCTCTCTTCAAGGAGAACCTGTACTCTCGAACTTGGATATCTTCGTTGAAGCCCAAGGTAAAATGAAGTGCATGGTCAAAGAAATTACTGGTGTTCAGCTCGATGGCAATTGCACGCTCACCTTCACTACGCATCAGGGTCAGAGCTTGCTTAGCGGGATCGAACTCGTGTCGACGGGGCTGCCACTAGACCCACTGCCGAAACATGGATCGGACACAAGTAAGTAGCACTTTCGTCCTCGATCTGGAGCCTGTTTGGTTGCGTCTGCGGTTATGCATGGCGGTGATCGGATTCCTCGTTTAACCCAGTCACCTTTCTTTTACTCGAATCGACCGCTGCCCTTTGCTGCCGACGTCGAACGTGCAATCGATGCATAACAATGTCTCGTCGAGGCTGGTCAGAGAGATGAACGATCGCTGGCTCCAGTTCGCTGGATACTGCCGTTTTGATGAATTGGACAAAAGAAACTATGGCAAAAAAATCGGCAAGAAAAAGACTCGTTTAACAAAATACGGCAATTGCATTATTGCTGTTCGCCATGGAGTGTACTTCAGGCTGTGGCGGTGGGCCTATGTCTACTGGTGGACTTGGTGTTTTCTCACAGAAAGAGCTTCCGGCGGAGATCATCTTGACTGATGATCTGCCTGCGAATGTAAGGACGTTCGTTGAGAAAGAAATTGGAAAAAACGTTGTCAAGGAAGTGACACGGGGTGTAAGAACGTCAGATGGAAAATACTTCTACACGATCACCTATACTGATCACGCGGAAAAGTTGACTGTCGTTCGGTACTGGCACGATGGAACATTCGTTTCCAGAGAGCGAATTCAGTGATTTGGGTTCTGTATCCGCGATGAATAACAAGAGTGGTGTTGGACAACTGGCTGCCGGACTTACCGCCGAACTAGCCAGCATCACAATTTGATGTACCAAGGTCGCCGTGGTGTTTGAATTTTCAATCGCCATTACCATGGCGATTCGTTGAGCATAAACGTTTTGTTCTAAGAGAACCATAATGTGCCTGAAGCAAAGACTGCCAAGATTTTCGGCTGCGTGTATCCTTCTGCTCATTGGATTGCCGTGTTCGGTTGTCCCATCATTCGGTCAATGCTGCGGAGGAGCGCAGAATTCCGTCACTCACAGCCATGATGGTCGTTTTCGAGTCGAAGCGATGTCACTCACCGGCACTGGCCACAGCAGTCATGGGCCCTATAAGTTTCGCTTTCGAACGCTTCGAATCGACCCCAATGGGGAGGCTGAAGAAATAGGTGTCTTTGAACGAGCTTGGGACACGGACAAGCATTTCAGCATGACTGTTTGTGTATCGCCGACGGGGAACGGGTTCGCCTTAGGGTCCAACCTTGAAGACCCGATACTCTTTTTCTCACCGACAGGAACGATTCTCGCAAAAATCGACAACTATGTGAGTCAGACAATCCATTGCGGGCGTAAGGGTGACTCACCCTTGACGTACCCGATTTCCGCGAGAACTCAATATGGCCAACGGACGACCCAACTGTGGTTGCCCTTGTTTCATATTACTGGTCCCGAAACCCAATGGATCTCGAATCAGAGGCCCAATGTCGTGGTCAAGAAGCACATCGGATTGAAAGCCGTCCAAGCGGAGGAAGTTAGCTGGCTGTTGCGGATGCTCAAGTGGCGGCCGGATGTTGGCGGACGGGAAGCGAGTCGCGTGCAGGAGTTGATTGCGAAATCCGACGAAACAGGTCTGGTCGAACTTGGCCTCTCGTCGCTATCACTCGTTGAAGCGAAGCTCTCAGCGGAAGAGCAGCCGTTTCTAAGGCGTGTGCAACAAGAGATTGTCCGGCGGCTATGCGGTCACCAAGATGCCTGGCGGAACCTTGACTTGTTAGTCGCGCTTCGCGAATATCCCAACAGCGATGTGCGGGAGTGTGCCGAGGAACAGTTACAAGCATTACTGCCTGACGGCGAGGCTACCGCAGACTGGGTTCAACAGAATCGTCAGCACTTGAAATGGGATGCCAAGCTCAATACCTATCGCCGCTAGCTGAGGTAACCAGTGGACTCTGAAATCGATGTAATTTCATCATGAAACCAAGTTCTCCTCACTCCGCCTCAAGCGTGAAATCTGTTTCTACGGTTCGGTGACGCGGCAGGTGGATTCTCTTTTTCTTGTATATGCACGAGCAACTCTCAATAAGGGGAAGGTCATTCACGATTTTACGGTGATTGTGAGCGGAAGGGAGCAGCTTCTTGCCTTTACTCTTGGTCGTGACTTGGGCCCACGGAACCAGTAGAGACTGGAAAAAACTGAGGCTGGTTGTCGCCCGCAAAGTGCTGGGGCACGGTCCACTATGATGACTCCAAAAAATCCGTGACTTTCAATTCGCTTAGTAAATGAACTGAGTAGGCTGACGTGAAGCGTTTCAGGATCGATTTTTCAAGTGATTGTGGCAGGGCGATAGATCTTGCTACAGCAACATTTGCTGGAAATGCTTTGCCAGTCCCACTTGTAACGATGGTGAAGTCAAATTTCGGGTATAAACTTCGGATGGTGGCTGAGGGTTGCAAGAGGAAACTCCTGAATGAACAAATTATCTTTAATTGGTCGGTGGCTGTGCACGCTATTTTTTATGGCGGTTGTGTTGATCTGTGGATGCGAATCTAAAAAAGCCTCAGATCAAACGTTGACCTTGCGGATGGCACATGTTTACGAAGTTACTGCTCCGACTCATGCATACGGAACGGCGTTTCTGTCTGAGCGTATTCGTGAGAAGACAAATGATTTGGATGTGACGGTTTATCCCGCCGCACAATTGGGGAGTGAATCTGAGTTACTCGAACAATTGGTGGCCGGTGAGCTAGATATGGTGATCACAGGGCCGTCATTCCTTGCCATGTGGCACCCACCGGTTGGCGTATTAGATGCTGCATTTGCGTCACGGGATCTGGATCACATGCTCGAAATGGCGGGGAGTGCAGAGATGGCGCCGGAGTGGGATGAACTTCGCAAGAAGTATGATGCGCGGGTCTTGGACACGTGGGCCTACGGGTCGCGGCACGTTACGTCAAACGTGCCCATTCGTCATCCCGACGACCTCGAGAAGCTTCGACTACGATCGCCTGCGGCGAGGATCTTTCAGGCATCTGCTGAAGCACTGGGTGCCAGTCCAATGCCGATTGCATTCAGCGAAGTCTACCTCGCACTGCAACAAGGTATTGCCGATGGTCAGGAGAACCCAGTGCCTGTAATCAAATCTATGGGATTCCATGAAGTTCAAAAGTGCTTGAATTTGACGGGGCACATTCAGTCATCATTGCAAATACTTGTCAACGAACGTACATGGAAGCGTCTGAACGCTGATCAGCAGAAAACGCTACTCGATACAATTCAGGAACTGGGTCACGAGGTCTATGATGGATTGATCGAGGACGAGAAGAAGTTGATCGAAGAATGGCGGAAAGACGGAACGATGGAGATCGTTGAAGATGTTGACGTCGACGCTTTCCGCGAACGGTGCCGAAAGTACTTTTCGAAAGGATTCGAATTCAGCGATGTCTACAACCGTATCACCGCAGAACCGTCAAACGAGGATGGTGGATGAACACCCACAAGGACAAGAGACCAGCAGCCACAGAGTCTGACAAAACATGCAACGATTCCAGTCCGCCAGCAAGCAACCGGTCAGAATCCATGATCGAAAATTCGCTTCCGCTAGCGAATTTTGTTCGATGGATGGTGATTTGTGAAAAAACGATTGCGGGTCTTTTTCTGCTTATCATTGTGTCCACGATGGCGGCACAAGTTTTTGCTCGCTATGTCTGTGGTGCTCCGTTTCAGTGGAGCGAAGAGGTTGCACGCTTCGCTTTGATTTGGATGACGTTTATCTCTGCGGCCTTCGTCATGGCTGAGCGGCGGCACATTGCGGTCGACATGATTTCAATTCGACTCGGTGACCGCGGAAAGTTGTTCATTGAATGCATGAGCTACGTGGTCGTTGCAGCCACATGCCTGTTGCTACTGATCGGCGGTGCCAGTTTTGTCTGGTACGTCGGCAAGGTCGCATCGCCAGCTTTAGGCGTACCCAAGAGTTGGTGGTACGGAGCGGGCATGGTGGGCCTGTTGCTGATGGCAGTGCATGCTCTCGTTAATCTTTTTCAGGTCTGGATGACTGGAAGGCCTTTACCGCTTGAAAAACATGTTGAAGAAGCTTTTCAATTGGAAATGGAGCCGACCGAATGATTCTGGGTGTATTGATCATCGCCATGCTGGTACTTTTGTTTTTAAGAGTACCAGTCGCCATCAGCATGTTGTTGCCATGTTTGTGCTACGTCACATGGTCACCTGATATCACGCTGGGAGTCGCGTTGCAGCAGACGGTTGGGTCGGTCGATTCTTTCCCGCTTCTGGCTGTTCCACTATTTATCATGACCGGATATCTGAGTAACGCGGGTGGCCTGGCTGACCGATTGTTTCGGATGTTGCTGATTCTGTTCAAAAAGATTCCAGGCAATCTGGGTTTTGTAAACGTCTTCAGCAGTCTGATGTTTTCATGGATGAGCGGTGCCGCTATTGCCGATGCTGCAGGACTCGGTTCTGTCCTTGTGCCAGCCATGAAGAAACGCGGCTATGACGAAAAATTTGCGTTGGGCCTGACTGGCGCCTCATCGCTCATCGGGCCGATCATGCCACCAAGTATTCCAGCGATTGTTTACGCGGTCTCCGCTGGCGTTTCTGTGGGGGCATTGTTTTTTGCAGGAGTACTGCCGGCGCTGGTGCTGACGGCAATCCTATGCATTTTTGTTTATCGAGATGCTCGAAAAAATCCACTGCGTGAAGAAGCTATCGCCCAGAATGTTCCAGTCGCAGATGACTCCGCGGCAGGTCGATTATCTGTACCCCACGAACTAATGTCTTCGAGGACCTACTCGATCAAATCGGCGTTACCGGTATTGCTAACGCCCGTCATCATTCTTGGCGGAATTCTTGGTGGGATCTTCACACCAACCGAAGCAGCAGCGGCAGCAGTAATGTGGGTTCTGATCCTGAGTTTCTTTTACCGTTCACTTTCGTTCGAAGCTTTTCGTGGAGTCTTGGTCAAGACGACCACGACCACCGGTTCGATCATGCTGATCGTCGCGGCAGCCGGCCTTTTTGGCTGGGTCATTGCTCGTGAACAAGGGCCTCAGGCAGTTACCGAAGCGATGCTTCAGTTCACCGACAATCCAATTGTTTTTCTGTTACTGGTCAATGTTGTTTTACTGATGACGGGCATGATCCTAGAGCCCGTTGCAGGACTATTGATTACTGTGCCTGTACTTCTTCCTGCTGCCATCGAATTTGGAATCGATCCGCTGCATCTTGGAATCGTGATGATTCTCAACTTGGTTCTGGGGCTGTTGACGCCGCCTGTCGGGCTTGTGCTTTATGTGCTCAGCAGCGTTACGGGAAGCTCTGTGCAAACAGTTACTCGCGGAACGGTTCCGTTTCTAATCCCGTTGCTGATCACGTTGCTTCTCATCACATTCATTCCGGCATTCAGCCTGTGGTTGCCGGGGCTTCTGGCAAAATAGATTTTCTTGTCTAAGGCGAAGTGGGCGTATTGGCATTCATCGAATTCAGCACTTTGAAAAGCTGGAGCAAGGGTGCCCCGACGACGTTTTATTTTGCATTTGCCATGAGTTGCAAAAACGGGGTGGAAAGTATGCGGGTTGCGTCACCAATCCGAACAAACGTGGATAAAACAATCGGCTGCAACTGACCACCCAGTCGGGCATGCAGATGAGGCAGCAATCGACTGGCTTAATCCGCAGAAAACAGCAACTGAACATGGACGATTCCAAGTACATAGCTGGTTGCTGTGTTGCCTTATACGGTCTGCAGAAGATTGAAAAGCTGTTTCGTGTTTGCTCGACGCGGATTATTGGATAGACGCTCAGCATTGACCGAGTCGACGATGCATCTCAGATCATCGGACGTCTTGACACCGACTGCTTCTAATGTTGTTGGGCAGTTGATTTGGGACAACAAGCTTGTGATTGACGCGCTAGCGGCCTCAACGTTGTCTGCCCCCAGAATATCGAGGATTTGCGAGATGCGATCCCGTACAGCGACTGCACCGCGCGGATCATTGCAGTCTTCGTCTGTCACCTCTGCGTTGAATTCGAGTATCGAGGCTAGCGTGAGTGCAACAGCCATTCCGTGCGGCACATCTAGCCGCGAGGTAAACGCGTAGGACAGCGCGTGGGGGGCCGTGGTCTTTGTGATGTTGATTGCCTTTCCGGCCAGATGCGATGCGTGACTCATCGCCTTGCGGGCTTCCGGCGTTGGTGAGTTGGTCGCAGTCACGAGGTTGCCGAAGGCAAGTCGTGCTGCGTCCGTGGCATACCGCATCGACTCTTCAGTGGCAGCGACCGACCACATCGATTCAATGGCCTGACAAAAGGCGTCGAGTCCAGTCGCAGCCGTGATGTGTTTCGGCAGACTCGTGGTAAGCCTTGAATCAACGATAGCGTAGCGAGGCAACATAGACGGATGCGCCACGGAATATTTCTCGCCATCCACGTAAACGACCGCAAAGTGCGTCGCTTCGCTACCGGTCCCGGCGGTAGTTGGGATGGCCATCAACGGTTTCCCGGGGACCTGAATTGAGGACCGGCCGGTAGCGATGTCGCGTGCAGACGGCGCTTGAACGGCTAGCGATCCAATCAGTTTTGCCAGATCGATCGCCGTTCCACCCCCCAAGGCGATTATGAGGTCAGGTTGGCATTCACGATAAGCCTCGATACCTCGCTCCACATCATCCAACTTAGGGTTCAGCTCGAAATCGGTAAACCAATTTGTTGTCGCTTGTAGAAATTGCGATTCCAGAATCTCTTTTGCACCCGATGCCAGCCATGCTGGTTCATCAACAACTAGAAACAATCGGTCCATCTGCAATGATTTCAACACGGACGGGACTGCGTCGATTGATTCGGTCAATGAATGCTGCACAACGGTCAAATGGATTTTTCATGCGGGATGATTTTTCATGCCAGTTTCCGTATGATGCATGAAAGTTGATTACGAATCAACATACAGGATTGTCCACGGACCGTCGGATCTAATAGTTATGATTTGGATCACATTGTTGTATCATTCGCTAGGGTTCGTGCCGCGCAACAGCGAATGTTGCTGGCAACAATGTTCTGCTAGCGATGTTCTATACGGAGAATCAGGCATTCGGTTTGTGCATTCCTGGCATTGAGCAGGAGTAAGGCATCTGGAAATCAATGCTGGCCGGGCCATCGCAGTGGTGTTGTTGCGTTGCTCCATCGATCAACGGAGATCTCGTCGCCAGATGTGTCTTCATTAAAACACGAGGATAAAAAGGAAACTCAAAGATGATTAAACTTGTCGTTTTCGACATGGCCGGCACTACAGTTGATGAGGACAATGTTGTCTACAAGACCGTGAGAGCAGCCATCAATGCCGCCGGTTATCATTTTTCGCAGGAGCAAGTACAGGAAGCTGGAGCCGGTAAGGAAAAGTCTCAGGCTATTCGTGATGTACTGGCGCTGGATGGATCATCGCATTCGAATGAGGAAGTGATGGCAATTTTTGAGGACTTTAAGCAAAGACTGTCGACGGCATACCAGACACTGGATGTCAAAGAGCAACCGGGAGCGTCGCAGACGTTCGCAAAGCTGCGTCACCATGGCGTCAAGGTCGTACTGAATACAGGATATGACCGAACTACTGCTGAAGGGTTGGTTGCGAAAATCGGCTGGGTTGTGGGGAAGGATATCGATGGTTTGGTCACTGCGAGTGATGTCGTGAATGGTCGCCCAGCAGCGGATATGATTCATCTTGCCATGAATCAGGTAGCCGTGACATCCAGCGACGAAGTTGCCAAGATCGGCGACTCCAGTGTCGACATTGAGGAAGGAAAGACTGCTAAGTGTGGCATGACATTTGGGATCACGACTGGTGCTCAAACTGAGGCACAACTTCTTGCTGCGAATCCCACTCACATCGTGAGCAGCCTCGCCAGAATGTGCGAATTGATCTTGCAAGTAGGCTAGCGCCGTACCTCTCTACGCTGAAAAATGAACGAACAAAAGATCAATCCTTCTGCGAACAGATCAATGAAAAATCAGGCAAGCAACACGCTTTTGTTACCGGAACCTAGTTTAAAAAACTGGAAGCGAGCGTGCCTGCAGTGATGGCACCCAAGACGACTATCAGCAGGTTGGGCATCACCTTGAACTGCTTTCGCAACGAAGGGCCAAACTGGACAAGCAACAGTAGTGAAACACATATTCCCAATACTGTCCCTGCTGTAATGTCTTTCGCAGTCAAAAATGCCGAGAGTAGAAGGAGTCCGCCAGTAATACTGCCTGCGATCAAAGAAGCCTTGCTTGCAGCTTTGACATAGCCCATGATTCCTCCAAAAACTACGAATGCTCCAAATATTGCTGTCACGATTACGGGAATGTCCACTCAAACCTCTTTCATGTAAATCGCCAAGCTTTGGCAGAAACAATTCAGCGGATTCGAACACAGATACGTCCCCGCAATTAGCACATGGCTGAATTGTAGTGAGTCATCCTCAAGGTGCCAGCCACGAGTGATAATATCCCTTACATAGCAAGATTTCTATTCTTGCACTGGGGCACCATAAGGATCAGGTACTTCTGATTCATGATGTTCCTGATTATTCCGGCGGAATCTTTGAGGGCGTTCTCGGGATGGACTTGAGGACTCATGGCAAAGCGGTTAGGTATCAAATTTACGTTTTTTGGCAGATAGTTTCTTATACTTGTTGCGCAAAATCGTACGCTAATCAAGTCGTGTCTTCGCAGCCTCACAGATCAAGTCCGCGTCTATGCCAGCTCACCGAAAATTTTCAACTGTTATCTTTCTTTTGACCGCAACTTTATGGCTCGACTCTGCTCAGGTGAAAGCCGATATTTTGCGTACCGGGGTATGTAAGACGCCGAGAACCGTCGTCACTCGCTGGCTCGAAATGCATCGAACGGGTAATCGCGACGAGGCGGCAGTTTTGACCACCGGCTCCCGATTTCATCGAGCGGATGCATTGCTTTCCCGAAAACGCAGCGCCGGCATTCGCGTTGCAAGATCTTTGGACAACGGACGGGCCGCCGCCGTGGTTACTACTGCGCTGGACAAGACTGGTGATGGCCAGCAAGTGCTGTTGTTCTGGCTCGTGCAACGCGATGGCGTTTGGCGAATCAACAAATCCGACCTGGAAAGCATGCAGGTTGTAAACGAACGGCTCCGGGGCTTCATGGAATCGGGAGATGTACGTTGGGACGTTCAACGTCACCAGCTGCTTGGTCGCTGGGAAGCGGGGGCTGGTGACCCACCCCTAATCGTTGGCGTTGAATGCGGAAGTCGTCTTCAGCTCGACAAAGACAATCACTACCAGCTTTATGCTTGGGGACCTTTCCCGCCAGCCAATGATTTCGAAGCGGATGAAGTACTGCGAGGCGTCTGGCGGCTTGCCAATGATCGTATTCTGATGTCCTACCAAGGTAAAACAGATGAGTCTCGGATCGTCTGGCTAGCCAAAAATCTTATGGTACTCGAGTCCGCGGATGGCAGCGGCCAAGCCACATACAAACGCGAACAGACACGATCGGACAGTGGTAAGGGAAAGTAAGAGCCAGAAAGTAGTCGTTTGACAGTCAGCTAAGGGACACCAGAAATCCACGCGACTGGTTCGGTTGATCAGCGGGTTTCGCGGATCTTGCGACTCCCGTACGCCGAACTGCTCGACGCGTTTAGTTCGCATTTCCGCCGGAAGGAACGACGTGGATCGGTCCATAACCGACGTCGGGTGCCTGTCGAGCGTGTTGTTTGGGTGTTCCGAAGTCACCATGGTCGTCTTTCTGATTTTTTCCGACGCTATAAACGGTCCACGCTTGGTCCTTCTGTTTGGTAATCAAAGGTTTACGACTGAATGGATCTTGGGGCAGATCGCTAAGAGTGACTTGGCCCTCCGCTTGCAAACGCAGGATGACTTGCAGCGATCTGGCTTTCGCAGTGTTGAAGTCAACGGCTTCGGTCGTAGCAAGGGTCGCTGGAAGAATCAATTTGGTGACCGAAAATCGCAAGGCACTGCCTTCCAACTTTTTGATGATTTCCTCGGAGAGTCGAACTCGCTCAGGATGGGATTTGTCGGCATTTTCGATCGCGTTGTTCATTACGGTGATGTATTGCGACTCGTCATCGTTCAGGTACGCTTGCTCAAACGCGAATCCCAGAATGTGGTTCGACACACGCATTCCACCCAATGCATTGTCGTTTCCTTCTCGAAGATCCCTGAAGGTCTGAATGCCACATGAGCGTTCGCCCTTAAGTGCTAGCAGCAGGCCGTTTTTGCGATTAGAACCCGCGATAGCCCGCCTCAAGTCAGCTCGGGCTTCGGCGGTGGTAGGAGTGTTCGAGATCACATAGAACGCGCCATCGAGCATTGTCCGTTCCATCTGAAGTGCATATAGAAAAGAAATCAAGATGGGTTCGTCCATCAGCAGGCGGGAAATACGCAGCCCTTGAATGCAATTCCGAATTGCTTCATCACCTCTCTGCTGCGACACATCGCTGATGATCATCGCCTTTAAGGCACTTGTGACTGACCTGCAAAGCTCGATGTGGTGAAGGAGAATAGCATAGCCTTTTTCGAAATCGAGATCAGCTTGGTACTGTTTGCAATCCGCCATGCGTTCGATCTGGTCGAACAACTCTCTATGATCTTCGATGCCTTTCACAAGTGTATCAACATCCGATTTGACGAGTTTTTTTGGATAGCGAAAATCAGCCCCCGCCGCACCATTAAAACTCTTGAGCAAGAATTCATCGAACGCAAGAATGTCTTCCTTGGCATTCATTAAATGGAAATAGCAGTTGCTATCGTTTTCGATTGGATCCACTCGAAAATCGACTAAGTACAGTGGATCACCTTCTTGCTTGATCTCTTGTCGAAGTGAGGTGACTTTCGAGCGGGTTGATCTGGTTACGAAAGTCCCAATCGCCAGCACAACCACTAACGTGACGACCAACATAACCATCAGGGGGCGATAAAGTTTCTTCACTCATGATCCTTTATTTTATTCTGGAACGCGAAACTGTTGCCTGTGCGTCACATGTGGATTCAGCAAGTTCCTTCGGGTCCGGTCAACAGTACTGGTATTCGGTGTTTCGTTTGTGTGCGGTTCGAAAGATCGATTTGGATAACAAATTGCATCTTAGACTGTATGTTTTTGGTATCAAAAAATTGGCCGATTAGGCGCGCTAAGTTGGACATTTCTACTCGTGTAGTGCGGATACCATTCTTTATCGCCGAAAGACATCTGTAAATTCCTCGATCCGATTCTATTGTGTCTCACTTTGCTGGTATGTACTATGCGTAGAAGAACTTCCGTATATGGCAACACAGTAATGCAAATGACTCTCGCACAGTCACAAGCGAGGCAGAGTTGCGGAAAGAGCGCGAGCAATTTATTTCCGGTGGTTACTCAACTGATTACGGAGAATCCGATGATGGTGTGCATTGCATCGCAGCGCAGATCTTTGAGTTGGATGAAACGGTTGCCGGAGCGATCTGGATTTCAGGCCCCGCCAAACGGATGCCCAAAAGTTGTTTCTGTGAAGTGGGCTCAAAGGTCAGCACGGCGAGTCATCGAATATCGCGTCTGATTCCGGAGACAGAATGAGAGATCAATCGGGGCAACGTATCCACCCGCTGCTACGGCACCACTGGTAGCTCAAGCTATCGACCGCAGGCGTGGTGATTGGCTTGCTTTTCGTCACCAATGCAAAATAAAAGCCAAGCCGGCTTCAACGTTCCAAAGAAGAACGCAAGCTTGAACAGTTGAATGTATTCGTCATCGAGGGAAGAATAAAGTGAAGTTCGACCGCATCTTCCAGTCAAGCATGGTTGCAGCGTGTCTTCTATGCTTCTGCTGGGCCCCAAGCTCGTTGCGG
>DOPG01000187.1:3345-5381 GCA_003513555.1 Rhodopirellula sp. | reverse complement strand
AGGAAGAAGCTTGAGGGTCGTCCGTTCGACGCAACTCTGGTCTTCGAGAACCTTGCCACCGGAAAGATGCCACCTGCTGATGTTAATGCGCCGTCTGAGGCGGAGCGCAGCAAAATGTTGTCATGGCTGGCTGGTCAGCAGCCGGAATACAAGTCGAACACTTTCCGAAGGCTCAGCCGGCACGAATTCGTCCACAGTGTGAATGACCTACTCGGTACTAAGCTTGATCTAGCCGCACGGATACCGGAAGATCGGGGCACGCGCACTTTTGATTCTGACCGTCGTATTCAGTTCAGTCGCGAAATGCTGACCAGCTACTTTGCCGTCGCCGATGAAATGCTTGAGCAGGCATTGCCAGTTGATGGGTTTGCGGATGAGCAAACCTGGGTGACAGGCAAACTGCTTGACAGTCACCAGACATACAACATTTACGTTCGCGATTACAAGGATGGCGTACTCTTTTCGTGGACTCGAGCGAATAACGGGAACAGCTATTCGTTTTTCTACGATAATTTCGATCCACCCGAGGAGGGCTGGTATGAGCTGACATTTGATGCCGCCAAAGTCGGTGATTTGCGGGGCGATGTCAGTATTCAGGTTCATGCTGGTAAGTATTATTACGCGGATGATCGACCGCAGCCCCAACGCATGCTGGACGTGATCTCGGTTGGTAGTAAGAAGGTCGAATCAAAGACGATCCGAGTGTACTTGCGGCCTGGTGAAAATGTTTCGGTTCATTGTTTTCACAAAGACAATTTCCGCGAGAAAAATCCGAAACGGGGCGCTTACATCAAGCAAATGACCGCACGCGGGCCGCTGCAGGATGCTTGGCCGCCAAGTCGATATCGCATGTTGTTTAGAGACCTGCCGATCGAGACAGCTGGCAAACAAAAACGCGAGCGAGAGTTCGAGCACAACGCGACAAAATCCATCGGTGATGTGTCAACTTACCAAACCAACCTCAAGAAGATCGGTGGCTCTATCACCGTGAGCAGTTTTCAGGTCGGAATGGAAAAGGAGAAAATGCAGGATGGTTCTAATCGCACATTTTGGCATACGCGATTTAAGCCAAAGCTGGCGGAGCCTCCGCATTACGTCATACTTCACAATCCAAACCGACACCAAATCGAAGGGCTTTTGTATGCGACGTGGTCGGGTGGCAATGGCAACGGACAGGTAGAGCAGTTTGAGGTTTACGAATCAGAAGATGCGCAAGATTGGGGAGAGCCCATCGCTAGTGGAAATCTCGAGACTCGGCTTGCCAACGAACAAGCCATACCCTTTCTGGTGGCGACAGATGCTCCTTTTTTCAAGTTTGTTGCGACAAAATCGTTGAGCCTTGATGGCCGTTCACTCGCTTCCATTGGGAAGTTGGATGTTTTGATTAAGCTGGACGAGAAACTTGCAAAATCACAGGTTTCGATTACGTCGACTCGTACGAGGGATTTGCGAGCTGTTATTCGTCGGTTTGCAAAGCGTGCGTTTTCATCCGAGCTTAGTGATCTTGAATTGGAACCCTATTTCGAGGTCGCCCTAGCTACGTTCCAACGTGATGGCGACTTTGTCGAAGCTGCGAAGACTGGTTTCAAAGCAATCATCTGCTCTCATCGTTTTCTGATGGCCCCGGGAGAACATTCAAGCGAACAGCTTTCTCGCACAGCGGCCCTTGCACGCATGATCTGGCGGTCGGTGCCAGATGACGCGACGCGTAAGTTGAATCTGCCGCTGCGAGATCAGGTGGCCGTCATGCTGGATGATCCGCGTGCGGAACGGATGGTCCAATCGCTATGCAATCAATGGTTGAATTTGCGATCGTGGAATAATGTATCACCGTCGCTGAAGCTGTATCCAAGTTACGACGATTTACTGAATCACTACCTGCCACTGGAAACGGTAGCTTACCTTGCCCACCTTATTCGTGAAAATCGCCCGGTCAGTGAGTTCATCGATTCCGATTATTCTTTTTTGAATCAAAGGCTAGCGAATCACTACGGAATCGGCTCGGTAGAGGGTCTGCAAATGCGAAAGGTGTCCTT
>DOPG01000187.1:0-3064 GCA_003513555.1 Rhodopirellula sp. | reverse complement strand
ACGACTGATGGTTTCGCTACGTCCCCGATTCTCCGTGGCGCGTGGATATCAAAGAACATCATCGGCACTCCCGTTTCACCGCCTCCTGAATCGGTGAAAGTGATTGAGCCTGAGCATGGTGATAATGCTGCTTCGCTGCGTGAGCAAATTGCACAGCACAAAAACAGCGAGGCCTGTTACGCGTGCCACAAGAGCATTGATCCATACGGATTTGCGCTAGAGAATTTCGACTCAACAGGCCAGTGGCGAACCAGATATTCGACCGAAGTACCACACCGGGGGACGTTTACGTATCGCCCACAGGGGTACTTCCAGACAACGTTCAAGGTTGATTCAGCAGGCGCAATCGAAGATCAGGAGTTCGCAGATCTCTTCGGATTGAAAAAGTTGTTGGTCTTGGAAGAACGCAAGATCGCCTACAATTTTGCGAAGAAGTTCTTCGAGTATGCTAATGGATACACGCCTAGTTTGAAGCAACGAATAGACCTGTTGGCAATGATAAGTCCGAAAGCTGGCAGAATACGAGAGTTAGTTACAAACGTGCTTACGTATTCGCTTCGACAGCAAGCGAATAAAAGAAACCGAGCAATGGAGGCAAATGAATGAATGTGGTTTCCATCATTTGTTGGGTGAATCTCTATAGTCAAGAAGATTAAAAATGAGCATGTCAACACGAAGAGAGTGGTTGAAATTCGGTGCCGCCTTACCACTGGCGATGCACTCGTTGAATCTTCGCGCTGATGCAATCCCAAAGCCGGCACCAAAGCGGATTATGTTCATCTGCAATTCGCTGGGATTCTACAAGCCTTATTTCTTTCCAAAGACACGCGGTGACCTAGATACCTCCAGGTATCTGAAATCTGTCGATACAAAGAATAAGCTGACCGTCTTCGAGAACCTTTATCATCCAGGAATGGAAACCAGCAATCACGATTCAGAAAAGTCGTTTCTGACAGGCACGCCCAAACCTGAAGCTCCTAACTTCGTAAACTCGATCTCGCTCGATCAGGTGTTTGCACGCACAATGGGCACAGATACTCGCTTTCCGTTTCTGCCTCTAAGCATCTATGATCGTGGTTGGGGATGTTCCTGGAACGATCGAGGTGTGGCGATACCGCCGCTCCACGATGTGGATCAAGTTTTCAATAAGCTGTTTGGTGAGGAGGATCTTTCGGCAAAACGCGAACAGATTCAGAAGGATCGATATGTCATCGCCTGTTTAAAACGTGACATTCAACAAATAGAAGACCAACGCTTGCGAAAGGGATCTGCAACATCCAAGATTGAAAATTACCGCAATGTTATCGTTGAATTGGAAAAGCAGATTGCGCACGAAGCTTTCTGGCTGGACACCGCAAAGCCAGTTGTCCCCGATACACTCAGCGATGACCCTGAGTTTGCATTTTCAACAAAGATCGCAAACCTGTTGGAACTGTCAAAATTAGCCCTGCAAACCGATTCGACCCGTGTGATCACGCTCAGCCTGGACTGGATTTATGGTGCGATCACGGTGCCCGGCGCCACCGGAGGCTGGCATACACTCTCACATCACGGTGGAAATCAGAACAAGCTTGATCCACTAAGTCGAATTGAGATGGATATCGTCAAACATCTCAATCAGTTCCTGACCGACTTGGATGAGATCAAGGAAGGTGATGGCACCTTGTTGGATCACACAACGATTATCATTGGTAGCAACTTTGGTGACGCATCGAATCATACCTGCAACAACCTGCCAATAATCGTGGCAGGTGGTGGTTATCGTCATCAGGCCCACGCGCCTGCTAGGAAGCCGACTCCACTGTGCAATCTTTGGCTGGAGTTGCTTCACAAACACAGCGTCGACGTTGGGGTGTTTGGGAGCAGCGAGCGGGCCACAAACCTACTGGCAACATAGTTAAGCAGAGTAGATGAGTGGCCTTGTCATTTGGACATGGGCTTCATGACCCGACAGCGAACAACTTTGTGCGAAACCTCTATGTCGATTTTTGGCAAGGAGATTGCTGCGCCTTGGGTCGCACATCCGAGCTGACACTTCTAACCTGGCCGAACCCTGTTCCCGCGTCGTTCGTCCTTTGCTTGAGTCATCTCAAGCCAGCTCGGTTAGCGTTCCGGTGCTGCTTGCGAAGTGGTCAGTCTCTAAGCCCAGATTATGGAGCATGCTTAGGTAGAGATTGGCCAAAGGCTTGTTGTTGTACGGGTTGAATGCTAGGTGCTGGCTATAACGGAAGCCGCCACTGGCGAGAATGATTGGGAGGTTGGTGTTGTTGCGGATGTTTGCGTCGTCCATGTGGCAGCCGTAGAGCACCATGGTGTGATCCAGCAGCGCACCATCTGGCTCTTTCACATCTTTGAGGTCTTGTAGGAATTCACCTAGCAACTCCAGTTGGCCGAGCTCGATCATCTCACCTACGGCGCTATATCAGGTCTGCGCCGTTGCGGATCAAAGAAGCGGGCATTCTCTCCAATGCGGTCGTAGTCACCGATATCATTTCGGGCCCAGTCAGCGAGGCCAATCAATTGCCGAACGGTAGCTGCGTGTTTGTCGGCCACATTATGTTTTTCTCCAGGGTCCTGTTCCAAATCGTACAGCAGAGGTTTAGTGAAATCGAGAATATCAGATTCCCGATGGAAAACATTCCAGCGCTGCATCGTGTTCACTTTACGGGGTAGATGTAGCTTCCACTTGCCCGATCGCACCGCCATCAATTGCGTGTGGGCATAGTAATAGAGTGCCTCGGTAGGACTCGTGGCTCCCTCTTTCCCATGGATCAGGTCAACGATATTTCGGCCGTCAATAACGCGATCCACAGGTGCGTTACCGCCTGCGAGATCGGCTAGTGTCGGAAGCAAATCCATGGTTGTGGCGATTTCTGAGCAAACCTTTCCTTGTGGTATCCGCCTTGGGGACCACATGACACAAGGCACTCGCACTCCGCCCTCCCAAGTGGAAGTCTTGTGTCCGCGCAGTGGCGTCGCGTCGCCGCCATGGGAGCCACCCTTATCCTTCTGCTTGCTTAAACTTGGATGATTGTCCAAGAACCAAGGCCCGTTGTCGCTGGTG
>DOPG01000260.1 GCA_003513555.1 Rhodopirellula sp. | reverse complement strand
TTGATAATTTTTCGCGGCAATATGCGCTAAAGAAAAGCCAGGTTTTATTCACCACGATTTGAAAGTCCAGCTGCCTTGAGATCCAGTAGTCGATCTTCCCCCAACAGCGTTAACAAATAATCCAACGGATCACTCCCTGCACGATGCGCCAATTCATCAGCAAAAGAACTGACAGCAAAGTTGTGTGGTATATGGTTCACGGACCTCAACCAACCAATTCGAGTGTGCGCTTTGGCTTTGCCGCTCTCGACCCGGACATTAGGAACATCGTAAGGTAAATCCTGCAGGCCCATCTCCACTTCAAAGCCAGCAGCCTCCTCCGATCCATCACTAAACAAAGACGAGATTGACGGGAAAGCAGCTCGCTGCAACCAACCACTGGGGGTTCCGTCTTCACGCAAGGCCGCTTCAACATGGACGTGCGACATGGTGTGATAATAATCGTGCTGCAAGTCGTCTTCGCGCGTCCAGGTCACGTGAACGGGTCTTTGCAAATCCCGCGACAAAAGTGCTGCTTCGACACAGTAGTCCGGTTTGCTCTTTCGACCGAAGCCTGAGCCCAGCAAAGTAACGTGAACCACCACGTCAGTTTCAGGTATTCCTAAAGCTGCACCCACGGCCTGTTGAACCGCCTGCGGATTTTGCGTTGCTGCTTTTAGAACACAGGAAACGACTTTTCCGGAGGCAGTTTTTACATCAGCAACCGCACACGGCGTTTCCATGGGGGCATGCGCAAGATGTGGCACTGTGTAATCGGCTTGATACCGAGCCTCAGATTTCGTGATCACACTATTTGCGTCACCTGTATCACGCCATATTTTTCCCGGCTGGTTGGCAGCCTCGGCAAGTTGGCCAGCGTAAACATCAGTGTCATACTCGCGATTAGGTCCGTCTTCCCATTCGATTTGCAGCAAATCTCTACCTTGCCACGCAGTCCATGTGCTATCGGCACATACAGCAACACCGCCAAGGGGCTGAAAGACGGGAGCTCCCTTGTACCTGCCGATCTCAACCACCTCCCGGACCCCAGCAAGTTTGCGTGCTTCCGTTGCATCGAAACTAGCAACTTTGCCGCCAACGACAGGAGGACGAGCGACAACAGCATACAACTGTCCGTCCATACGGGCGTCGATACCGTATTCCGCTTTCCCGGTCAAAATGGCATCCAGATCCGTAATCGGGACATCTTTGCCAATGTACCGCCACTCGCTTGCCGGCTTCATTCGCAATTCATCTGACTTAGGAACCTTCAGCTTGCTGGCAGCTTCCACCAACTCTCCATAAGCCAAACTTCGGCCACTCTCGGGATGAAGCACGCGATGATTACTGCCACGACAACTAGCTGGTTCGACCTTCCATTTCGCGGCTGCTGCATGTTCAAGCATGGCTCTAGCCGTTGCACCTGCTACACGCATTCGTTTGAAGAAATGGCGGACGCTATTCGAGCCATCTGTATTTTGTGAACCAAGTCGCTTGTCCCCCACGGCCTGCTGGATAACGACCCTGTCCCAATCTGCCTCAAGTTCATCCGCTACAACTCTTGGTAATCCCGTCCGAATCCCCGTGCCCATTTCGCTCCGATGTGCCAGGATGGTCACGGTCCCGTCCGAGGCGATAGAAACAAACAGATCTGGTTCAAACGCTTCCACCTCATCTGCCGACGCAGCAGCCACTTCAACAGCACCATCTTGCGCGTTCGACAGACGTGCCATCAACACCAACGAGCCAGTTGAGACACTGGAGAGGAATCCTCTTCGACTGGTTGTGTTTCGCTGTCTCTTGTCTTGTTCAATCACTTTTGCATCTCCTTTGCAGCGGTCTTGATGGCGGCCCTGATACGTGGGTATGTGCCACATCTGCAGATATTCCACATCTCGCTATCGATGTCCTCATCTGTAGGATTCTTGTTGGTTTTCAACATGGCAGCCGCCATCATCATCTGCCCAACCTGACAGTAGCCACACTGCGGGACACCGTGCTCACGCCAGGCATTTTGGACGGGGTGCTTCCCATCATCGGATAGCCCCTCAATGGTCGTTACCACGCTGTCGCCGACCTCACCCACCGTTGTCACGCATGACTGAACAGCTTCCCCGTCAAGATGTACGGTGCAAACCCCGCACTCAGAGACACCGCAACCATACTTCGTACCGGTAAGGCCTAGCTGATCTCGCAGGATCCATAACAACGGAGTGTCGCGATCGACCTCACCAAGATCCCTTTTCTCTCCATTCACATTAATGCTCGTCATGACCCCAATCCCTCCACCGACAATTGCCACTGGTCATTGATGTTCTGCTCCTAACGCCGCCTGATAAACTACCACAAATTGTTTTGCAGTTGTCCCCGAAACACCCTGCTCATTTCCGGCAACTTGCTAAAAAATACAAGTTGTTACACTTCACGAGCAGGGCCCTCATTCGGTTGCGTCCTCGCGTATGAACGCCCCTCAGGTCGCAGGGCGTAGCTTCCGATATTCTGCCGGCGTATCGATGTCGGGCATCCTCGCATCAGCCGAAAAGTCAACATATCGCTTTTGCAATCGCTCGATGAGTCGGTTCAAGCCCTCGTCTTCAGCAAGTGTTGCGATCTGCTTTGTCGCATCCCAACGAAACAGCGACGGATGCCCCGGTCGCTCACCAAATCTGGGAACCACAACTTGACACTGGGTCATGTTCCCATCAGCTGGAGCCGCTAGCCTTCGATAACACTCCAGCAACGCCTCAATCAGATCATGGGAGATACCCGGAATGTCAGCGGGTGATAAGAAACACGCATCACCCCCGACAGCACCTACTGTTTCTTCAAGCCACTGCACTCCAACCCGCAACGATGCTTTCATGTCCTCAGGATCCTGCGGCGGCGAGACGACGGTAACGGGCCATTTTTCACAAGCTCGCCTGAGATCGGTATCATCTCTCCGGACAATGATCACCACCCGTTCGACCGAACTTGCAGTCCATGCATCCAAGACCTGATCAATCACGGTATGCCCTGCCCAAGGCAGCAGCAGCTTTGGCTGCCCCATACGCCGACTTCTTCCAGCAGCCGGTAGAATCGCGTACGATCGCAGTAATTGAGGATTCAAAACAGATTCCCAGCACAAGAGTAACACTCTGATGACGTTTGATGTCGTCCAACATAGCCGAAAATTGAGCAAGCTGATCGAACTTGATATCCCGTTCGTCACGGTCACGCTACTCGACATCCGAGGAAGCGCACCACAAATCAACGGGGCAAAAGCATTGATCACCGCCCATGGGCTTGAGTGGGGAACTGTGGGAGGTGGGAAAATTGAAGCTGCGGCCATTAGCTTTGCCCAGGAGACGCTAAAAACCCACCGTGGCACGACCTGCAAGCTAGTTAAATGGAACTTGCAAACCGACATCGGGATGACCTGTGGCGGGGAGGTAAAATTCTTCTTTGAAATCCACAATAAGGGCGAATGGAATATAGCTGTGTTTGGTGCTGGTCACGTTGCCCAATTCCTTATTCCAATGCTGCTAAAACTGCATTGTCGCGTAACCTGCGTTGACTCTCGGCCCGAATGGATCGAAAAACTCCCGGATCACCCAAAACTCAACAAGATCACCCCTGACGATCCAGCCAGTCTCGTCTCACAATTCACTGCTCAGACATTTTTCGTGCTTGTCAGCAAAGGCCATGCCGCCGACCTGCCCGTACTTGCGAAGATACTCTCCTCTCGAGAGGCCCCCTATATCGGAGTCATCGGAAGCGAACAGAAAGCCAAAGTTCTGAAACGTGAATTGACGGCTGCTGGCATATCAGCCGAAAAACAGCAAGCGTTCGTATGCCCGATTGGACTTCCTATCGGAAACAACACGCCCGCAGAAATTTCATTCAGTATCGTTGCCCAGTTAATTCAGTGCCGAGATCAAGCCGGTATCCTCGACCATAAATCAAAATCTTTTAGCAGTGTCCAACACAACCAATGAGTGTCTCCCCCGTTGCCTCTGATCGTAAGGTCTGTTTCTTTGGCTGGGGCTTTGGTCACGTCTCTTGCTGAGCCCGTCCAACCACAATACATCCCACACAATAAGTTCATTGAGCCACACCGTCATCACAAACGAAAATCGTTGCTTGAGAGTTGTCGCCAGCGGGATCGTTGGTGATCCTTCGACTGTAGAGGGAAACTCAGTCATACCTCAAAAACAAATCGATCTTTGCCATCAATGGCTCAGTAGGGCAACCGTTGCTAGACCGCCCCAATTCAGCAGTTTCTGGGTCAAGCATGTGGTAGAGAATTGGGCCGGACAGGAAATATCCAATGGTGCCTTGATCGTCGCAGCATTTGAAGCAGGATTCGAAATTTCAAAACCAAATAACGATCCCGGAGCGAATGTAAGCATCGGTTTGGATTCAATCGATCTACGCGAATTCGATTGCGGATGCGGGCACCCCTGAATTCCTGCTCCTTTGAAATCAGCGTGGATTCTCGATGGCTTGCCGTCCCAAGCAAACACCTCAGTAGCACAAAACACCAGCCAACATGCCATGGAAGCTACGTAACCAAGGCACAATCGACTTGACAAGAAGGCCTCGTTCGCTAATGGTCATGTCCAGCGACTCGCGTGGCCCGGTGTTGATTGGCAGCAGTTGCGTTGTACCTTCCTGCCACCCACTGATGAGATCGATAGAACCTTGTCTGAATCTGAGTCAAACCGACGAAGCCTGTTCCGCCTGCGGTTCCCGCTGGACGAACAACCGTTATTTGTAACGGAACTCGGAGACTACACGGTCCTTGAACTGGCGGAGAAAAGTGCCCGACTGGCAGACAATGGCACAACGCTGTGTAACGAAAAATGGACTACCGGCGTTGTGCGGTTGAAAACTGGCGCAGAAATCCCCACCACAGTGAAGTTATCAAGGATCGACGACGATCAACTGGTCGTATTGCTTGGCCAAAACATCACCCTAAAGGTGATCATCGCGGAGCAGAGTCGCCTACTGGCAAAATACGGAAAACCGAGACCTGCAGACAAGTAGCCGCCGCCAACACAACAGTCG
>DOPG01000479.1 GCA_003513555.1 Rhodopirellula sp. | reverse complement strand
CGGCGAAGCTGTTCTCATTTCGTGGGACGATGCGGTAACCCTGTTTCATGAATTCGGTCATGCGCTACATGGGCTACTTTCCAAAGTTAACTACCGGTCCCAGTCGGGAACTTCAGTTGCGCGGGACTACGTCGAGTTTCCATCCCAGATCAACGAGCATTGGCTTGAAAGGCCTGAGATTCTGAATCAATTCGCGATCCATCACAAAACTGGCAAAGCCATTCCCCAACAGTTGCTCGACAAAATCAAAAAAGCCTCGACGTTCAACCAAGGCTTTGACACCGTCGAGTACTTAGCTAGCGCGTTGATGGATATGAAATTGCATTTGGCGGGTTCGGATGACATCGATCCCGATGCCTTTGAGCGTGACACGTTGTCGGAGATGGGAATGCCCAGCGAATTACCTATGCGTCACCGCACTCCTCATTTCATGCACATTTTCAGCAGTGACAGCTACTCCGCTGGCTATTACAGCTACTTGTGGGCGGATGCTCTGACGGCAGATGCAGCTGAGCGTTTTGTCGAGGCGGGCAGTTTCTACGACAAGGATGTTGCCAAAAGCCTGCACGACAACGTGATGAGCATCGGTGACACCATTGATCCGGCAGAGGGATTCCGTCGATTCCGTGGACGCGATGTCGACACCAGTGCCCTGCTGCGAAAACGTGGCTTCCCCGTCGATTGAGTGGGTCAAGTTCGTCGGCGATAATGGTAAGGCTGGAAATAGAACCCATACAGGCAACATCCCGCAACCCCATCAGAAACGGGCGCGCGGGAAAGCCCCGTATGCAATGGTATCGTCGTACAGCCCAATAACTCCATGCCATCGCCAACCAAAGCAAGGTTCGCGTACAGAAAGTCGCTACCAGTAAAATGGGCAAAGCAGTGGGAGATCCCTGCTGCATCATTCACACTGGAGGTGAAAACATGTACCACGATGATGGCCACCAGCTCTACATGCCACAGGATGTCAGGCTGTGCAGCGTCTGCCGCAACTGGGTTGAACTAAACGAATTCCGTAAACGCACAGGCGGCGGGATCGCTCCTGAGTGCCGGGAGTGCCACAACTTCATACGGGCAGCCCAACGCAGGCGACAACGCGCTCGCAGGAGAACGAAAGACCTTCAGCAGGCGATTGCTGACATTAATGTCGCTTCACATCCACCAGACCTCCGTGCAGCGGCTACCGCCGTTCTCGGCGTCTGTGGTGGCCTCCGTGGCTTCGCTAAACATTACGCCGCTCAGTTCAATGCGGCGGCGGAAGGTTCCCAGATGCGGACCAGCATGCTGCTTGCCGGCGTCCGCCTGGTTCTCCAGTGCGCCAAGGAACTCGATGCATCAGATGTAAGGCCTGAAGACATGTCGGATGAAGAGCTGGCTGCTTACAGTGTGGAACCCCGATAACAATATCGCGTTTAGTCCCTGGATCCAGAGGTTTACAGCGACTTTAGCCCGGCAAGTGGTCACTTCCTTGCACTGTGAGCAAGGCCTGCTGGTGTTCCCACGTTCGCTTTCGCCCCCGTTACACCTCCCCGATCTAGATGACAGCGTTGCGTTGTGGCTGATATGATAGGCCGCGTGACATCTGCACCTCTGAACTCTCTTTCCCGCTCCCGCCCCATGCCTCGCGAAGACGACCAAAGCCTAGGCGACGAAGCGACACTGCAAGGCGGGAAGGTTCAGCCCGCTGATGAACGCAGTCTGGGCGATCGGTCGACTTTCGGTGGCGGCGAAGGATCCAGCCTGTCTGACCTCGGCGAGTTCGCTGACTTGCCGGATCACGACATGGAAATCGTGGATCTCAGTTCGCGGTACAAGATCGAGAAAAGTCTAGGCAAAGGCGGGATGGGCGAGGTGCTGTTGGCAACAGATACCAGGCTGGATCGTAAAGTCGCGATCAAACGCATCCGAGGTGACGCTGCGTCCAGTAAAGCGGCCGTGGCACGGTTCCTGACGGAGGCCAAATCAGTCGCTGCACTGAACCACCACAACATCGTCCAGATCCATGACTACGGTCGCGATGAACAGGGGCCATTCCTGATCATGGAGTATGTTGCTGGCGGCACACTTCTGGATCGCTGCCAGGAAGGACCAATGCCGCTCGGAGAAGCAATTGATCTGGCTTGCCAGTTGTGCGACGGCCTGGGGCGAGCCCATGACGCTGGAATCATTCACCGCGATATCAAGCCAGCGAACATTCTGCTAACCGGTGATGGTGTCCCCAAGTTGACAGACTTCGGTTTGGCTAAAGCCGATTCACGCGATCACACAATGACGATGGCGGGTGCCGTTCTGGGCACGCTTGATTTCATGGCGCCGGAACAACGTCAGGACGCATCCCTAGTTGATCCACGCAGTGACCTTTGGAGTCTCGCCGCGACGCTGTATCAAATGGTTACTGGAAAGAGTCCCAAAATCATTCGGTTTGAGTTGCTGCCCCCCTCTCTGGAAAGAGCACTCGGTCAGGCTCTGGAGGATTCCAAGGACGAACGCTTCCAAAACACTAAAGAACTCCGCACTGCCCTGTTTAGCAGCAAGGCCCCCCCCCCCAAGCTAGCTTTACCGCTCACAGGAGCCCTGGCAACTGGTGAATGCCAGGTGTGCCACACACTCAACGAGTCAAGTCGTAAGTTTTGCAGGGAATGCGCAGCGCCACTGCTAGTTCCCTGCCTGGCATGTTCACAACGAATAGCAATTTGGGAGAAAATATGTGGTGCATGCGGCAGTGACCAACGCAAAACACAGCAAACAAGAAAAGACGAATACTCTGCAATTAAAAACAAAGCTGAAAACCTTTATTCTGAAAAGCGATTTATAGAGGCAATTAACAAACTCGCACCTCTGTTGCGTCTAGAAGACCAACGATTTCTTTTCTTTCAAAATTGGGCGGTCAGTTATCGCGACAAGTGCGTGGAGCAAACTGACCTCATGCAACAAAAGGCTAAGCAAGCCCTCGACACCGCAAAACAATACCGTGCCGTGTTCGATTACACCGCCGCAATTGACTCAATGCAAGACATCCCTCCTGATTTTTTAACCTCGCATATGAGACAATACCTAAAGAAATTGCAGACCGATCTAAAGGCATCAGAGACTCTACACGAAAAAATCTGCAATGCGAACTCTTCTCGTGAACTTGACAACTTGCTTCCACTTGTTGAACGTGGAATCAAGCTCGGCTGTGACCCCAAACTCAAGTCGACGTTACTCGCACGCCAGCAAAACTTTCAACAAGCGATTCGAGAAAGAGACAGGAATTTCGAGATAGCCAAAATTTTATTTAATAAAGGTGATGCAACAGGTGCACTGCAAAAGGTTGCCGAGGCAGACGTTCAGTCGTGTCTACCATCGCAGCAAAAATTTAGAAGTGCCTTGATTGAGACTGTGGCCACTGAGTCTGAGCTAGAGACTCTCCTTGCCAAATTCAAAACAGACCGCCTGCTTGCTCCACAAGAAGTCTGTTATGCGTTAGCCCAGACGGCGGGGTATCTAGAGTTAAATCCACATCACGATCAGGCTTCCAGCTTAAAACAAAACCTTATCACTCGCATTGATCGCAATCTCCACCTGCACGCCGCGCATATGACAGCCCCGGTCCTTAAGTGCCTTGGTACCGCAACATTGTCAAAGCTTCCCACAGCGGTCTTTGCAAGTGTCGATATTAATGCAATTGCTCTCGATCTTCCACCGATCACAAACTCGCTCGGAATGGAATTAAAACTCCTGCCCCCAGGTAAATTCCGTATGGGCAGCAATGGCGCGGAGCGAGAGGTGGAGATTAAAAACAGCTTTCTGCTCGGTGTACACGAGGTCACCCAAGAACAATACGAGCGTGTGATGGGTGGCAATCCCAGTACTTTTAAAGGTCGTCGAAACCCTGTGGAACGAGTCCGATGGGAAGACTGCGTTGCTTTTTGCAGTAAGCTTTCGACATTTCCGGAAGAACGCGCGGTGTGTCGCGTCTACCGGTTACCTAACGAATCGGAATGGGAATATGGTTGTCGAGCAGGAACAAGAACCAGATATAGTTTTGATAACACGCACTCTCAGTTGAGTAAATACGCATGGCACGCTCACAACTCTGGGAACAAGACGCATCCCATAGGCGAAAAATTAGCAAACCCGTGGGGGTTGCACGACATGCACGGCAATGTATCCGAATGGTGTTCCGATTTTGAGGAAACCAACGATGAACCGCTTGGGCGTTCTTCGGCATCCCACCGAGTTTTACGCGGTGGGAACTTTAGCCTCAATGCCCAGAACTGCAGTTCATCACGGCGTAGCAGTCGCCTCGACGCGTACCAGGGCAGCAGCCTTGGCTTTCGCGTTTCTCTCAGCCTGCCGATGCAATAGCCAAGCGACGAGCCCTTCTTTTTAGCTAGTGACAACTCCCTAAAAACACTGCAACGAACGAAATCCTCAAGAGTTTCCCATGCTCGTGTTACGCAGCGTCTATTACATTGGCTATCCAGGCACTTTCCAGATCAACAGCTAGACCCAACTAGGAAGCGTAACGGTCTATACCCCGGGGTTATCCTGTACATCTGAAGCATAACCCCTTACTTCCTTTCCTAACGGGATATAATCGCGGCAACCGCCACAATAACTTTCTACTCTGGCAACGCCACCAAAGCCACGGCCTTACAGCCCCATAATGGTTCCAGCTCATCGCAAAAAAACTGATCACGCTTTGTCAAAACGCCGACATATCGAATTTTTCATAAAAACCTACAAGAGTTGTTTTCCCATGACTGTTTCCATTCAAAACGATAGATGGGCTGTTTCACCTGAAGTGTATGCTGTACGCATCACTATCCCAGACCTCAGAGCGTACTTCGAGAAAATCCCACTGATAGGCACGACGCCCAAGGAGCGTTCTCTTGTTATTGAGCCAGGGACCCGAGCCCTGCTTGTTGAGGATGGGGTCCTGCTAGGGGAAGCTGAAGCGGGCTCGTACACCTTCGAGTCCTTGGAGGAACGTCTGCAATTCTGGCGAAATAAGCAGACAACCGCCTTCCTCACTCGCGGCGAAGATCAGGTGCTGAAAAGCACAATCAACAACGTACCTTGTATTGAAGGAGTCTGCTATGACTTTGTATTCCAATGGACATTACAGATGCGCGATGTCCTTGCGTTCATGAATAACCTGATGGGGGCAAATGATGATGTGACCGTCGCAGGAATGCAGAAGATGCTTGGGCCGATGGTCGCACAGGCCATCAGAGAGACGGTGGGGCAGCATTCTTTTCATGAAGTTGGCAAGCCAGAATTTACCAGCGTGCTTGCAGATGGAATTCGATCACGCGTCGATGTGCGACTGAAACGCTACGGGTTAGTATTCCATGATTTGCAATGGATCAAACCAACTTCAGATGGTGACCACCTAGACGAGAAAAAGGGTGAATTGTTCCTTGCAGCAAAAGAAACCCAGCTTGAACGTGCTGCCGCTGAAGTTGAGAACGACAAGCTGAAAGCGCGGTTGGAAAACTATAAGGAGAAGATCCCCGTCAGGACGGCACTTCGTGAAGCGGTTTCGGATGACAAACTGTCGAAGGTTCAGAGCACCGAGGATTTTAAAAAGGCGTTGGTCGAAGTTGATAAGCAAAGGCTGCTTCGCAAAGAAGATCATGAGATGCTTGTCGAAGCCTATGACGACAGAAAAGAAGATCGTGGCCAGCTCCGCGAACATCTACTGGCGACCCTTGATTTACAACGTGAGCAGGAATTGGACGCACTGCGTCTGGATCTCGATCACGTTGTGCAAATGAAATCGATGGAACACGATATCGACCTTGCCAAGATTTCCCGGTCGGCTGACGCCGACGCCTGGAAAGAGGAGCTCGAGCGCGAAAAACAGCAGAACGCCCATCGCTGGGAACAAAAGCACGAGAAAGAACGTGCCAAGTGGCAGATAATTCGTGAAAATCGTCGTGAAAAACGCGACGATTCGTGGGAAGCGATTCTGCACGAACAGAAGATGGAGGAGGTCCGCGGAGATATTGAGTTCAATCGTGCTGAACGCCAGCGAAAGCTGGACTTGCTTGACGCAGAATTGAAGAACCGGCTAGCTGCAGAAAAGCTGGAAGTTGAAAAGCGACAGAAAGAATGGGAGCTTGACTTCAAGCAGCAAAAGTCAGGGAACCAAATCGAGCGACTGCAAAAAGTTCAGGAGATGAACGCTCGCTTTGCTGAACAGCAACAACGCATGGAACTTGAGCTCGAGACCCTCAAGGCTGACAGCTCACATAAACGAGAACTTGAACGCATGCAGGCCCTGGGAAGCCTCAGTACCGAAGCAATGATTGCCACTGCCGGTGCCGACAATGCTGCATTACTCGCTGATCTGAAAAAACATGAAGCATCACAGGAAACTGCCAAGGTAGAGGCAACCGCATCTCCTGACGCCGCATTGAACGAAGAGCGGTTGCGAATGTATGAGAAGATGAACGAAACGGAAAAGGCCAAGGCCGATGCCATCGCCGAAGCCTACAAAATGGCGATGCAAAGCCAGCAGACCAATGTTTCCACGATGATTGGTGGGCTGGCCCAGGCCGCTACCGGTGGCCAACCAGCTGCGCCTAAACAAACTGCCCCGCAGCAATCAGCCCCACCTCCCGCTGCGGTCTGGCATGTATCACTCAATGGAACCCAATCAC